>CANJQH010000003.1 GCA_947476335.1 Anaerolineae bacterium | reverse complement strand
CCGGCGACGGGCGGCGTGATCACCACGGCGAGTGGCGCGACGGTGACGGTGCCGGCGCTGGGCTACAACTTCGTGCTGACGTACACGCCGGTTTCGCCGCCGATCCCGCCGCTGGGCAACGTGCTGATGTACGTGTTCCGGCTGGACGCGGAGCTGAACTGGATCCCGGTGTCGGAGATCTCGCAGCCGATTACGATCGAGCTGCCGGTGGACCCGAGCATCGTGCCGAACGGCGAGCGGCCATGGCTGTATGTGTTCGTGCCCATCGCCGACCGCCAACCACCGACCGCAGACCGCCGTATGGACGACGGACGACGGACGATGGACGACGGTGGTCGGACGACGGCGGTCGGCGGTCAATGGGCGCTCGTCCCGGGCCAGACGTATGACCCGGCGACGATGCGGGTGACGGTGCATCTGTCGCGCATGAAGACATATGCGCTCAGCACGTTGCTGCTGTATCAGCACTACGTACCGCAGGTCGGGCCGTATTACGCAATGGATATGAAGTAGGTGGGGGCGACGCTTGCGTCGCCCTGCCCATCGCAGCCAGGGCCGCGCCTTCAGCGCAAGCCCTGGCTGAAACCGCAGTACGCCCTTTCAGGGCTTGAAGCGCCAACGGCGCGACGCAGCCCCAGCCCAGACCATCGGTCTGGGTCCCTCGGCCCTCGCAGGCCTTGACGTCGATGCGCGTGCTGCGCACGATTTCTCGGAACTCGGAACTCTGCTTCTGCCCTCGGAACTTCGAACTTCTTTCCCCTACAATAAGCGCCCATGTCCACCGGTCGCATGATCAAGCTTACTTCCCTGGCGTCCTGCGCTGGGTGAGCGGGCAAACTCAGCGCAGAAATGCTGGCTGCCGTGTTGCAGCCGCTTCAGCAGCGCTTTTCGGCGGCACAGCACCCGAGCGTCCTCGTCGGGCTGGCCGAACCGGACGACGCCGCGGTCTATCGCCTGAACGATTCACAGGCGATCGTCGCCACGGTAGATTTTTTCACGCCTGTCGTCGATGACGCGTATGCCTATGGCGCCATCGCCGCCGCCAACGCGCTCAGCGACGTCTACGCGATGGGTGGCGAGGTACTTTTTGCACTGAACATCGCCGCGCTTCCCGACGATCTGCCGGCGGAGATTGTCAGTGACATTCTGCGCGGCGGCGCCGACAAGGTCGCCGAAGCCGGCGCCGCCATCATCGGCGGCCACACCATCAAGGACAAGGAGCCGAAGTACGGCCTGTGTGTCATCGGCCTGATTCATCCGGATGCCGTCACCGCCAAGGGCGGCGCACGGCCGGGCGACGTCCTCGTGCTCACCAAGCCGATCGGCGCCGGCGTCGTCACCACTGCACTCAAGCGTGATCTGGCGCAGCCGGAACATGTCGCTGCCGCGATTGCCAGCATGTCGCGCCTGAATCGCGCCGCCGCGCGCGTCGCCGTGGCGTTTCATCCGCGCGGCGGCACTGACATCACCGGCTTCGGCCTGCTTGGCCACGCACTCGAAATGGCGTCGCAGGCCGGCGTCGAATTTGTCTTTCGCTTTTCTGAAATTCCGCTGCTGCCCGGCGCCGCCGAATATGCACAGGAATGGATCTTCCCCGGTGGCGCTTCTACGAACAAGGCCGCCGCCGAAGCGCACGTGCACTTTGATGACGCCATCCCCGAATGGCAGCGCATGCTGCTTTACGATCCCGAAACCAGCGGCGGCCTGCTGTTGCCCATCGCCGCCGCGCACGCTGCCGAATTTGTCGCCGCCATGCGCCGCCAGGGCGAAGACGCGTGGATCGTCGGTGAGGTGCATGCTGCGGACGAAGGGCGCATCGTGGTGCGGAAATAGGGGCAGAGAGTAGATTGGAAAGAATGGAGAGAAAACGTGCAGCGGTGTGAGGGGCTGACAAGGGGCATTTGTTTAGGCCATCACGGATGAACCCGACCGGGGTGCGCGTCTCTCCTTTGAAGCTTTAAGCCCTGAAAGGACGTACTTCGATTCAGCCATGGCTTGCGCTTAAGGCGCGGCTCTGACAATGGCGTGGCCGAGAACATGTCTCCTTGTGAGGGGAGAGGAAAGAAGGGGAGAGAAAGAGTGAACAGAAAAGAGGAAAAAGAAACTGCACGCAATTCACATCTTCGTGCAAATCTCTCTTCTCGTTCTTCTCGTTCTTCTCGAATTTCTACTCTCTCCTCTTTTCTCTCTTTCTTCCCCGCTCTCCTCTTTTTTACGCTCTTCTTCCTTGTTCCTATTTTCGCCATCGCGCGCGTCAGTTTTACGCCCGGCCTGCTCAGCCGCGGCGTCGATCCGCTTACTGTGCTCTCCGCGCCCGCAAATCTGCGCGTGCTTGGCTGGAGCCTGTACCAGGCGACGCTCTCGACTGCGCTCACGCTGCTCGTTGGCCTGCCCGCTGCATGGGCTTTCGCACGCTTTCGCTTCGCCGCGCAACCACTTTGGCGCGCACTCGCCACCGCGCCTTTTGTGCTGCCGACCGTCGTCGTCGCCGCCGCTTTTATAGCGCTGCTTGGCCCGGCGCTCATCGGCACGCTCGGTGCCATTCTTCTCGCGCATGTGTTCTATAACGTCAGCGTGGTAATTCGCGTCGTCGGCGCATGGTGGTCTTCCGTCGATCCGCAGATCGAAGAGGCTGCGCTGGTCGATGGCGCCGACGCCTGGGCACGCCTGCGCTGGGTCACGCTGCCACTTGCTCTGCCATCCATCGTCGCTGCTGCCGCGCTGATTTTTCTGTTCACGTTCAGCAGCTTTGGCGTGGTGCTCATGCTCGGTGGCATGCAGCACGCCACGCTCGAAGTGTCGATCTATCGGCAGACCGCGCAATTGCTCCGGCTCGACGTCGCTGCGTCGCTGGCGCTGCTGCAGATGCTCGTCACGCTGCTGCTCGGGGCACTCTCGACGCACCTGCAGAACGATGCGCTGCAGGAAAACAGCGGCCTCGACCTGCGCCGCGCTCCGCGCCGCCCCGCCGAATATGCGCTGACGTTCGCTGTGCGCGCCGGCATTACGCTGCTGATCGGCTTGCCGCTCACCGCGCTCGTGCATCGCTCGCTCGCCGCTGATGGCGATCCGTTGCGCTATTACGCAGCGCTGAGTGCCAATGTGCGCGGGTCGTTTTTTTTCGTACCGCCGTCGCAGGCGGTGCTGAATTCACTCGCCTTTGCCGCTGCCACTATGCTGCTGGTCGCTGCGCTCGGCCTGCCGCTCGCTTATGCGCTGGCGCGCCGCTCACATACTTCACGCATCGGCGAAGTGCTGCTGCTGCTGCCCGTTGGTACCAGCGCCATTACGCTCGGCCTCGGTTTCTTCGTCGCCTTCGACCGCCCACCGCTCGATCTGCGCGCGTCGCCGCTGCTGCTTCCAATCGCACACACGATGATCGCGCTGCCGTTCTTCGTGCGCACGCTGCTGCCGGCGCTGCGTGCGTTTGACGTCTCGCTGCGTGAAGCCGCCGCCGTTGAGGGCGCCTCGGCCTGGCGCATCTTCTGCAGCATCGACATGCCTCTGCTTGCACCGACGCTCGCCGCCGCCGCCGTGTTTGCCTTCAGCATCTCGCTCGGTGAATTTGGCGCGGCGCTGCTGCTCGCTCGCCCCGAATTTCCCACTGTGCCGATCGCCATCTTTCGCTATCTCGGCCAACCCGGCGCGCTGAACTACGGTCAGGCGATGGCCATGAGCACGCTGCTTATGCTGCTCACCATGGCCGGCGCATTGTTTATCGAGCGGTTAGACTCGCGCAGATGAGCGAAGACCATGTGTTCGTCTACGGAACCCTGCGCAGGGGCGGCGTCCGCGAGATGCCGCGCCTGCTGCCGCGCTGCCGTGATCTCGGCAGCGCTACGCTGCCCGGGCGCATCCACGATTTCGGCGCGTACCCCGGCCTGCGCCTTGATGAGGCCGGCCTCGTACATGGAGAAATTTACTCCGTTGATCCCAATGCGCTCGCCCTTCTCGATGACATCGAGCGCTTCTTCCCCGATGACTATGAGGCCAGTTATTACTTTCGCCATCGCGTCACCGCCACACTCGCCGACGATTCGCTCATCGAATGCTGGGTCTATGAGTTCAATCCGAAATACTATGGCAAACGTAATCCCATTTCCTCCGGCGATTGGATCACTCACGCCGCCGCCAAGGGTTCACTGCCCGAGGAAAAGTGGCCGGATGGACGGGAGATAAGAAAGTCGGAGTAGAGAGTCAGAGTAGAGAGCAAACTTTTTACTCTGACTCTCCACTCTGACTCTCCACTCTCCGCATGGTGTTACCATCGGTCCGCTTCCATGAAAATCGTTACGCCATCCATCCTTTTTGATCTCATTGACCTGAGTGATGTGCGCATTTCTCCGGATGGCGCACGAGTCGCTTTTGTGCGCATGAGCGTTGATTACGCAAGTGATGCATATACGCGCAACGTGTGGGGTATGGACCTTGCCACGTCGAGTGAGCCGGAACCTTGGACGAACTCAGGTAAGGATGCCATGCCGCGCTGGTCGCCTGATGGCGCGCGGCTTGCTTTTCTCAGCGGCCGCGGCGAAAAATCTGCGCTCTATGTACTGCCGTCGCATGGGGAAGCGCAGGCCGTGGCGACGCATTTGGTCGGCGTAGAGGCGTTCGCCTGGTCGCCCGATGGCGCGCGTCTGGCCTTTGTCGCGCCTGTGCACGCGGACGAACGGCGCGCTGAGGACGCCGCCGAGCCTGTCTCCACCGCTGTGCGTTCGTCTTTTGAACTGCGTCAGGAATTTGAACTGCGTCAGGAATTTGAACTGCGTCAGGAAAAAGAACGTCGTGCGCATGATGAAAATCAGCGCGTTGATCCGCGTACGATCACGCGCGTGCCGTACCGCACCGGAGTGAGTTACACCGAAGATCGCTGGCGGCAGATTTACGTGTGCACCGCACCGGCGCGTTTCGGAACAGGTGAACGCAGCACGCCACAGCGCCTCACCGCGCAAAATTCCGGCTTCGGAAATCCGAATTGGTCGCATGACGGCAAATTTCTGTACAGCACGCTGTCGCGCGAACCGGAACACCCGCGCTGGTACGCCTATCACGATGTGGTGCGCCTGAGCGCGCATGACGCCGGAGCCGGAGCCGGAGCCGGCGATGTCGCTGTGCAGCGCCTCACCGTCGCCGGCCACAGCTGCTCCGATCCGCGCGTTTCGCCCGACGGCCGCTGGGTCGCCTTCCTGCGCACGCGTGAGGAACGCTACGGTCATCACACCACCACGCTCGCGCTTCTTCCCGCAGGCGGCGGCCCCACCATCGATCTCACTGCAGAAATTGATCGCAATGTGCTCGACTTCGCCTGGTCGCATGACGGCGCATATCTCGTCTTTTCGCTGCAGTCGGAAGGGGCGGTGAATCTCTGGCGTGCTACGGCGCCGGCGGCCGTTTCGCTTGAAGCGGAACTGCGCGCCGCATCTATTCCGACGGCGATTCGCGGCCGGCTGATTGACGATCTCGGCCTAAGCAACAGCCTGCGCGTCGCATTGCATCGCAATGGTGTCGGCACCGTTGGTGAGTTGCTCGATTTTCAAAATAACGGCGGCGTGCTGCGGGAAGAAAGTCTGGCTGGCCTCGAACCGCTCACGCGCGGTGTGCAGGATGTCACCGCCTTCGACGTCGGCCCCGATGGCCGCATCGTCTACGTGGCGAGCACCGCCACCGATCCCGCCGCGCTGTACCTGCGCGAACCGGATGGTGCCACGCGCGTGCTCTACGCACCGAACGCTGCTGCACTCTCCGAACTTGCGCTCGGCGAAGTCGAAGAAATGTTGTTCACGTCGGATGAGCGCACGATTCAAGGCTGGGTGCTGAAGCCGCCGGGCTTTGACCCGCTGCGCCGCTATCCGCTCATCGTGCAGATTCACGGTGGCCCGCACGCGCAGTGGTCGCCCGGCACCCCTAGCTTGTTCGCTGAATTTCAGGTGCTGGCCGCGCGCGGCTATGCGGTGTTCTTCTGCAACCCGCGCGGCTCGGATGGCTACGGCGAAAATTTCACCGCGGCGAATTGGAAGGACTGGGGCGATGGCCCCATGCGTGATGTGCTGCGCGGCGTCGATATGCTGCTCGCGCGCGGCTTCATCAATGACGAACAAATGATGATCACTGGCGGCAGCTATGGCGGTTATCTGACGGCGTGGATCATTGCGCACACGGATCGCTTCTGCGCCGCTGTCGCACAACGCGGCGTATACAACCTGCTCTCTGCGCGGAATACTTCGGATATTCCGACTTTCTTCGACTTCGAGCTCGGCGTGAGCCCGTGGGAAGATGCGCCGCTGCTGTGGCAGATGTCGCCGATCGCGCATGCGCAGAGTGTGAATACGCCGCTGCTGATCGAGCACAGTGATCTCGATTACCGTGTGCCCATCGAACAGGCTGAACAGCTTTTTCAGGCGCTGGCCGTCATGAAAAAAACTGTCGAGTTCGTACGCTATCCGCGCGAAGGTCATGAGCTTTCTCGTGCCGGTGAGCCGGTTCATCGTGCGGCGCGTCTGCAGCGCAGCGCTGACTGGTTCGATCGTTTTCGCAATTACTCAGACCGGCCAATTTCTCAACCCGTTTCGCGGGATAAATTGGTTTGAGGCTGAGCAGGTGCTCGCTTTTGTAGACTATGAGACAAACGAAAATTTATGGCGTTGCGCGCGCCAACAAAGGTGAGATCAAGCGTTTCGCCAAATTCGCAGCAGTCGGCTTCAGCGGCCTTATCGTCGATTACATGCTGCTGAATCTCCTCACGTACTTCGGCCGCATGGCTGAGCCTGTGGCGCTCGGTGTCGCTTTCATCGCTGCGGCGATCAATAACTTTATCTGGAACCGCTTGTGGGTGTACCCCGAATCGCGCAGCGAGCCGAAGCGCAAACAGCTGCCAGTTTTCCTTGCTGTGAATGCCGTCGGCCTCGGCATCAATGAACTGATTTTTTTTGGATTCAATCACCTGATCGATGCGATGCTCGCTGCGGTGCCTTTCGCGTTGATCTCGTCACATCATCAGGGCATCGGCCTGAATCTGACGAAGGGCATTGCTGCGATTGTCGTCATGGTCTGGAATTACGTGGTGAATCGGCTGGTTACTTTTCGCAATGTGAAATGGACGCAGCGTGACTCCGACGCTGGCGTGGAGAGCGCTTTGTAGCGCGCAATGCTATGTCGCGCATCACGATCGACTACACCCCGGCCGTGCAGCAGAGCGCCGGCATCGGCCGACTGACGCGCGAAGTGACGCGCGCGCTGCTCGCACTTCCGGCGCCGCATGCATACACGCTGCTCTGCATGGGCCGCGCTGCGCCGCCGCCGCTGCTGCTGCTCACCATGCGCTTCGTCTCCACGCAGCTGTCCGATCGCTGGCTGCATCGCATCTGGTTTCGTGCGCGTCTGCCGCTGCCCGTCGAAGTGCTCGCCGGCCCCGCGGATCTTTACCACGCCACCGACTTTCTCCTGCCGCCGATGTTCACGCGCCGCACCGTGCTTACGGTGCACGATCTGACTTTCGAACGCGACCCCGGCTCCGCCGCGCCGACGCTGCTGCGCTTTCTGCAGCGCGTGGTGCCCGCATCTGCGCGCCGCGCCTCGCATATCGTCGCCGATTCGCATGCCACCGCCCGCGACCTCGCTGAGCTGTACGGCATCGACCCACAGCGCGTCACCGTGATTCACAGCGGCGTCGACGCGCGTTTTCGCCCGTACGCCGACGCGGCGGAAGCGGCCGCCGAATCCGCCGCACTGCGCGCGAAGTACGACCTCGGCACTGCCCCGTTCGTGCTGACGGTCGGCACGCTGCAGCGCCGCAAGAATCATCTCGGACTCGTGCGCGCGTTCGCACGCCTGGCGTCGCACAATTCAAATGAAAAGTTGAACCTCGTCATTAGCGGCGGCAAGGGCTGGCTCTACGACGAAGTGCTGGCTGAAGTGCGCGCGCTCGGCCTCGCAGATCGTGTACGCTTCACCGGATTTGCCGCTGAAGAGGATTTGCCTGCGCTCTACCGCGCCGCAGCTGTCTTTGCGTTCCCATCGTTTTACGAAGGTTTTGGTTTGCCGCTGTTGGAGGCGATGGCCAGCGGCGTTCCGGTGGTGAGCTCGAATGCGTCCTCGCTGCCTGAAGTGGTCGGCGACGCCGCGCTTACGTTCGATCCGCGCGACGACGCCGCGCTGGCCGCTGCGCTGCTGCGCACACTCGATGATGCTGCGTGGCGCACCGCTGCGATCGAACGCGGCCTCGCGCGCGCGCGCGCATTCACATGGGAGCGCGCTGCAAGACAATTGGTCGCGGTGTACGAATCCGTGCTGCAGTCTCCTCCCATATCTCGTTCGCGTTTGCATGATGTCGCCTGAGCCCTGTTTTTTGAAAAAAGGTAACTACTCAGGCCCAAATCAGTATTTCCCGCGAAACACATTATTGTCTCCCCCTTCGGGGGAGACAATAATGTGTTTCGCGTTGGAAAAATGGCTGGCCTGAGTAGTTACGAAAAAAGGGTTGTCATGAAAAAGAAACTACGTGAGTACCCAGTGGCTGAACGCCCCGCTGCACTCGGCCTTGAAGCGGCGGACATCTCGGCGCTGCATACCGGGTTGACGCTTGAAGCGGCCGATCACATGATCGAAAACGTGATTGGCACTTATGCGCTGCCGATGGGGGTGGCGCAAAATTTCGTCATGAACGGCCGCGCGATCGAAGCGATTCCGATGGTCGTCGAAGAAGCAAGCATCGTGGCTGCATGCAGCTTCGCCGCCAAGCTGGCGCGCAATGCCGGTGGCTTTACGGCGGGCAGCAGCGCGCCGATCATGATCGGCCAGATTCAGGTGCTCGATGTGCCCGATGTCGACCTCGCGCGCAGTCGCGTCGCTGCAGCGACGCAGGATTTGTTGAACTGGCTGAATGCTGAAAATGCGTCGACGCGCAGCCGGCACGCGCACGCCGTCGACATTGAGCTGCGCACGCTGCCGGCCGCCATCGCTGCGCACTGGCTGATCGTGCACGTGCTCTATGACTGCGGTGACGCGATGGGCGCGAACCTGGTGAATACTGCGTGCGAAGCGCTCGCGCCACTCATCGAATCACTCACCGGCGGGCGTGTGCACTTGCGCATTTTGTCGAACCTGAGCGACCACCGCACAGTCTGGGCGCGTTGCACGATTCACGTCTCGGATCTGGTAGCGGAGGGTGCCGCCGCACGCATCGTCGAAGCCGGGCTTTTTGCCGAGTTTGATCCGTATCGCGCAGCCACGCACAACAAGGGCGTGATGAATGGCGTCGACGCGGTTGCAGTCGCCACCGGCCAGGACTGGCGCGCCATCGAGGCGGGCGCCCACGCCTGGTGCGCCCGCAGCGGTCGCTACACTTCGCTCACTACATGGCGCGTGAATCCTGTCGGCGACCTGACCGGCTTCCTCGAGATGCCGCTCGCGGTTGGCATCGTCGGCGGCGCTACGCGCGTGCATCCGGCTGCGCAGACGGCGCTGCGTATGCTTGGCGTGACGCGCGCACACGAACTTGCTGAGATCATGGCCTGTGTTGGCCTGGCGCAGAACTTTGCCGCTGTGCGCGCGCTCGCACTTGAAGGCATTCAGGCCGGCCACATGGCGCTGCACGCGCGCCAGATCGTCGTCGCCGCCGGCGCACATGGCGCACAAGTCGAAACCATCGCCGCTCGCCTCATCGCTGAGAAAAACGTGCGCATGGAGCGGGCGCGGGAATTGGTGGAGCAGGGGAATAAGGAATAGTCTGTCGGCGCTTTTAAGGGACGGATGGAAATCATTCCCTATCCCCCGTCCCCTATTCCCTGTCTGTCGTGAAACGCAATGAACACTGAAACTCTTCATAACCTCCTCCTCCAGGTGCAGCAGGGCAATATTGAAATCGCCGCTGCGCTGGAGACGCTTCGTGCGCTGCCCTACACCGATCTCGGCTACGCGCGGCTCGACAATCACCGTGCACTGCGGCACGGCTTCGCTGAAGTGGTGCTGTGCGAAGGGAAGGCCGATGCGCATGTTGCCGCGATCATGGCGCAGCTATGCAGTGGGCCTGGGCCCGTACTTGGTACGCGTGCGTCGCCGGTGCAGTTCGCCGCTGTGCGCGAACGCGTGCCCGACGTGCGTTATAACGAGCTCGGTCGCACGCTCACCTGGGCGCCGCAGCCGCTGCCGAAGCAGGGTGGTACTGTGCTGATCCTCAGCGCCGGCACCGCAGATTTACCCGTTGCTGAAGAGGCGGCCGAGACTGCTGATGTGATGGGCAATCGCGTCGAGCGCATCTACGACGTGGGTGTCGCCGGGTTGCATCGTCTGCTTTCGCATACCGAGCAGCTTATGGCCGCGTCTGTGCTTGTCGTCATCGCTGGCATGGAGGGCGCGCTGCCCAGCGTCGTCGGTGGCCTTGTGCGCGCGCCGGTTATTGCTGTGCCGACGAGCGTCGGTTATGGCGCTGCATTCGGCGGCCTCGCCGCGCTGTTGGGCATGCTCAACAGCTGCGCTTCTGGCGTGACGGTGGTAAACATCGATAATGGCTTCGGCGCGGGTTTCGCGGCGAGCCGAATCAATCGGAAAAAATATGAGTGAAAACACATTCAGCCTTGAACTAGAGGCGAAGTACGAAAAACTGTGCGCGGTGCTGCGCGAAATGGGTGATGTGATTATTGGCATGTCCGGCGGCGTCGACAGTGTGCTGCTGTCGAAGATTGCGCAGGATGTGCTCGGCGAGCGCGCGCTTGCTGTTACCGCCGACTCGCCATCGCTGCCGCGGCGTGAGCTGCGTGAAGCGGAGTCGCTCGCGCATATGGCCGGCATTCGCCATCTCGTGATTAAAACCGCCGAAGTCGCTGATCCACGCTATGCCGCGAATCCGAACAATCGCTGCTATTTCTGCAAGAGCGAGCTGTTCACGAATCTCGATTTACTCGCCGAGCAGATGGGCTTTCGCTGGATCGCCTATGGTGAAAACCAGGACGACCTCGGTGATCACCGTCCCGGTTCTGTGGCCGCCGGCGAACACAGTGTGCGCGCGCCGCTCAAAGAAGCCGGCCTTACGAAGGCCGATATCCGTGCGCTCGCACAATATTTCGGCTTGCCGGTATGGGACAAGCCTGCCTTCGCCTGCCTTGGCTCGCGCTTTCCATACGGCACGCAGATCACGCCTGAGCGCCTCGCACAGGTCGAAGCAGCTGAAGAAGTGCTGTGGCAGCTCGGCTTTCGCCAGTTTCGCGTGCGCTATCACGGCGAGGTCGCGCGCATCGAAGTCGATCGCGCTGATATCCCGCGCCTCGTTGAGCTCGGGGAGGACGTCGCTGCGCGCTGTAAAAAGGAGGCGGGTTTCACCTATGTGGCGATGGACCTCGCCGGTTATCGGCGCGGCAGCATGAATGAAAAGCCCGCACAACCTGCGGCGTCGATGTTCTCGCTTGATCAGATTCAGGTCAACGGCTGAACATGGAACCCGGATCGCATCGCATCGCGTATCTCGATTGTTTTGCCGGCGTCAGCGGTGATATGTTCGTTGGCGCACTGCTCGACGCCGGCCTCGTGCTTGCTGATCTCGAACGTGAGCTGCGCGGCCTCGGCCTCGGTGGCTTTCGCTTGTCGCACACGCATGTCGACAAATGCGGCCTGCGTGCGTCGTACTTTCAGGTTTTCCTCGGTGCGCACAGTGATGAAAAAGAACAGACCGATGAGCTCGCCGGGCCCGGCGTTGCGCACGATCATGACCATGATCATGCGCACGGCCGCTCGTTCGCCGAAATTCGTGCGCTGATCACAGACAGTGCGCTGCGCGAATCTGTCAAGGCGCGCGCGTTGCGCATCTTCACACGCCTGGCCGAAGCGGAGGCGCACGTGCACGGCACTGATCCTGAGCATGCGCAGTTTCATGAGGTGGGCATGCTCGACGCAATCGTCGACATCGTGAGCGCGGCCATCGGCATTGAGCTGCTCGACATCGAGCATGTAGTGTGTTCGCCACTGCATGTCGGCTCGGGTTTCGTGAACATGGCGCATGGCGTGTATCCGATCCCGGCGCCGGCCACTGCGCGTCTGTTGCTTGGCGCGCCGACGTACAGCACCGCCGCGCGCGGTGAGCTTGTCACACCGACGGGTGCGGCCATCGTTGCTGCGCTGGTACAGGAATTCGGTCCGCAGCCGAGCATGGTGGTCGAAACAATTGGCCACGGCGCCGGTACGAAGAACCGCGACTTTCCCAATGTGCTGCGCATGATGCTGGGTACGCTGAGTGCGCCGCACACGCCCGTCGCGCCGCACACGCCCGTCGCGCCGCACACGCCCGTCGCGCCGCACACGCCCGTCGCGCCGCGCACGCCCGTCGCGCCGCGCACGCCGCATCCTGAACAGCATGCTGCGCCGCAGACGGCCGCCGGTTATCACGAGGGCGCCGCCGTCGTCATCGAAGCCAACATCGACGACATGAACCCGCAGTGGTACGACGTGTTATTCGAACGACTGCTGGCCGCCGGCGCGCTTGATGTGCTGCTGATTCCTGCGCAGATGAAGAAACAGCGCCCCGGCATTTTGCTGCAGGTGCTCGCGCATCCAGATTCGGTCGACGCGTTGACGGTCATCATCTTCGCCGAGAGCAGCACAATCGGTGTGCGCACGTACCCGGTGATGCGACGCATGCTGCAGCGCGAAACTCGCACCGTGTCCACACGCTTCGGCCCGCTGCGCGTGAAGGTCGCCAGCCTCGGCGATCGCGTCGTCAATGTCGCCCCTGAATTTGAGGATTGCCGCATTGCCGCTCGCACACACGGCGTCGCTGTCAAGGTCGTGCATGCGGCGGCCGCGGCGGCGGCGGCAGAAAGTAAAGAGTAGAGAGTCAGAGTGAAGAGTGCCTTTACTCTCTGCTCTTCCGTCACACCAGCAGCAGCGCACCCGCCACGCCCGCCGCCGCCAGCAGTACGAACGTCGGTATGCGGCCATGGAACGCTGCCACAGCGACGACCGCTCCGATCACCACCGTAGTCGTGTTTACGCCGTTCGATACGAAAAGCTGCGCCATGACGGCGGTGCTGCTGCCGACGATGGCCAGCACGAGTCCATCCATCACGCCGCGTGTGGCACGAAATTTTTTCAGGCGCTCGTGTACACGCATCACCGCCAGCACAGTGAACGGTGGCAACGATATTGCCACCGCAGCGAGCAACGCACCGGTGAAGCCGCCTGTTAGATAGCCCAGACTCACCACCCATAGCCCGCTCGGCCCAGGGCTTATTTCGCCAACAGTGAGCGCCTCGGCGAACTGCGCCTCGCGCGCCCAGCCTCGGCCGATCAGATCGGTGAACAAGTACGGGAAAGGCCCGCGTCCGCCGGTTGAGAGCAGGCTGGCTTTGAAGAAAAGAAGGAAGTAGGTGATCCAGTCCATGTAAGCGTTAAGCGCGTGCGTAGAAAATTCCAAGTGCAGCAGCACCCAAAAGATATGAGATGAGTACCGGCACGCCGAGCAGCGTCATCGCCAGCGTCGCCCCGATGACGATCAGTCCAAGCATCATTGGCGCGCGGCCATGTGCGCGCAAGGCCTCCACAGGCGGCTTCAACAGGCGCCAGGTGAACGCGATGCTCAGCCCGACCAGCGCCGGCGTGATCCCGTGCAATGCACCTGCAATGCGCGGCTGATCTTTCACCAGCACATAGAGTGCGGTCATCGCGATGGTGATTCCCACCGAGGGCAGCAGCATGCCGAGCGCTGAAACGAACGCGCCGCGCGTGCCACCCAGCTTCTTCCCGATCACGACTGCAATTGCCAACAGGTTGATGCCGGGCGCAAACTGCACCACCGCCCACACCTGCGAAAAATCTTCGGGCGTCAGCCAGCGCTGCTGCTCGACGAAGTGCCGCTGAATCAGCAGCTGTGTGGCGGAACCGCCTCCGAACGACGTTGCCCCGATGCGCAGCCACAGGGCAAACAAATTGCGCAGTGAGGGTGTATGCGGTATGTCAGACATGTTGTTGCGGGAAAAGATCGATCGTTGTGCGTGCAAAAAACCTGCGCGCAACTCTACATTCTGTTTTCGTAACTACTCAGGCCAGCTATTTTTCCAACGCGAAACACACTATTCTCTCCCCCGAAGGGGGAGAGAATAGTGTATTTCGCAGGAAATACTGATTTGGGCCTGAATAGTTACCTGTTTTCCAGTAACTACTCAGGCCATTCGGTTTTCCAACGCGAAACACGCGCGTGTTTTGCGCGAAATTACTGATTTAGGCCTGAGTAGTTATAAAAACAATCCCTCTCCATGTTTTGGGGCAATCCACCTATCGGCTGGCTTTCAAGGGTCCGCAGGCCTGATGTGATGCGTTGCGACCACTTGTACGCTTTGGATTGGAGGTGTCTTGTGAATATGCAACCCTTTCGAAACCCGATGGGCTGCTCGGCGTCTTTTTTGCATGGCTCATATATGACTCACCTATGGATGCCATGATTCGCGGACTATCCTTGAGTTTAGTCACTCCCCAACCATTAGGACCATTCGGGCCAGTGTATTGTTCGTTGCAAAATGCACCTACTCAGCTCTCTGGTTTTCCAACGCGAAACACACTATTCTCTCCCCCGAAGGGGGAGAGAATAGTGTGTTTCGCGGGAAATACTGATTTGGGCCTGAGTAGTTCCCTTTTTTCTTTAATCCTTCATCAGAGGAGAACTGGAGAGGAGAGCAGGTGGCATGCTTTGTGGAGAAAACTGATCTCAGGCTGAGCAGCTATGCTCTCTTTTTAAATTCATGCGAATACGAACTGCCTCTTCCGCCCAGCGCATTTTCGGAGCCTTTCTCTCATTGCTCGTCGCGCTCGTCGCGCTTGTTGGCGTCGTACCGAGTCGCTACACTTTCGGCATGACGCAATCTGCAGCCGAAATTTTTCCGCCTGTGCTGGTTGCGCGCAGCCCGGAGCTGGGAGAGCGCCTCGCACCCGATGGGGTGCTTGAATTAACTTTTGATCGCGCCATGGATCCGGCTTCGGAGGCGGCGCTGAAAATTCAGCCTGCGCTACCCGGCGCATTTTCCTGGCCGAATGCGCGCACGCTGCGCTTCACACCGACGAAGCCGTGGCCGCGTGAGGCTGAGTTTGTTGCTGTGCTCGATGTCGGCGCACGCGCTGCCGATGGGGTTGCACTTGCCGCACCGCTGAAGATTGCTTTCTCGACGCAGCGCTGGCTCGGCGTCGGCCAGACGATTCCAGCCGATGGCACGACGGGCGTTGCGCCGGATACGACGATCACCGTCTTGTTCGATCGCCCGGTCGTGTCACTGACGCTGCTGGCTGGGCAGGGCGATCTGCCGAATCCGCTGCGCTTTGAGCCGCCTATTGCTGGAAAGTATGAATGGCTCAACACCAGCGTGCTGGTCTTTCATCCATCCGAACGACTTGCCGGCGGTGTCGAGTACACCGGCTTCGTTGCGAAAAATTTGCAGGACGTCGATGGTGCGCCGTTGTCAGATGAGTTTCGCTGGAAATTTCGCACAGCGCTGCCTCGCGTCATCTCTGCGTTGCCCCAGTCTGACGATAACCAGCGCGTTCGTGTCGATGCGCCGATCGTCGTGCGCTTTGATCAGTTCGTCGATTTGAAATCGGCGACTGCGGCGTTTTCGTTGAGCACGGGCGCAAAGAAAATCAAGGGCAGCGTCGTCGTCGATGGCGATACGCTCACCTTCACTCCGGCGACGCTGCTAGATTTCGATACGCTTTATTCCGCGCGCGTCGCGCCAGGTGTGAAGAGCGCAGCCGGTGGTGTACCAATGTCGGAAGACAAGCGCTGGGATTTTCGCACTGTCCCGCTCCCGAAGCTGCTCAGGATCGATCCATCTGATGGAGCGCGCACTGTTGAACCTGGCGCACCGTTGACGCTTTTTTTTAACACCGACATCGATCCGGCTGTGGTCATGTCTTTCCTGCATGTCACCCCACCGCTGTCGCCTGCGCTGGTGTACACCTATTACAACGAGTACAACCATAGCTTCACAGTCAATTTTGATATGCAGCCCGCCACGCAATATAGCGTGCGCGTCGATCCTGGCATTCGTGATCCGTACGGCAATCGAACCTCGGCTGGCTTGCAATCGAAATTCAAGGTTGGAAATCGTGCGCCCTGGCTGCAGCCGCATCTGCGCAATGGTGTATCGATGTTCAATGCGCGTACGCCGATTCGTATCGCCGTTGATTCAGTGAACGTTGCGCGCATCAACATCGATTTGTATCAGCTGAGCGATTCGCCAGCAGATATGAAGCCGAGTGAATCGGCTTATCTGGACGCTCCTCCTGCTTCCGCAAAATTGATTCGCCGTATTGAACAGTATGTGCAGGGCAGGCCGAATGAATCGACGCGTACGGTGATCGAGCTCGGCGCTACTGATGGGCGGTTGCCGGCGGGCGCGTATCTGGTGGTAATTGACTCGCCGCAGTCCCGTTCGCGCCGCGGATCGCCGCAGTTTATGCGGACGTTGTACGTTTCCGATATCAATCTTGTCATGAAGAGCGAGCGCAGCGAAATGCTGTTGTGGGCTACTGATCTCAGCACCGGCGCGCCTGTAGCCGATCTTGAGCTTGAGGCATATGAGCGCACGAACACTGCGCTGAATCCGATTGGCTCCGGCCGCACTGATGAGAACGGCGTGGTGCGCATCGCGAATTTGTCTTCGTCGCGTGAATATGCGTACGACACGTTCGCACTTGTGCGCGGTGCGCGCTTTGCTATCGTGTCTGCGCAATGGACCAACGGATTCGCACCGTACGACTTTGGGTTGCCCGGTGAATCCTATAACGACTCTATGGCTGTGCGCAGCCACGTATATACCGACCGTCCCATTTACCGTGCCGGCCAGAAAATATTTGTGCGCGGTGTCGTGCGTCGGCAGGATGATTTTCGCTACGATCTGCCGGGCGGAATTAAGGCGCATCTGCAGATGCTCGATTCTGAGTACGCCGTCGTGCACACGCAGGATGTGACGCTCGATGCGTTTGGTGCATTCTCTGATGAAGTGCATCTGGCCGACGATGCCAAGCTGGGTGACTACCAAATCAGTATGCGCATCGATGATATTCACGACGTCAATCTTGGCAGCGCATCGGCCGGATTCAAGGTCGCTGCATATCGCCCGCCGGATTTTGAAGTGACTGTGCAACCTGCTCGCGCAGAAATGCTGCGCAGTGACGAGATCGCTACAACAGCCTTGGCTGCGTATCTTTCGGGCAGTGCGCTGCGTGAGGCGTCGCTCAACTGGAACATTGTCGCTACCGCCTACGATTTCAAGCCGCCTCAGCTCGAGCGCTACTCTTTCCGTGACGATGATGATCCATGGTCGTGTTACGACTGCTGGTGGCAACGTCGTGACGGATTCATGCCGGCGTTGATCGCAAGCGGGTTCGGCCGCACCGATATGAAGGGTAGGTTCGCCATTACTGCTGCGCTGCCTGCACAAATTAAAAATGCAAACGGCGTCGTTATCAGCGGCCCGATTGCGCTCAGCATCGAGACGAACGTCACCGGCGCCGATGACCAGGTGCTCTCTGGCCGCGGCACGATTGTGGCGCATCCGGCCGATCTCTATGTTGGTGTGGCGCTCGACAAGCGCCTCGTTTCTGCGGGCGAAAAGATTCGCAGCGAGTTCGTCACCGTCGACTGGCAGGGCCGGCGCTTCGCGGAAAAATCCGTGCAGGTCGTCGTCGTGCGGCGTGAATGGAAGGAGCACTTTGTGCCGGACAACAACGGTGGGCACTATGAGTACGCGCAGGTCGACGTTGATCCAATTACGTTTGATGTGACCACGAACGACCGCGGCGAGGCGCAGTACGAATTCGCTGTGCCGCGCTCTGGCACGTACAAGATCACCGCTGTCGTGAAAGATGCGGCCGGCCACAGTGCCGCTGCGTCGCGCTTCTTCTGGGCATCCGGGCAAGACATCGCCATCTGGCGCCGCAATGAGGGCGATCGCATCGATCTGCTCGCGGACAAGTCGACGTACGAACAGGGCGACGTGGCAAAAATTCTGATTCCATCGCCGTTCATCGACGCTGATCATGCTGCGCACTATGCATTGGTGACGGTCGAGCGTGGCCATGTGCTGCATCAGGAAGTTGTTCGCATCACCAGCAGCACAACCGTGTATACGCTGCCCATCGACGCGTCATATGCCCCGAACGTGTACGTTTCAGCCGTGCTCGTGAGTTCGCCGAAGCAGCCCGGTGTTGAGCCGCTTCAGCAGCGTCTGGGCCTTATCGGCCTGCGCGTGATTCCGCGTCAGCAGACGATGAATGTGACGATCACACCGGATCGCGAGCGGCCGCAGCCTGGTGAAACTGTGACATTTACGCTGCGCGCCGTTGATGCTGCGGGCGCGCCGATCAGCGGCAGCTTCTCCGTCGACGTCGTCGACAAGGGCGTTCTGAATTTGCAGCCGCGCGAACGCGATGCCATTGTGAATACGTTTTACGGCCCGGCTGGCTTGCGTGTGCAAACTGTGAGCGGGCTGAATGTGTCGGCTGATCGTGTGTTCAAGCTGAGTGACATGCAAAATCTGTCGCAGGGGCGCGGCAGTGGCAGCGAAATGCCGATGCCGGCGGCAGTGGCAAATGCAGCCCCCGATGCTTCTGGCGCAGCACCTGCGCCGGCGCTGACCGTGCGCGAAAACTTTGCTGACACCGCATTCTGGCGCGCCGACATCGTCACCGACGATTCCGGCCGTGCGCAGTTCGCCGTCAAACTCGCCGACAACCTGACGACCTGGGTTGTGCGCGCCGTCGGCATCGATGCGCAGACGCACGTTGGTGAGGCAGTTGTGAATGTCGTTGCTTCCAAACCGCTCATGATTCGGCCGGTGACGCCGCGCTTCTTCGTCGTCGACGACGTCGCCGTGCTCGGCGCGATCGTGCAGAACACCACAGCCGAGACGCTTACTGCGCAGGTGTCGCTGCAGGCGGCCGGCGTTTCGATCGATGGATTGGCTCAGATGACGACGACGATTCCAGCTGATTCTGAAGCACTGGTGACGTGGACCGTGCGCGTGCTCGATGCAGCGCAGGCCGATCTTGTATTCAGCGTCGTTGCAGGCAAGTATTCGGATGCGGCAAAGCCGCGCCTTGCGACGGCGCCGAATGGCAGTCTGCGCATCGAACGCTACATCGCGCCGGAGACCGTTGGCACGGCTGGTGAATTGAGCGGCGAGGATGTGCGCAGCGAAGTCGTTGTGCTGCCGAAGGAGGCTGATGCTGCGCGTAGCGTGCTTGAACTGCGGCTCGATGCGTCGCTGGCTTCGGCGATGCGCGAAGGGCTCGGCTATCTTGAGCACTATCCGTACGAATGCATTGAGCAGATCGTGTCGCGTTTTGTGCCGAACGTGCTGACGTATCGTGCGCTCGACCAGCTCGGCATCGAGGACGCTGATCTGGTCGCGAAACTATCGCCGCAGGTGGTAACGGGCATGGCACAGCTCAAGGCGTTTCAAAATCAGGACGGCGGCTGGGGATGGTGGCCGCATCGAGACAGCGAACCGAATGTAAGCGCCTGGGCGGTGTATGGCCTGCTGCAGGCGCGCGACGCCGGCTTCGATGTGCCCATGGACGCGCTGAAGCGCGGGCTCGATTACCTGGATTCGCAGCAACATTCGCTGGACGCGCGCAATGAGTCGCGGCACTTGAACTGGCAGGCCTGGCTGCAGTACGTACTGGCTGAAGCCGATCGCTCTGATGAGAGCCGCATCGCCGAATTATTCAAACTGCGTGCGAATCTCGATCACTACGGCCGCGCATTGTTGATTCTTGCGATGGGCCGCCGCGATCCGCAGGATGCACGCATGCAGACACTATTCGCTGATTTGAATTCCAAAGCCATCACGAGCGCCACCGGCGTGCATTGGGAGGAAGCAAGTGTGGACTGGTGGGCGATGAACACGGACACGCGCACGACTGCGCTTGTGCTGACGGCGCTGGCGCGCTTTGGTCCGAAAAATGCGCTCGCACCGAATGTCGTGCGTTGGCTGATGCAGGCGCGTGCAGCCGGCAGCGGCTACTGGTGCACCACGCAGGAGACGGCATGGTCGCTGATCGCATTGACGGACTGGATGCGCAGCACCGGTGAGCTGGCAGCGAACTACGCCTATGCCGTGCGCCTTGGTGATGCGCAGATTGCAGATGCGACGATGAGCGCGGTGAACATCACGCGCACTACGGTGATCACTGTGCCGGGTGTGCAGATGGCCGGCGACGCTGCCACGCGTGTGACGCTGCTGAAGCGTGCAGGGGAAGGGCGGCTGTACTACACCGCACAGTTGAAGGCGATGCTGCCGGCGTCGCAGGTGCGCGCTGTTGATCGCGGCATTGTGGTGCAGCGCCGCTATGTCATGGCCGACTGCGTCGATGGCGTGCGCTGTCCGAGCGTGAAGAGCGCAAAAGTCGGCGACGTTCTGCGGGTGGAGTTGACGATCATCGCGCCGAGCGATCTGTACTATCTGCAGCTCGAAGACCCACTGCCGGCCGGCGCTGAGGCGATCGATGCGACGCTGGCGACTGCGTCACAGCTTGACCGCGAGCCGGCGCTGAACGAATCTGGCGATCGGCGCTGGTGGTGGTTCTGGAACTGGTGGTCGCGCAGCGAACTGCGTGATGACCGCGTGTCGTTGTTTGCGGATCAACTGGGGAAGGGCACGTATACGTACTCGTACACGATGCGCGTCACCACTGCCGGCGAATTCAACGTGCGCCCTACCTATGCGGCGCTGCAGTACTTTCCTGAAGTCTTCGGGCGCGGCGATGGGATGCTGTTTGTGGTGGGGCGGTGATAAGGAAAGACGGACGACGGACGACGGACGATCGTCCGTCGTCCGCTGTTCTATTCGGCGTGACTGTGCAGTTCGACCTTGCCGCTGTCCAAGTCGTAGCGAGCGCCAACGATCTTGATCTTGCCAGCCTTGAGCAGGCCGGCGAGGATTGTCGACTTCTTGAGCGTGGCGACCGAGATATCGACGTTGGCCTGCACGGCGTTGTCGAGCATGTCGCCGCTCTTGCCCTTGACGGCTTCCACGGCCGGGGCAATGCCTTCGACGAGGTACTCGATTGCGCCGGGGGCTTTTGCGCCCTTTTCGAGGGTTTCGATGGTGGCCTTGACGGCGCCGCACTTCTCATGGCCCATGACCACGATCAGCGGGATGCCGAGCTCGGCGGCACCGAACTCGATGCTGCCGAGGACGGCTTTGTCGATAACCTGGCCGGCGGTGCGGATGACGAACAGGTCGCCGAGGCCGCGGTCGAACACGATCTCCGGCGGTACGCGTGAGTCGACGCAGCTCAGGATCGTGGCAAAGGGTTTCTGCCCTTTGGCAAGCTCAGTGCGGCGCGCTGTCGTCTGATTCGGATCAATCGTCTTGTCGCTGACGAAACGCACGTTGCCTTCCATCAGGCGCTTGAGTGCTTCGTCAGCATTGGTGACGGGCTTCTCTGCAGCGGCGGGGGCGGCTGCGGTGGCGGGGGCGGCTGCGCCAAGCGTGGCACCGGCGATGGCAATGCCGGAGAGGGCGAGGAACTGACGTCGGTTGGAGTTGAGTGATGTTTTCATGAAAATTACGTTTTGAAACAACGAGAACGCTCAAAAATTACTTGGACGATTCTATTTCATGAGAATGTTTTGGCCAGCTACTCGAACGGGTGAAAAGCCGAAAAACGTAACTACGCAGGCTAAGTTCCTGTCCATAAGTTTTGTCCGGCAGATTCGCCTCCCCTGCTTTGCAGGGGAGGCGAATCTGCCGCCAGAACTTTTGGCGACTCACTTAGCCAGTTTTCCAACGCGAAACACTGATTTGGGCCTGAGTAGTTACCGAAAAACTATGACGGCTGATTCAGCACAGACTGTTCTCGGCTGGGTGGTTGCAGCAGTTCGAGCGTGATTCCGTCGAGGTCGTACAGATAAATCGCGAAGCCGCCCTTGTTGACGCCGGCCTCGATCGCCACCGGATGCGAATGCTTGAAGCGCACACCGAGCGCCGAGAGTCGCGTGAATTCGGCGTGGATATCGTCGACGATGAACGCCCAGTGTCCGTTTGCTATGTTGTACGTGTTCAGGTCATTTCCCTCGCGCGTGGGCGGAAGAATGTACTGCACAAGTTCGATGTGGTGATTCGCGCCCTCGGCAAAAGGCTGGCCGGGCACCTTGAGCTGCGCTACTTTTAGGTGCGCGTCCGGATAGCCGACGAGCTTGCCGGTGTATTCATTGTGCTGCTCCTGGCTGCGGAAATATTCCAGGCCGAGCACTTCGGTGTACCACTTGACGCTGGCGTCGATGTCTTTGACTGAAAATGAGACGTGGAAGATGCCTTTGATCATGGGCACGATTATTTCAGATTTTGTAACGACTCGGGCCGTCCGGTTTTCCAACGCGAAACACACGCGTGTTTTGCAGGAAATACTGATTTAGGCCTGAGTCGTTAAGTCGTTACGAAATCTGAAATCCGAAATCTAAAATACCTCCATGTCCTCCAATCTTTTCCGTGAACTTCCCTCAGTGAACGACTTGCTGCTGGAATCTGCCGATCTCGTGCAGCGTGAAGGACATGCGCGCACTGTTGCTGCGTTGCGCAGTGTGCTGGATGCAGCGCGTGCGGATTTGCGCAGCGGTGTGGATCTGCCCGTGCGCAGCGTGCTGCTTGCGCGTACGAGAGAGCGGCTTGCGCCTGCGCTTCGCAGCGGCGTTATCAATGCGACCGGCGTAGTGCTGCACACGAACCTTGGCCGTGCGCCGCTCAGTGCGGCGGCGCAGCGCGCGCTCGTCTCTGCCGCCGCCGCTTACACGCCGCTCGAATTCGATATGCGCAGCGGCGAGCGCGGGCGGCGTGGTGCGGCGCTTGAAGATGTGCTGTGTGAAACGACCGGTGCGCAGGCGGCGCTTGTCGTCAACAATTGTGCGGCTGCGACGGTGCTGATGCTCGCGGCGCACGCAGCCGGCCGCGGCGTCGTCGTCGCGCGCGGGCAGCTCGTCGAGATTGGCGGCGGCTTTCGCGTGCCGGAGATCATGCGCCAGAGTGGCGCGCGGCTGATCGAAGTGGGCACGACGAACCGGGTGCGCGCCGCCGACTACGCGCAGGCGCTTCAGGAAAATGCCGATGTCGCTGCGCTGTTGCGTGTGCATGCGTCGAATTTCAAAATGATCGGCTTCGTCGAAGAGGTCGATGTCGCCGGGCTGGCTGCTGTGGCGCATGCTGGGAGTGGCGTCGTTGTGCTCGATGACCTGGGTTCTGGTGCGCTAATCGACACGGCGCAGTTTGGACTGGCTCATGAGCCGATGCCGCAGGAGAGTTTGCGTGCTGGCGCCGACCTCGTGGCGTTCAGCGGTGACAAGCTGCTCGGCGGCCCGCAGGCGGGCGTACTGCTTGGGACGCGCGATGCGGTTGAACGCTGCCGACGGCATCCGCTGGCGCGCGCGTTTCGCGCCGACAAGTTCACGCTTGCCGCGCTCGAAGCCACGCTGCTGCATTACGTGCGCGGTGAGGCCGTCCGTGAAGTGCCAGTACTGCGCATGATCGCTGCGCCACTCGCTGAGATTCAAGCGCGCACAGAGGCAGTGCAGCGCGCACTTGCAGCGTGGTCAGAGGCGCACGGCGTGCGTATGGAAATCGTCGATGCGCAATCGACCATCGGCGGCGGCAGCCTGCCCGGCGAAACGCTGCCTACACGCGCACTCGCACTCGCCAGCGCATCATCCGCAGCGCTGCAGGTCGAACTGCGCACATGCGGCGTCATCGCGCGCGTTCATGATGGCCGTGTGCTGCTTGACCTGCGCACCGTGCTGGACGATGAGGAGCTTGTGAAGTCGATAGTAGATAGTGATAGTAGATAGTGGGCCAACTCAAAATCTACTATCACTATCCACCATTACTATCTACTCGCCAGTCGCTTCGATCTTCGCCACCAGCCCTTTCGGCTCTGCACCGAGGGGCTGGCCTGGCTGCAGGTGGCTCGGCGCCCAGCGGCCGGCCGCATTTGATGCGTCATAGCGCAGCACGTTATGGCCGCGCGTCGCTTCGTCGACATGCTGCACGTAGAGTGAGCCGAACAGCGGCTGCGTGTGGCCGAGCAGTTTGCGCGCTGCGTCGCACAGGTTTGGCGTCCAGGGCGACCACAGCACGGTGAGTGCGTCAATCACTTTGGCTGCGACGAAGAGCTGTGTGCCCGCGCGCGCGCGCCCGCCGAGCTCTTCATTTTTGATCGTCTTCCACGGCGCTTCACGATCGAGATAGACGTTGGCTTCGGTCGTCAGTTCGATAACCTCGTTGAGTGCGTCGCGGAAGTGACACGCGTCGAGTTTGGCGCCGATGCTTTCGAAGGCGGCCTCGGCGCGTTCGAGCAGCGCATGATCGGCGGACGTGAGCTCGCCGGGCTGCGGAATTTTTTGATCGAAATTCTTCCAGATCTGCGAGAGCGTGCGTTGGATCAGGTTGCCCCATTTCGCCAGCAGCACACTGTTGTTGTACGTGATGAAGTCCGTCCAGTTCCAGTCGGCGTCCTTCGTTTCGGGCATGATCGATGCGAGATAAAAACGCAGCGGATCGGCGCCGTACTTCGTCGCCAGATCGAGTGCTTCGAGCGACACGCCGAGGCTCTTGCTGAATTTCTGTCCGCCGAAGTTGAGGTACTGATTCGCCGGCACGTCGTACGGCAGATTCAGTGTGCGCTCTTCGGCTGCGCCGGCGTCCCATGGCGCATCCAGATTTTCCATACCGATCAGGATCGACTGCCACAGAACGGTGTGAAAAAGAATGTTGTCCTTGCCGATGAAGTTGTAAATTTTCACCGCGCCCTGTGCGCCGTCGCCGTACCAGAAATCCTTCCATGCTTCCGGTTTGCCGTCGACCTGCGCCCATTCCACCGTCGCAGTCAGATAACCCAGCACAGCTTCCCACCAGACATAGATGGCCTTGCCTTCGCTATCGGGCACTGGAATGGGAATGCCCCACGTCAGATCGCGCGTGAAGGCGCGCGGCTCGATGTCGCGCGCGTAGGCGCGTGAGAATTCGGTGACAGTGCTGCGCCAGCGTTCATCCTTGTCCCCGAGATACGCCATGACGCGGTCCTTCAACTTTGGCAGATCGAACATGAAGTGTTCGCTCTCGCGCACTTCGAGTTTGTCGGCTGGGTTGGCGCGGCTGCGTGGGTTGATGAGCTGTGTGCCATCGAGCAGTTTGCCGCAGCTGTCGCACTGGTCGCCGCGCGCTTTGTCGTAGCTGCAGTACGGGCATGTGCCTTCGACGAGGCGATCGGGCAGAAACTTATCCTGCGCCGGCGAGTACATCTGTTTCTGTTTCGCCTGGTACAGATAGCCGTTCTGCTGCAGGCGGCGGAACATCTGCTGTGCGAGCGCGTGATGACTTTCCGTGTCGGTGTGCGTGTACAGATCGTACGAAATGCCGAGCGTCTGCCAGGTTTGCAGAAAGCGTTCGTGGAAATATTCGAACACTTCGCGCGGTGTTTTATTTTCCTTGTCTGCACGCACAACGATTGGCGTGCCGTGGCTGTCGCTGCCGCTTACCACGACGACGCGGTTGCCGCGCAGACGCTGAAAGCGCGCGAAGATATCGGCGGGCAGGTAACAGCCGGCGATGTGGCCAACGTGCAGGTCGCCGTTGGCGTAGGGCCATGCCAGACAGACCAGGATGTTTTCAGGGAGGGTGCTCATGTTGTGGTGAAACTAAAAAACCGCCCGGCGGGTGCGCGGGCGGTTTTGGATCAGTCAGCAAAATCGTGTGCAGAAGGCAACGTCGACTCAGCCCGCGCGGTTGTTGGCGTCGGGCATGCGCATCGAAGCGGAGAGCCGAATTGGAACGTTCATGACGAGGAAATATATACCATTTTGGATTTCAGATTCTGGATTTCGGAAGTGGCAAAACCCAAGTAGAGCGAAACGCGCGAATCACGTTCTCCCTTCCCCTGGAGAGAGAACATGATTCGCGTTGGAAAATCGGATGGTCTGAGTCGTTACAAAATCTAAAATGTGAAATGGTAGAATTCTGCCCATCACGAGGTGTAGCGCAGCCCGGTAGCGCACTTGCATGGGGTGCAAGGGGCCCAGAGTTCAAATCTCTGCACCTCGACTGATTTGTAAGATAGTAAAAAGTCAGAGCGGGAGTGAACAGTGGAAACATCGTTTACGCCTGCTCTGACTTTTTACTTTTTCCATTCCCATGCCGAGCGCATTCGCAATGTGCATAGCTTCCTCGTGCGTGTGCGGGGGTTGTACCAGTTGCAAAAGCCGTGTCACAGTCGCCCGATATGTGTCAAATAACGCACGATTTTTTCTGCGCATGCGTCTGGCGACGCGCCGATCGTATCGAGCATCACTTCGGGGTGCAAGGGTGCTTCGTACGGATCGTCGATGCCGGTGAAGCCGGTCAGTTCACCGCGCCGCGCGCGTGCGTAGAGACCTTTGACATCGCGCTTTTCGCATTCTTCGATTGACGTGGCGACGAACGCTTCCACGAAGCCGCCGAGAGCGTCCGGGGCTGTGCTGTTGACCACTGCGCGCACGGCATCGCGCGCGGCGCGATATGGGCTGATCACTGCGCAGACGGCTACGCCGCCGTGTCGCAGCACTTCGCCTGCGACGAAGCCGATGCGCAGCACATTCGTGTCGCGATCCTCCCGGCTGAAACCAAGGCCTTTGGACAGGTGCGTGCGCACCACATCACCGTCGAGCATCGTCACAGCTCGGCCGTGTGCTTGCAGCTGCGGCAGAAGTGCCTGTGCAATCGTGCTTTTTCCGGCGCCGCTGAGGCCTGTCAACCAGATACAAACTCCCTTCGATGCTGTAGTCATGAGCGGTTAGTTTTAATACAGACGCGAAAAAACGCTATGGTGCTGGCGGGGCTTTGGCGACCGACTGATGCAGCTGCACTGGTGGATGTGTGCGGCGTCGTGAGGCAAGATTCAGCATTTCTACGAAAACTGAGAAGCCCATCGCGAAATATACGTAAGCCTTGGGAATTTCCACGTGCACGGCCTCGACCAGCAGCGTGACACCGATCAGCAGCAGGAATGACAGCGCCAGCATTTTGACTGTTGGGTGGCGGTTCACAAAATTGCTGATGCCGCCGGAGGCGAACAGCATGATGATCACAGCGATGATGACGGCGGCGACCATGATGGCGATTTCGTTGGCCATGCCGATTGCAGTGATGACTGAGTCGAGTGAGAACACGATATCCAGTAGCGCGATCTGCGTCACGACGCTGGCGAAAGTGGCAGCTGTGCGCGTGCTGATGGCACCTTCTTCGCCTTCGAGTTTGTCATGAATTTCGTGTGTGGCCTTGTAGATGAGGAACAGGCCGCCGACGAACATCACCAGATCACGCGCCGTGATGTCGAGGCGATCGTGCTTGCCGAACGACCAGGGCAGAGTGAAGAGCGGTGTTTCCAGATGTGCCAGTGCGCTGAGTGAAAGCAGCAGAAGCACGCGTGTGCCGAGCGCGAGTATGAGACCCACCTGGCGGGCGCGCGGCTGTTGTTCAGCCGGCAGCTTGCCGGACAAAATCGAGATGAAAATCACGTTGTCGATGCCCAGGACGATTTCGAGCACGGTCAGCGTAATAAGTGCAATTAGGTTTTCAGCGCTTAGCATGGGTGTGATTATATGAAAGGTAACTACTCAGGCCAGCCATTTTTCCAACGCGAAACACACTATTCTCTCCCCCGAAGGGGGAGAGAATAGTGTGTTTCGCGGGAAATACTGATTTGGGCCTGAGTAGTTACTATGAAAGGCAATACACCTACTCAAGGCGATTCAGGCTTTGGTGCACTTGGCGTTGGGGGTGAATGATATGAAACGAGCTGTGGTAACCCGCATGCCCCAACCGATGATGTGTGTGGGGCTGCGAGTGCCTTCGGCGTTTTCCTGCGGCACGGGACAGGGGCATTGAAAAGCCGCCTGAGTCATTGCCGTGAAATCGCCGTGAAATCGCCGTGAAATCGCCGTGAAATTATCGTGAAAGGACGGCAGAGAATTTTATTCTTCGTCGGCTGTGCCGGAAGGCATATCAAGGTTGACGACGTCACCGTGTCGGTTGATGGTGACGCGGAAGCCCATCATGCCGAGGTATTCGCGCGCCTGTGTCGGCAGCCCGGTTTCATGCAGGCGTTTCAACTCGGAGTCTATATTTTTCAGTGCCGACATGACGGCGGCCTTGCTGAACAGGTCGTCTTTGCCCATCATGCGCAGCACGCCTGCGCCGATTTCCTCTTCATTGCTGGCAACCTGTGCGCGGAAGGTGGTGATGATTTGCTCGTCTACGGTGTGGGCGTCGACGTGATAGCGAAATCCATCTTCAATGATGACGTAGGTCGGATCTGCGCCGACGTAGGCGACCGGCGCGCAGTGGTTATGCTCGTCGAAAACGAGGCCTTCGAAAATTGCTTTGCTCATGACAGTAAACCCAGAAATTTTGCCACGTTGCTGCCGACACCAGTCAGGTTCAATGAGATTGGAATGAGCAAGACGCCGAGTGCGTTCATGCGTCGGCCGCCGCCGAGGACTGGAATCATGCCGATGAGTGCGCCGACGGCGGCTACGCTCAGCCCGGCGGCGCCTGTGAATATCCAGGTGATGGTGAGGGCGATGAGCAGAGCGATGACGGCGACGCTGCGCACGGGCAGGCGGTGCGCAGTTCGTGCGAACAAGGCGCCGCACAACAGTGTGAGCATCGCTGCTGTGGCGCCGCAGATTCCGGCTGCGCCGATTGCGGCCCAGTACATCTGCCAGCCGGCTGGTGCATCGCGGGTGATGAGCAGCGCGCTCATGCCGCCGCGCGCGACGGCGACGCCGGGCAGGAAAAGCAGCAGATAGCCGGCGGTCAGGTACGTTGTGCGTGACGCACCTTGTGCGATGAGGAAGATGCGCTCTTCGCGTTGAGCGCTGGCGTGGCCAGCGAGCAGGCTGCCGATGCCGCCGCTGATGACTGGCAGCACAGCTGCGAACAAGCCGCCGCCCAGCCCGATGAGCACACCGCGCAGCCAGCTGCCGAAGGATGGATCTTCGACGTGTTTTATTTGTGGTGGCGGCTGTGCGCCGAAGAGCGTGATTTGCAGCAGGCCAGGCAGTGTGAAGAGGCCGGTGAAGGCGGGCAGCAAATTTTGCTGTGCGGCGTCGATGGGAAGCGGGCTGCGGTACATGAGCACAAGGCCGAGCAGGCCGCTCAACCAGAAAGTGAGTTGGCCGGCGCCGAGGTAAGCCCATGCAGCGGCCAGCCTGCGCAATGGAGTCGGATGTGTTTCATCGACGCGAGGCCATTCACCAAGGACGAGAAAGACGAGGGCGGCGATGACCATCCATGTCGTATGTGGTTGCATGATTTTCAGTAGTGGGCGCAGCACTGTGTCTGCGATCGGTGAGAGAGCGAGCAGCACAGCCAGCCCGCCCAGCGCGCCGGCAACGAGCATGCGGAGTGCAATTTCGGCCCGCCCCTGTAAAAGCATGCGCGTCGCTGGCAGCACTGCGGTGGCGGCGCCTTCATCTGGTGCGAAAAGAAAAATCGCGGGCACGTTGCTGGAGAAAGCCCAGCCGATCAACAGGCCGAGGCAGAGAAATGCTGGTGCGCCGGCAGGGACGTCAATCGTGGCCGGCGCTGCGATGACGAAGGCAGCGGCCGCGTAGATGTGCATTGCTGGGATTAGGCCAAGCAGCGTCCCCAGGAGGGTTCCGAGAAATGCGTATGCGAGCAGCAGTGCAATCGAATTCATGAGAATGCTTTTGTAGCAGGCTCACGCATTGATCATTCTGACAATGGCTGACAGTTTTGTCAGTCTGAGGAGTCGATTTGGAAATGACGAAGCTGGCATGGAGGCGGATTTCACGAGACAAGGCGATTGCCAAGCTTGAGCAGAAATAATTTGAAGTGTCACCCCGCGTGTTTTTCGCTGCAGTTGTGTTACTATCTTCGACTAATTTAACCAAAAGGAAGGTAAATGACCATGGCTACCGCCAAAAAAGCGAAATCCGCGCCAGTCGCTGCTAAGTCGGCCGCCGCTGTCGCCAAGCCAGTTGTCGCCGCCAAGCCGGCTGCCGCTGTCGCCAAGTCAGTTGTCGCCGCCAAGCCGGCCGCCGCTGTCGCCAAGTCAGTTGTCGCTGCAAAGCCGGCCGCCGCTGTCGCCAAGTCAGTTGTCGCCGCCAAGCCGGCTGCCGCTGCTGCCAAGCCGGCCGCCGCTGCTGCCAAGCCGGCCGCCGCTGCTGCCAAGTCAGTTGTCGCCGCCAAACCGGCCGCCGCTGTCGCCAAGCCAGTTGTCGCCGCCAAGCCGGCCGCCGCTGTCGCCAAGTCAGTTGTCGCCGCCAAACCGGCCGTTACTGCTGCAAAGCCGGCCGTCGCCGCCAAGCCGGCCGCCGCTGCCGCTGCCGCTGCCAAGCCAATCAACAAATCACAGCTTACGGCTGTGTTGAGTGAGAAGACCGGCCTGACGAAGGCTCAGGTCAACACAGTGCTTGATTCGCTTGATGAAGTGCTCAAGCAGCAGCTGGGGAAGAAGGGACCGGGCGTCTTCCAGTTTCCTGGATTGTTGAAGCTGCAGGTGCGTGCGCGACCTGCACAGTCGGCGAAGAAGGGTCGGAATCCGGCAACGGGTGAAGAAATTACAATTGCAGCCAAGAAGGCCAGCAAGCGCATCGCTGTGCGTCCGCTCAAGGCGCTGAAAGACGCGGTGCTTTAACACTGCAACTATTCAGGCACTTGGTGACTATTCAGTCCTAAATGAGTGTTTCGCGAATGAGTGTTTCGCGAATGAGTGTTTCGCGAATGAGTGTTTCGCGTTGGAAAATCGGATGGCCTGAGTAGGTACGGCACTTGCCAAACAACCCCGACTTTTTAAAAGTCGGGGTTGTTTGTTTGGCTCTTATGTCTTCCACCGTTTGTCTCACCTTCGATTTTGACGCGCTGTCAGTTTGGTTCAGCTATCCGAACACATCGCCAGCGATGCTTGCCCGTGGCGAATATGGGGCGCGCGTTGGAGTGCCGCGGTTGCTTGAACTACTGCGGCGTTACGAGATCGCCTGCACATTTTTCATCCCTGGCCATACGATCGAATCTTTTCCAGCCGAGGTCGAGGCGATTTTGCGAGATGGCCATGAAATTGCGCATCATTCGTGGGCGCACGTCGATCCGAGCATGCAGACGCCGGCTGAAGAGCGTGCGGATATGGAGCGTGCGTTCGATTCGTTACGCCGCATCGGTGTGACGCCGCAGGGGTTTCGATCGCCATCTGCTGATTTTTCGGCTGTAACGCTCGCACTGCTCGAAGAATTTGGCTTTGCTTACGACTCGTCGCTGATGGCCGATGATTACCGGCCGTATCGGCCGCGGATCGGCGACCGCGTCAGCCAGCACGAGCCGCTGCATGTTGGGCGCCCGGCGGCGTTGTGGGAGATGCCGATGTGTTTTGAGCTGGATGACTGGCCGCATTTCCAGTTCAACTTTGCTCCGTATCGCAATGGCACGTCTGCGCCGAGTAAAGTGTTCGAAATCTGGGCGGGTGAGCTCGACTACATGCATGCGCACGTGCCTGATGGGGTGCTGACCGTGGCGATGCATCCGCAGGTGATCGGCCGTGGGCATCGCGTCGCCATGCTGGAGCGCTTCATCGAGCACGGATTGTCGATCGGTGCGCAGTTTCGGCGCATGGATTCGGTTGTTATGTCACTCAAGTAACCCGGCTTCTTAGAAGCCGGGTTACTTTGACAAGTTCAGGGCAGCGCCGCTGCCATGCGCTCGAGCGCCTCGAGCATAAGGCTGCGTGGGCAGCCGAAGTTGAAGCGCGCGAAACCCTCGCCGCCGGCGCCGAAGCCGGCCCCCCCGCTCAGCGCCACCTTTGCCTTCGACAGGAAATGCCCGTACGGGTCCTTGCCAAGGCCAACTTCACGGAAATCGAGGAACGCCAGGTAGGTCGCTTCAGGGACGGTGGTGACCACGCCGGGCATGTGCTCGGTGACGAACTGCACCAGCGCGTCGCGGTTGCCCGTCAGATACGCCTGCAGATCGGCCAGCCAGGCGTCGCCTTTGGTGAAGGCTGCTTCGGTGGCGACCATGCCCATCAGGTTCACGTGCGGCAGGATGCCGCTGATTGCGCTCTGCATCCGCTGGCGCAGCTGTGGGTTGGGAATGATGGCAAAACTGCAGCCCAGTCCGGGCACGTTGAAAGTTTTGCTCGGAGCCATCAGCGTGATGGTGCGTTCGGCCAGCTCCGGCGAGAGCGACCCGAACGTGATGTGGCTGCGACCATCGAGCATCAGGTCGCAGTGGATTTCGTCGGAGCAGATGGTGAGGTTGTGCCTGAGTGCAATTTCGCCCAGGCGCAGCAGCTCTTCACGTGTGAATTCGCGGCCGATCGGGTTGTGCGGGTGGCACAACATCATCAGTGTAGTGCGCGGGGTGATCGCTTTTTCGAACGCGTCGAAATCGATTTCGTAACGCAGCGTCGAGCCGGTGCGCGTTGTCGGCATCGGCACGAGGATCGGGCGCAGACCCTGTTCGTATGCACTGCTGTAAACCGGCGGGTAGATCGGCGAAAGCATGATCGTGCTGTCGCCAACGTGGCCGTACGCGCGCACCACCGAGTTCAGGCCGCTCACCAGGCCCGGCAGCATCACGATATGTTCGGGTTTGATCTGCCAGCTGTAGCGTGATTCCGCCCATGCCACGATGGCGTTGATCAGCGACGGCTGCGGACCGGCATAACCAAAGACGCCATGTTCGACGCGCTCGCGCAGCGCCTGAATGACAGGTTCGGGCGAACGGAAATCCATGTCCGCCACCCACATGGGGAGTACATCGGCTGGGTATGCCAGCCATTTGATGCCATCGGAAGCGCGTCGGTCGATAAGCTCGTCGAAAATTGAGGCCATGTGCGGGATTGTAGTCCTGAGGGGAAAAACGACGACTGCTGAACTGCTGATAGCGAGCCGAAAATAGAGAGCCGAAAAAAAGCTGTTGGCGCAGTCATCTCGAACGAATGCGAGAGACCGGTGGGATTTGTGATCGCCCCATAACTCGTTTGTCGCCAACCATTACTCGTCGTCCGTCACCGTCATTTCAGCCACGGGCACGTATACGTCGAAAGTGGTTCCGACGCCGAGTTTGCTGCTGACGGTGATGCGGCCCTTGTGTGCTTCAACGATTTTCTGCGCGATTGAGAGGCCGAGCCCGACGCCGCCGCGTTCGCGTGAGCGGGATTTGTCCACGCGGTAGAAGCGTTCGAATACGTGTGTCACGTCGTCCTCGGGAATGCCGATGCCGGTGTCGATGATGGAAATGCGTGCGAAGCCGTTGTAGACACCGGCAGCTTCCAATCGCACCTTGCCGCCGTCGGGCGTGTGCTTGATGGCGTTGTCGGTCAGGTTCAGCAGCACCTGCTTCAGCCGGTCTGAATCTACGGCGACCACGATGGAGGGGTCGACGACGGCGGTTATCTGCACGCGTTCGCCGGCCAGCACGTGGCCGCTGCGTTCGACGTCGGAGATGATCGGCGCCAGGTGCGTCGGTTTGATCTGCATCGAGAGCTGGCCGGCGTCGGCTTGCGAGAGCAGCAGCAGGTCGCCCACCATGCGCGTCATGCGGTCGGCTTCGCGGCGCAGTGCGTCGAGCGATTCTGGATCGGCGCAGCCCATGGCGTTCAGCAGATCAATGTTGCCGCGGATGACCGTGAGCGGCGTGCGCATTTCGTGCGATACGTCGGCGACGAGGCGCTGCTGTGCGCTGAACAGGCGTGACAGGCGATCGAGCATTTCGTTGAAGGCGGCGGACAGGCGGCCGACCTCATCTTCGGTTTTGGGGACGGGCACGCGGCGGCCGAGGTTTTCGGCGCGGTAAATGGCCAGCGCCGTCTGCGTGATGCGGTCGACTGGGCGCAGTGCGCGGCGTGCGAGGAAGGCGCCGAGCACTGCGGAGATGATGAGGCCGGCGGTGCCGAGCACGAGCAGCGAGACGAGCAGATCGTACTGCGAGCTTTCGAGCGGTTCGCGTGAAATTGCGACCTGCAGGTAGCCGATCAGCTCACTATTCATGTCGTACTGTGTGCGGGTCAGCACGTAGAGCGACGTGCGCGTGTTCGGGCGGATAATGCTGAACACTTCCGTTTGAGACGAATTGGTTGATGCGCGCAGCCGTTCGAGCGCATTTTGATCGAGTGCCCGATAGGTTGTGGGCTGGTCGGCGAAGAGGTTTGATGAGATGCCCACGACGCGGGCATTGGAGTCAAAAATTTCGACAAAGACTTCGGCGGTGCGAAACGGATCCTGCGCCGGCCGCGGCACGATCAGCGGATTGGTTTCGTCGAGGCTGGGCACGCGCACGCCCGCCGTCCAGAACACTGGCCAGACGGTGTCGGCTGACTGGCGCAGATTCGCTTCGAGCTGGCTGTTGATGCGCACCGTCAGCAGCGCGTAGATGCCGGCGCCGAATGCGATCAGCACGAGTGCGAGCACGCTGGTGTACCAGATGGTGAGTTTGGTGCGAATCGCCATGGGCAAATTTAATGGCACTGCGCTGTGCAGATCATACGTTCGCTGTCGTCGGCATATTCGTTCATGACGTAATCGCCGAGCCAGCGTGGTTCGTCGAAGCCGGCGAGCTGCAGCAGGAGATCCATTTCGTAGCGAAAGACATGGCGCAGGCGGAATGAGATGATCTGCTCATGTTCCTGGCCGGCGCGCTCCTCGACGATGCGGTAGGTGAGTTCCTGTTCCTGCGTGGCCCAAAAAATGCTGCTGGCGACGGATTTGGTGATACGGGTTTGCGTGGATGGATCGATGAGCGTAGCCTCGATCTGATAATCGTCGTCGTCGGGCTGGAAGGAGAGCTCGTCGTTCGGTGGCAGGTCGACGACGAGAAAGCCGCCGGGTGCGAGATGTTCGCGCGCGGTGCGCAGTGTGGCGAGCTGGTCTTCGCGCGTGCGGTTGTGCAAAAACGTATTCAGTGCGATGACGACCATGCCAAAGCGCTCGTCGAGTCGGATCGTGCGGGCGTCGGCGCAGTGCAGCTCAGAGGACGCCGCGTCGGTGCTGAGGGCGGCGATGTGTTCGCGCGCGATGTCGAGCATTTCGGGCGATTCGTCGACGCCGACGACGCGGCGGCCGGCACGCAGCAGGGGCAGCATGACTCGGCCGCTGCCAGCACCAAGTTCGAGCACTGCCTGCCCGGGTGCCAGTTCGCGCGCCAGCTGTAGATACAGCGGCAGATCGTCGGCGTAGTTGCTGTGCTGCAGATCGTATACGCGGGCGAAGGAATCGTAAATAGGCTGAGACATGAGGCACGGTGATTCTAAAGCCCCGGGGTGGGGCATCCGGCGTTGGTTGGGCGCACCCCGGTGTTGGGGGCAGATTGCATGAAATGGCGCGTGCTGTCACCCGGACCGATGGTCCGGGCTGGGGCAGCGTCGCGCCTCCGGCGCTTTTTCGACGGAACATGAGCGCGCGCCAAAGCGCCAACGGCGCGGTCCGCTGCGGCAGGCCAGCAGCCAGCCCCGGGCGACGGCGGTGCGACGACGCGCGGTCATATTTCGCCCCCAACGGCGGATGCGCACCCCGGTGGAAGCGCATTCTTTGCTAACTCTATAATCACCTTATCCGTTGCGCTGCCTGCGCGCGGCCAGAATTTTGATGGAGGCAGCATGAACCAGGACCCCAGGCGCACTCAGACCGGGACCGGTCGTTTTGATTTCAGCTCCTCGCGATATATCGCGTGGGGTGCGTTGGCTTTGCTCGTGCTGATTCTGGTGTGTGTGGGCGCTTTTCTGCTACCGACGCTGCTCAGTGAACCATCTGTGCCGACGGCGCCGGTGCGCGCGCGGGTTGATCTGGCGACGCCGCTGCAGCCCGGCCAGCCGATGACGCTGGTGGGGAGCGGGTTCCAGGCTGGCGAGCACGTGGTGATTTACACGTCGGCGACGCCGAATGTGGCGTTTGATCAGCTGGTGCTGCTGGTGGAAGTGACGAGCGATGGCAACGGCAACTTTGTGCTGGCCGGCGTACCAGCGCCGAGCAATGCAGCGGTGCTGTATCTGGTTGCGCGTGGCAGCGGCAGCGGCTTCACCAGTTTCTCGTCGGCGACGGGGGCGGGAGTGGGCATTCCGGCGACAACCGCTGTGACGTCTGCTTTACCCCCGACACCGAGCGCGCTGCCGGTGCAGGGTGTGGATGCGTTGCCCGACCTGGCCGTCGGCAGCGTGTCGATCGAAACGCAGGCGCAGTACGTCTGTACGCAGCGTGGCAATGAACCGCCGCTGGGTGTGAAGGTCGAAGTGCGCAACACTACACCGTATCCGGCCGGGCCATTTATTGTGCAGGTCAATAATGCGCAGTACACGCTGAATACCGGCCTCGAAGGAGGCAGGGCGATTACGTTGTGGTTCCCCGGATATCTGACCGGGCTGAATCGTGTGACGGTGGACTCGGGCCGCACAATTGCTGAAATTACTGAGGCCAACAACGTGCTCGAGTTGCCGCTGGCCGTGCCAACTGCGCCGCCGCCGTGCATGGATGGGCCGCATCCGCCACATCCGCCGGGGCCGCCGCATGAGCCGACGCCATATCCGACTTATACGCCGCCGGCACCGCCGCCGACGCCGGATCCGAATGCCGCTGATGTGTGGTACGCACAGTATTACGCCAATACGGACTTGCTCGAGCCGGCGGTGCTGCGGCGCTACGAGCCTGGTGCGCCGTTTTTGAATCTGGACTGGCGCAGTGGTTCGCCTGCGGGTGGGGTGCCGGCGAACGGATTTTCGGCGATATTCACGCGCATTCAGGAATTTCCGAACAGCGACAACTATGTGTTCGACTTTACGGTTGACGATGGCGGCCGTTTGTATGTGGACGGTGTGCTGCTGATCGACGAATGGCGCAACGGGCCGCCGCGCACGGTGCAGGCGAGCCGCAGCCTGAACCGCGGTGCGCATATTATTCGCATCGAATATTACGAGGCGACGGCTGGTGCGCGCGTGGCGCTGAGTTGGCGCAGCAGTTATACCGGCTGGCGTGGGCGCTATTACAACAATATCGACCGCAGCGGTCAGCCGGTGCTGATTCGTGATGATCTCGATCCGGACGGCGGACCAGGCCTGCATTTCGAATGGGGATTCAGCTCACCAGCGCCTGAAGTTTCCGCCGAGGGCTTCTCGGTGGACTGGCAGCGCAGTTTGAATTTTGGCGCTGGTACGTATGTATTCACGGCGGAGGTCGACGATGGCGTGCGCTTCTATCTGGATGGTGTGCCGCTGATCGACAGTTATTCCGCTACGGGCAACCGCATGATGACCGTGACGCGTGTGCTGGCGGCTGGGCCGCACGCGCTGCAGGTTCAGTATGTCGAATACAACGGCCAGGCGCGTCTGATTTTCGGCTGGATACAGGAAGTGCCGACGCCGACGCCGACGCTCGTTGCGAGCGCGACGCCTGTTGCGAGCGCGACGCTCATTGCGAGCGCGACGCCTGTGCCAAGCGCGACGCCTGTGCCCATTGCGACGGATACGCCGACGGCTGCGCCGAGGAGCACGGCCATTGCGACGGATACGCCGCTGCCGCTGTTTCTTCCCCCGCCGCTACCGGCGACGGACACGGTTACGCCAGTTGCAATTTTGATTGTGACATCGGCGGCACCGTGATCGGCGCCGGTAGCGGCGCTGCTGGGGTGCGTCAGCCAGTGCCGCGCCGCAAATTTCGCAAAAAACATGGGCCTGGCACGCATTCCGCCGCTTTTTCTGTGCCGCAGGCGCTTTGAAGTGCGCCTTTGGGACTGAGCGGCTACGTCGTTTGAAATGAGGCTGGATCGACACGACTGCATGGTGCGTCGCCGGCGCACCAGTCGAGTGTGATGCGCAGGTCGCCGAGCAGTTGTGCGCCGGCCATCTTTGCCAGGCGCGGCAGCGTGGGTTTCATGTTGGTGACTTCGTGCATTGCGCCTGTGTCAGCCATCCAGGTGAATGGGGGGACGCGCAGCAGCGGGATGGGCACGCGCATCATGTTCGACGTCCAGGTTGTGCGTGCGTCGATGACTTTGAAATCAAAGCCCCACAGTTGTCCGAAGGGGGGCCGGCGTGCGCCTATGCCGGAGAGCCAGACGAACTGATGCGGTGGGTCGTATACCTGCACGTACGAGCGCGTGCGATAGCGCATTCCACCGACGTTCTGGCGTGCGGCGAAACCGGCGCCGACGCCGTGTGGGGCGGGGGTGACCCATTCCACCTGCTCTACTTCGCCGCTCCCGGCCAGTTCGGGGTGGCGCGACACATCGCTGACGATTGCAAATAAAACTTCAGCGGGCGCGGTGATGAGGCCGCTGACGGTGACACTCGGATATTTGAACAACACAGTAGATTTCCTCTGGAACGCGTGAGATTCTATTTGAATGCCGGATGCTGAGATTCGGCTGAACTACGCGGAAGAGGTTGTTTTATGAGAAATTTCGTAACTACTCAGGCCAGCCATTTTTCCAGCGCGAAACACACTATTCTCTCCCCCGAAGGGGGAGAGAATAGTGTGTTTCGCGGGAAATACTGATTTGGGCCTGAGTAGTTACGAAATTGAGAATAGGCTGCCTGATTGGGTATCAGAAAATGGGTGCTGGGTGCGTCAGATGCAAAATACCGCGAGCGCGATGGCTTCGCCAATTTCGCAGACGGCGCCATAAGTGTCGCCGGTGAGGCCGCCGAGTGAGCGCGTCCAGCGTGTGAAAAGTGCGTGTGCTGCAGCAAAGACGAGTATGGCAGCGACGCCGCCGCGCAGGATGCCCATGATGCCGCTGCTCCAGGCGCACACAGCAATGACGATCACGATCATCTGCGCTGTGGCGAATGCGAAATCGCGTCGACGGATATGTTCTTTGAAATGTCGCCCCAGCCCTCCTTCGGCGGCGGCGGGGAAGAAAAAGACGCCGTATAGATCGACCCAGCGGCCGAGCACCGGCGCGAGTAGCGCTGCCGGCAGCCATGTGGTCATGCCGGTGCCGGCGCTCAGGAATGCTGTCTTGAGCAGCAGAACGGCGATCAGCGCAATCGCGCCCATGGCGCCGATGCGGCTGTCCTTCATGATTTCGAGCTTGCGTTCGCGCGGCCGCCAGCTCATCACTGCGTCAAATGTGTCCGAGAGCCCGTCGAGGTGCAGGCCGGATGTGATGATGCCCCATGCGATCACCGTGAACGCTGCGCGCGTGAGCTCGCCCCAGCCGAGTTCGCCAAGCCAGCCGGCGGCGGCGCCGAATGCGCCGATCAGCAGGCCGACGGTCGGAAACCACGCCATGGCGCGTGCGATGCTGCGCTCGTACGTGTCCATGCTCATTGGTGGCAGGAACGGGACTGGAATCAGCGTGAGGAATCGGATGGCTTCGAAAAATGACATGATGTGTTTTGTGACAGGAAGACAGGAAGACGGGGAAATAGGGAGATGAAGAGAATGGGGAATCGCCCCCAGCCTGAATCGTTACGTTATTCGGGATTTTGAGGCAAAACCAACGATGGACCGTGGAGTTGCGTTACGAGACGAATGTGGGAATCGTATTGACTGCGCGCAGGATGGTCGCTCCTGGGTAGCAGTCGAAGCCGGATGCGCTGCCCAGATCGATGCGCCACCGCCAGTGTTCGGCCAGTGGCGTGGCGAAAAGTTCGCATAGCAGCGTCTGGATCACGCCCCCATGGGTTGCGATTAGCACGCGTCTGCGCGGGAAGCTGCGGCTGAGATCGGAATATGCATCGAGAACACGTGCGCGGAGCTGGGTGAGCGACTCGCCGTCGGGCGGGGCGATATTGACTGGATCGGAGAACCGTGCCCGCGCCTGTGTGCCGAAGCGCGCCGAAACCTCACGCCATGTCAGGCCCTCCCATGCACCGTGCGAAGCTTCGCGCCAGCGCGGGTCTTCGATGAGATCGATGCTGCGGCCGGCGCGAATCGCTTCGGCTGTATTACGCGTGCGTGCGACTCCGCTGTGAATGATCACATCGATCTTGCGCGCGAAAAAAAATCGGCCCAGCGACGCGGCCTGTCTGTGCCCGTGCTCGGTAAGTGGGCGATCACTTGCGCCCATGTAGCGGCGTGTGAGGTTCCAATCGGTCTGGCCGTGGCGCACCAGCCATACGTTGCGTGGGATAGACATCGGCGCGAAAGGTTACCATGCGGACATGCTCGAGAACACGCTGTGGCAGGGTTTGTTGCTGTGCGCATATTGTGCGCTGACGGGCGGTTTTTTCATCGAACGGACGGCGCTGGCTGGCGAATATGCGCGCCTGGTACATGAAAGGACGCAGACCGCGCGCCTGCGTGCAACATCGTGGGCATTGATTGCAGCATTCCTGACGACGGCGCTGGCGTTCATTGCCGCACAAGGTGTGGGCGGTGAGATCGGGACCGTTATCGTCTGGGTACGAGTCGGCTTGCTGCTGGTGCTGCTGGTGTTGCTGCGCAACCGGGTGCGAGGGCCGTGGGCCGCGCTGCTGTCGCTGTTGCTGCTCGGCACGCAGAGCGCGCTCTCGCGCAGCGCGGCAATGGGCATTCCGGCGCTTCTGGGCGACTGGCTACATCTGACGCTGGCGGCGTTTTGGCTGGGCGGCGTGGTTATGCTCGGTGTGATTGCGGTTGCGCTGGTGCGCGAGCCGGATGTGGTCGTCATGCACAGTTTTGGCGCGGCGATCGAACGGTTTTCGCCGCTTGCGCTGTTCTGCGTGGCCGGACTGGCACTCGGCGGCATCGCACAGTCCGCGCAGTTTCTGGGCAGCTTCGAGGCGTTGTGGACGAGTGACTATGGTCGTGCGCTATCCGTGAAGCTTGTGTTGTTCGCTGTACTGATCGGCTTTGGTGCGTTTCATCAGCTGGTGCTGGCGCCGCAGCTGCGGCGCTGGGCGCTGATGAAGGGTGCGGCTGACGATGGAGCCGCGCTCGTGCGGCGCTTTCGTCGCGGCCTTGTAGCTGAAGCGGTGTTGGGTGGGGTGCTGTTGTTGGCCGTTGCGGCAATGAAGGTGTTGCCGGCTGTGATTACGCCGTAGCGAATCCGATGGTGAATACGGCGATGGCGAACATCACCTGAACAGCCATGTTGCCACCCCAGAGCAGATAGGCGAGGCCGCGTTCGCGGCGTGCGTAGATGAGCAGGCCCGCGACTGTGCTGAGCAGCAGCAGCACTGTGCCGGCGATGACCGGGATGAAAATCTGCGTGCGCGGCCCGACGCGATCGACGAGGCCGGCGGCGTCGAAGTGCAGTGGGATTTGCGCCTGCGCCGTCGGATAACGGCCGGTGGCGAGCGCGACGAGGCCGAGGTGCACGATCAACATGACGAGCAGCAGCAGATGCGCCGTTCGATCGCGCCAGAACCACCAGTTCATGTACTGGGGCTGCATGTGGCTGTATGTGATGTGCTGCGTCGGCCGCATGTCGAAGCGCGCGTTGAACGCATCGAGGAAAGCGTCTGCGTCATAGGGCGAAATCACATAGTTGCGATCTGGGGTGATGACCACAATCTGGTTTTGCAGGCCCTCGGTTGAGTAGAAGATCAGGCGACCGAGCGCGGGATGGTGGCCTGCCCCGTGCCACCATCCGGGCAGGGGAATGCGCCGGAAGTGCAGCCCGTCGATGATGTCTGTGGCTGCGATGACGCGCTGGATGTCGGCCATGGGCACAATTTCACGCACATCACCCCAGCGAATGACGAGCGCGTTGCGGTCGAGTGCATAGCTGGAACGCACATATCCTGTGGTTTGCCAGCCGATCATGACCATGAGCGGGAGTAATGCCGTTGCGATCAGGATGTAGATGAAGGTGATGATCGAGACGGGCGTCAGCACTGCGCCGAGGATGCTCGCGATCATCGCGCCGAGTACGGCGAGCATGGCGACGATTCCGGCGGTGAACGGCAGGCGTGAGTCCGTTTCGAAGACGCTCATACAGGGGAGTATAGGGGATAGGGGCCAGGGAAAAGCGCATGCAAAATTTCCCTGCCCCGTTATTTATTTCCCTCCATCCACCGCCAGTACTTGGCCGGTGACCCAGGCGGCGAAATCCGAGGCAAAGAAGAGCACGGCGTGGGCAATGTCTTCGGGGGAGCCGAGGCGGCGCAGTGCGATGCCATCGAGTACTTCGCGCTGGCCGGCAGCGCCGAAGGCTTGCCATTGGCGTTCGCTGTTGGGGTTACTGCGTACGAAGCCGGGGGCGATGTTATTCACGGTGATGCCGAATGGGCCGAGTTCGTGTGCGAGCTGGCGCGTCAGGCCGATTTGTGCGGCTTTGGCCGAAGCATAGGCCTGGATGCCGGTCAGGCTGATGCCGAGGCCGGCGCCGCTGCTGATATTGACGATGCGGCCGGTGCGGCGCTCTTTCATGCCCGGTGCGACGGCTTGTGCGAAGGTAAAGGCGGCGCCGACGTTGACGTCGAAGATGGCCTGCCACTGCGCGGGGGTGACGTATTCGAGCGGCTGGCCGACTTGGCCGAGCACACCGCCTGCGTTATTGATGAGCACATCGATGGGCGCACCCTGCGCGAAAGCGAAGGCGGCATCGCGGTCGGTGACGTCGACGACGGCGGCGTCGCAGGCGGCGCCGGCCAGCTGGCACAGCGCGCGCGTTTGTTCGATTTCGTCGCTGAGCAGGTCACAGATTCGCACGCGGGCGCCACGCGCGGCGAAGGCGACGGCGATGGCGCGGCCGAAGCCATGTGCAGCGCCGGTGACGAGCACGGTGCGGCCTGTGAAATCAAAGGCGTCGGCGTTAGTCATTCCAGTCCTCCAGCATGTCGCGCGTCTCAGCCACGGCGGTTCTCCAAATGGCGAGCATCTCATCGTCGGGGCGCTGATAGAGGCCGGAGAAGTTGCCCGTGCCCAGCCGCGCACGCATTTCTGTGGCGCTGTACTTGCGCGGCGTCTTCAGCGTCGGTGCTGCTTCGGTTGGCATGGCCACGCCAGCCAGGCGCGTCCAGGGGAAATTTTCCATCCACGAGGCGTGCGAGGCGACCGGATCTGTGGCGGAGACGTGTGCCCAGGTGCGCGGCGCATTCCACCAGTTGTGGAATTTGATGCCAGCGCCTGGGTGCGTGTTCAGCCATTCGTCGGCGAAGGCGCCGGCTGGGTTGTTGCCACCGTGGCCGTTGACGATCATGATGCGCCGGAAGCCGTGCTGGTACAGGGCATCGAGCACGTCACTGATTACGGCCAGGTAGGTGCTGACACGCAGCGAAACCGTGCCCGGATAGTCCATGAAATATGGCGTGATGCCGTATGGCAGCACTGGAAATACCGGGATGCCGAGCGGTTCGGCGGCGTCGCACGAGATTTTCTCCGCGAGGATCGAATCGGTGCTCAGGCTGAGGTACGCATGCTGTTCGGTGCTGCCCAGCGGCAGCACACAGCGATCGTCGCGCCGGAGATAGTCTTCGATCTGCTGCCAGTGAGATTGGGAGATGTGCATGTGTTGAATACTAAGTGAGTCGCCAAAGGTTCTGGCGGCAGATTCGCCTCCCCCGCTTTGCGGGGGAGGCGAATCTGCCGGACAAAACTTATGGACAGGAACTTAGTAGAGAGTCAGAGTAGAGAGTCAGAGTAAAGAGTGTATAGATTTCCACTCTGCCGCTTTACACTGACTTTTCACACACCCTATGCTATAACTTCTCCTCATGCAAGCTTTCTCCTACGTCTCAGCAAAATCCGTGAGTGAGGCGTCCGCCATCCTTGCGCAGGAGGGCGACAACGCAAAAGTCCTGAGTGGCGGCACCGATATCATCGTGCAGCTGCGTGAAGGGCGCCGTAGCGCACATGTCGTGGTCGATGTAAAGGCGATCCCGGAATTAAACGAACTGTCCTATGATGCGGCCGCTGGGCTGACGATCGGAGCGGCGGTTCCGATGCATCGTATATATGGTGATGCGAAGCTGGCGGCGTTGTATCCGGGCCTGATGGACTCGGCTACGCTGATTGGCGGCACGGCGATTCAAGGTCGTGCGACGCTGGGCGGCAATGTGTGCACTGCTTCACCAGCTGGCGATGCGCTGCCGACGCTGATCGCGCTGAATGCACGCTGTGTGGTGGCTTCTGCGAATGGCACGCGCGAAATCGCGATCGAGAATTTCTTTGCAGGCCCGGGCCGCACCGTGCTGCAAAAGGGTGACCTGCTGGTGGCATTCAAACTGCCGGCGCCGCAGCCGAACAGCGGTGCTGCTTATTTGCGCTTTATTCCACGCAACGAAATGGATATTGCGGTGGTCAGCGCCGGTGTGTCTGTGCAGTTGAGCGCAGATAAGTCGACGTTCATCGCGGCGCGTATTGCGCTGGGTGCGGTGGCGCCGACGCCGTTGTTCGTGCCGGAAGCGGGCGCGGCCCTGATTGGGCAGCCTGTGGGCGCGGTTGCGGTGAACGCCGCCGCCGAAATTGCGAAGGCGGCCGCGCGGCCGATCAGTGATATGCGCGGCAGCGCCGAACAGCGCAAGCATCTCTCCGCCGTCATGACGAAGCGCACGCTGGAAATTGCCATCGAACGCGCTCGGGCCTGAGGCCGGGGCAGTTTTAGGAGTCTAACTATGTCCAGAAAAATTTCCGTCTCTGCGACGATCAACGGCCAAGAAAATGAATTTCTTTGTGAGCCGCGCCAGAGTCTGCTCGAAGTGCTGCGTGACGTGCTGAATTTGACCGGCGCGAAGGAAGGCTGCAACAACGGCAACTGCGGTGCGTGCAGCGTGCTGCTTGATGGTGTGCTGGTGAACAGCTGTCTCGTGCTTGGCGTCGAAGCGCAGGGCCGCAGCATCACCACTGTGGAAGGCCTCGCCGGCGATGAGCTGCACCCGCTGCAGCGGCAGTTCCTCGAGAACGCCGCGCTGCAGTGCGGCATCTGCACGCCGGGCTTTCTGGTCGCTTCCAAGGCGCTGCTCGAGAAGAATCCGAATCCGACCGAGCATGAAGTGCGTTATTTCCTCGCCGGCAACCTGTGTCGCTGCACGGGGTACGACAAAATCGTGAAGGCTGTTATGGCGGCCGCTGAAGAAATGCGGGCGAAGGCCTGAAGAGTTACAGGAGATCAACATGATTGAGACCCAGGAATTCAAGGTCATCGGCACTCGTCCGATTCGGCCCGATGGCATCGATAAGGTCACCGGACGTGCGCAGTACGGCGCAGACATCAAACTGCAGGGACTGCTGTATGGCAGGGTGCTGCGCAGCCCGCACGCGCATGCGCGCATTCGCAGCGTCGACGTGAGCGCGGCGGAGAAGCTGCCGGGCGTGAAAGCCGTTATCACCGGCCGCGACTTTCCGGCCGCGTCGAATGAGACCGTGCACGCCGGCGAAGGTGTAGTGAACTTCAGCTACCTCAGCGAGAACCTGATGGCGCAGACGCGTGCGCTGTATCACGGCCACGTCGTTGCCGCCGTCGCTGCGGTGGATGTTCATATCGCCGAAGAGGCACTCAAGCTGATCAAGGTTGATTATGAGGTGCTGACGCCGGTGCTCGACGTGATCGAAGCCATGCGTGATGATTCGCCGGTGGTGCTGCAGGAAGTGCGCACCGACGAGCTCGGTGAGAAGGGCACGAAGCCGACAAACATCGCCTCGCACGGTCGCCATGATCTGGGCGATGTCGACAAGGCGTTCGCGAATGCGGCCGTGATCGTCGAGCGCGAATTTGTCACCGGCACCGTGCATCAGGGCTATATCGAGCCGCAGAATGGCACAGCGATCTCGAGCATGGACGGCAGCATCACTGCGTGGACGAGCACGCAGAGTGCATGGGACGAGCGCCGCGAAATTTCCGAAGTGCTGAAGGTTCCGCTGGCGATGGTGCGCGTGATCCCGATGGAGATCGGCGGCGGCTTCGGCGGCAAGCTGAATGCGTATCTTGAACCGCTGGCTGCGGCGCTGTCGCGCAAGGCTGGCCATCAGCCGGTCAAGCTGACGATGAGCCGCGACGAGGTACTGAAGGCCACTGGCCCGACGAGCGCTTCGGTGATGCGCGTGAAGATGGGTGCGGACAAGAGCGGCCGAATCATCGCCGCCTACGCGTGGATGGCCTACGAGGCTGGCGCATTCCCGGGTTCGCCTATTGGCGCCGGCGCTGCGGTGATCTTCGGCCCGTATCGCTTTGAGAACGCGCGCATTGACTACTACGACGTGATCGTGAACAAGCCCAAGGCGCAGGCATATCGCGCGCCCGGCGGCACGAACGCGGCATATGCAGCCGAAGTCGTGGTCAACGACCTCGCCGAGAAGCTGGGCATCGACCCGCTTGAGATGCGGCTCAAGAACGGCGCACGCCAGGGCGACCGCCGTGCTGACGGCCCGACGTACGGCCCGATCGCCTATCTTGAGACGATCGAGGCGATCAAGGTTTCCGCGCATTACAACAGCCCGAAGCCGGCGCCGAGCCGCCTGGGCAACAAGGTCGGCCGCGGTGTGGCTTCGGGCTACTGGGGCAACTGGGACGGCCGCTCGTCGGCCAGCGCAGTGATCAACTCCGACGGCCGCGTGAGCTACCTCGAAGGCAGCACCGATATCGGTGGCCTGCGCGCGTCGCTGGCGATGCAGCTGGCCGAGACGATCGGCCTGAAGTACGAAGATATCCGCCCGATGATGGGCGATACGCAGACGGTCGGTTTCAATGACGCCACCGGCGGCTCGCGCAGCACGTACGGTTCCGGCATGGCGGCGCATCGGCTCGGTCTGAAGATCATCGCCGAGATGCAGAAGCATGCAGCCGCGTTGTGGGATGTGCAGCCTGAGCAGGTGAACGTCAAGGGTGACGTTTACTCGTGCGGTGAAAAGGCGATCACGTTCAAGGAACTGGCTGGCCAGCTCGACGAGACCGGCGGTCCAATTTCGGTGTCCGTGTCGCTTGACACCAAGGGCGCACTGCCCACGTTTGCCACGCAGGTGGTTGACGTTGAGGTGGATGTGGAGACGGGCAAGCTGCAGATTCTGCGCTACACCGCGGCGCAGGATGTCGGCCGTGCCATTCACCCGAGCTATGTCGAAGGCCAGATTCAGGGCGGCGTGGTGCAGGGCCTGGGCTGGGCGATGCATGAGGAGTACGTCTATGACAAAGATGGCCACCTGCTGAATGGCAGCCTGCTCGATTACCGCATGCCCACGGCGCTCGACATGCCGATGATTGATACGATCCTCGTCGAGGTGCCCAACCCGAATCACCCGTTTGGTGTAAAGGGCGTCGGCGAAGTGCCGATCGTGCCGCCTGCCGGCGCGCTGGCCAATGCGATCTATGACGCCATTGGTGTACGCATGAATGTGCTGCCGATGAACCCGCGCAATGTGCTGAAGGCGATCGGGACGATCTAAGTGAGTCGCCAAAAGTTCTGGCGGCAGATTCGCCTCCCCCGCTTTGCGGGGGAGGCGAATCTGCCGGACAAAACTTATGGACAGGAACTTAGGCATTTCAGATTGCACATTTCATATTGCACATTTCGCATTGGACCTGATCAATGTGATTTGTGCAATTTGAAATGTGAAATGTGCAATCTGAAATTTAAAATCTCCTTCGCGCGCATCGCGTTTCCACTCGCCGCGCTTGCGCTCGTCGTCGGCCACTTCGCGCCGTGGGCACAGCCCGCGGCCGCGGCGCTCACTCTGAGCGCGCATGAGCTGGCCGTATTCACCAACTACACGCCGAACGCCGGCGTTTTTTTCAACGAAGGCTATTTGCTGCCGCTGTGGGCGGCGGCGCTGCTCATCGCCGCCGCTGCGAATCGCCGCGCACTTCCACTCGCTGCCGCCGTGCTGCTCGTCGTGCTCAGTCTGCCGGGCTATCCGGAGTTGCGCAAACTGATGATCGGGCAGGGCTCGGAATTCGTGCTGCAGGGAGTCGTCGCCGCGTTCGTGCTGCTGGTGTGCGCCGCGCTCGGTCTGCTGAACAGCGACCGCGCACTGCGCATCGCCGCCGCAGCAGCAGCAGCAGCAGCGCTGATCGCAGCAGGCGGATTTGTCGTCGTGCGCGCTGCGGCCATTGAACCGCTGTTCGGCGTGCCCGTCGGGCTGGGCTGGGGCTGGTGGTGCACGCTCGCAGCGGGGATGATGTGCGGCGCGGGAGCTTTTTTGCCTCGGCGGTAAAATATTCGCCGTCTCCCCCTTCGGAACACTAAAAATGAAACGATCTTCTGCCATCCTCCTCACCGCAGTCTTCGTGCTGCTGATTGCTTCTGCCTGCACTTCAACGAAAACAGATGCGGTTGCAGTGCTGACGGCGCCGCAGCCGCAGACGCAGGTGGTGGCTGGTTCTTCCTTTCGTATCGAAGGAAAGGTGCAAGGCGCTGGTGTAGTGAAGGTGCAAGTGCTGGTGAACAATCAGCCGATCGCCATCATCGATCAGGCGGACGAGACCGGCGCATTTCCGCTGACCATCGACTATCAGGTTCCGCCAGCTTCACTCGCTGGCTCCAGCGTCGTGCAGATCAAGGGCTTCAATGCTCAAGATGTCGTCGTGGTGAGCTCAGAGCCGGTGTTCATTCAGGTGCAGGCGCTCGTGCTGCCGACGGCAACGCCAGCTCCGATGCCGACGCAGCCGTCCGCTTCACCTACGCCGGTCCAGGCCGCGCCGACCGAAGCCGCCGCGCCCACCGTGGCGCCGAATCGGGTGACAAATGTCGAGAACGATAAGGTCAACCTGCGTAAAGGCCCGGGCACAGGCTACGAAATTGTCGGCCAGCTCATGAAGGATGAAAGCGCACTGGTGAAGGCGAAGAGCACCGATGGCACCTGGTGGCAGATCGAATTTGCCGCCGGAGAAAAAGGTCTGGCGTGGGTCATCGGCGAACTGGTGCAATTTAAAGGCGACGCGGCGGGTCTGCCTGTTGTGAAGGTGGCGCCGCCTGCTGAAGCGACCGCTGCCGATGTGCCGCTCGCTACTGCCACACCCGCCCCGCCTGCTGCACCCACCACGGCGCCGTCGGCGCTGCTGCCCTATAGCCAGGCCGACAGCTTCTCTCCGCGCAATGATATCGGCGATGTGCCGCTCGGTCACAATGGGGAAGGCAATGCTTCGAAGTGGACATGGACGATCAACGGTGCACAACGCGCCGAGCTCGAGGTCAGCGCCCCCAATGGCGTGCCTGATGTATACGACTGCCCGCAGGGTAATCTGAGCGGCCTGCAGCCGAACAGCGCTGCTGGCAAGCGCATTCCTGTTAACCTGCCCACCGGCGAATTTGCCTTCACACTCACGGAGAAGGGCTATTACGTGTTTACGATGTATGTGACCAAAGTCGACGGCTCGCAGACGACGATTCCGCGTGCGGTGGTTTACGGCTGTTACAAGAAGCCCGGCCGTTAGCAGTAGATGAAAGACAAAAAATCAGAGCAGGCAACGACTCGGGCCGGCCAATTTTTCAATGCGAAAAACGCGCGTGTTTCGCGGGACATACTGACTTAGGCCCGAGTCGTTGCAATAAATTGTAACTACTCAGGCCCAAATCAGTATTTCCCGCGAAACACACTATTCTCTCCCCCTTCGGGGGAGAGAATAGTGTGTTTCGCGTTGGAAAAATGGCTGGCCTGAGTAGTTACCATAAATCAAAAATGGGCGGCCTGAATAAGTGCAGCTCTTTTTATTCCTGGGCAGTTAGTGCAGCATTTGCACTTTGATCATGTTTGTTGTGCCGGAGCCGCTGCCGAGCGGCACGCCGGCGACGATGACGATGCAGTCGCCGCTCGTTGCAAGCCCGCGTTCCTTGACGATGCGTTCGGCCGCTTCAAAAAGCAAATCGGTGTTCTGCACTACGCTTGCTTCGGTGACCGCCTCCACGCCCCAGACGAAGCTGGCGTAATTCAGCGCACGTTGTGTCGTCGTCAGGCTCAGGATCGGCGCAGTCGGCCGATTGCGCGCGACCATGCGTGGCGTTTGTCCGGAGCGCGTGGCACAGACGATGGCGGCGGCGCTGATCTCGCGGGCGACGTTGACGGCCGCCAGCGTGATTGAGTCTGTGGTGAGTTCGGACAATGACTCCTCGTGCCATGCGTGTTCTGTGCGCCAGGTGCCGCGGCGGGCGGCGTGGCCTTCTGCACGCAGCGCGATGCGCACCATGGCCTTGACCGCTTCGACTGGGTGTGCGCCGCTGGCAGTTTCGGCGCTCAGCATCACGGCATCGGTGCCATCGAGTACGGCGTTGGCTACGTCGCTGGCTTCGGCGCGCGTCGGTACCGCTTCGTGCACCATGCTTTGCAGCATCTGCGTCGCAGTGATGACCGGCTTGCCAACGCGGCGACAATTGCGGATGATGCGCTTCTGATAGAAGGGCACCTCTTCGGGTGGTGCTTCCACACCGAGGTCGCCGCGAGCGACCATGATGACGTCGCTTTCCGCGATGATGCCTTCGAGGTCTTCGAGCGCTTCCGGCTTTTCGATTTTTGAAACGATGAGCTGCGTGCCGCCGTGCGAGGCGATGAGGCTGCGCAATTCGCGCACGTCGCTGCTGGTGCGAACGAAAGACAGCGCAATGGCTTCGATATTCTGTGCGCAGGCGAATGCCAGATCAACTTTGTCTTTGCTCGTGATGGATGATACGGATACCAAGACGCCGGGCGCGCTGACGCCCTTGCGCGAGAGCAGCCGGCCGCCGTCATGGATGATGCAGCGCACCTCGTGCTCGGAGATGTGTTCGGCGACTTCGAGCGAGATCGTGCCGTCGTCGATGAGCAGATATTTTCCCTCCACGAGTGCGGCGATGATTTCCGGATGTGGAAATGGCACACGTTCGGGCCGCATGGGATCGAAGGCGTGGCCGACGAAAAGCGAGAGGGAGTCGCCGGGTTTGAGCACGATGCCATCGGCGGGCAGGTCGCCGATGCGAAACTTGGGCCCCTGCAGATCGCCCATGATGATGACGGTGGCGCCGAGTTCGGCGGAGATGCGGCGCACTTGTCCGATGCGGCGCAGATGATCCGCGTGTGCGCCGTGCGAAAAGTTCATGCGTGCGACATTCATACCGGCTTGGATCATCTGAGTGAGCACGATGTCGGAATCTGTGGCAGGACCGAGGGTGCAGACAATTTTCGTGCGCAGCATTGCGCTGTTATTCTAAGTTCCTGTCCATAAGTTTTGTCCGGCAGATTCGCCTCCCCCACTTTGCGGGGGAGGCGAATCTGCCGCCAGAACTTTTGGCGACTCACTTGGTTTGGAGGCAGCGGGTGTTTCGCGTAATACCCTTGTGTTTAGTCACCCCCCTCTGTGCTCTTCGTGCGCCTGACGGATAATGCGCACTCATGAGCGCAATCGGCAAAGTGCTTCGCGCGGAGACGCGCAGTTTTGTCTTCGGCTGTCGCGTTGAGAGGCAAGCTGTTCCAATCTTTGGTTCGCTGGTGCGCACTCGTATTCAGTATCGGGATGCGACGGTGTACGGTCTGATTTACAACATCGCGATCGAGGATGATGGCATGACGAAAATGCTTTCGGTAGCCGAAGATGTGCGCGAAGAGGACATCGCCTGGCAGCGTGCGCGTCGCGTGCCAGTGGAGGCGAGCGTGCTGTGCGTCGGTTATGAGGAAGCGGGTGGCGAGCCGCGATATGCGCTGTCAGCGCAGCCTCCGATCACGCTGGACGAAGTGAACACCTGCGATTCGGCTGAGATCGAGCGTTTCACCGCACATGTGGATTGGCTGCGTCTTGTACTCGATTCGCGTGATGTCCCGACCGAAGAGCTGCTGGCGGCGGCGATTCGCATCGCCCGTGAATCGCGCGCGAACCCGACGGCACAGGCGATGTTTACTCAGGCATGTGGCCGCGAACTGGCGCGCTGGCTGGCCAGCGATGCACGGCGGCTGGAAAGCGTGCTGCGCAGATTGTAAAACCCGGCTTCTTGAACACAATGGAAAACTTCCCCGGTCGCTTCTTTGGCGTTGATGATGCTGCGCCGCGCCAGCGCCTTGGTCAGGTCGTTGGTGGATCGCTCAGCGAGGGTGTGCAGGTTAAGCTCGACCCCGGCATCATCATTGAGGGCATCACCGTTGGCAGCTATGTCACTATCGATGGAAACACCGGGCGCCGCTACTTTGGCCTCGTCACGGACATCAAACTGGATGCCACTGACGTCGCTGTGCAGAAAATGCCGCCGTCCGATCCGATGATGATCGATATGCTGCGCGGCACGACGGTGTTTGGCCTGCTTGAAGTAAAGCCGCATCTCGTGCGCGAACAGGATACCGGCGAGCTGCGGCCGGTGAAGAGTGTGCCCGCGCATTTCACCGCGGCATATCGCAGCACGCCTGAGGAAGTGCGTGAAGTGTTTGCCAGCGATGAGGGTTCGCCGTACCGCATCGGCGCCTCGCTCGAGGACGAGAAGATCGAAATCAACATCGACCTCGAACGCATGCTCGAACGATCGAGCGCCATCTTCGGCCGCAGCGGCACCGGTAAAACGTTCATGACTGTGCCGCTCCTCGCCGCGGTGATTCACAAGGATCTCGCGTCGTGCCTGATCTTTGACATGCACAACGACTACGGCTATACGCTCAAGGGCGACAAGAATCGCAAATTCAAAGGCCTCAAGCAACTGAATGCGATTTCAAACAAGACCGTCATTGTGACGCTGGATGAGAAGTCATCGCGTGTGCGCAACAGCCGGCCGGAGTTCGCACTCGCAATCGGCTATGGACAGATCGAACCTGAGGACCTCGAATCGGTGAGCCGCGTGCTTGCGCTCACCGATGTGCAGGTGAACGCACTGTATGCGATGAAGCGGCGCGCGCCGAAAACGTGGATTTATGAGCTGATCAACGACGACGTGGACGGTGAAGTGAAGGCCATGATTGCGGAAAATAAGATTATCGAAGGCACCTACTACGCGATGCAGCGTAAGCTGCAGAAGCTGCTTGGCTTCGAATTTATTCGTGAGCAGGCGCAGGCAGATTTTGTCGAGCGCATCATTGGTTATCTGACGAAAGGGATTAGTGTGATCGTCGAGTTTGGCAAATACGGCGACGATATGGGCGCGTATGTTTTTGTCGCGAATTTTTTGACGCGCCGCATTCGTGAACGCTATCGCGATATGAAGGAAGATGCCGAAGGTGGCGGTGGCGTCGAGCCGAAAAAGCTCGTTATCGTGATCGAAGAGGCGCATAAGTTCCTCGAACCCGGCGTCGCCGAACACACGATCTTCGGCACCATCGCGCGCGAATTGCGCAAATACAACGTGACGCTGATGGTGGTCGATCAGCGGCCGAGCCAGATCGACGGCGAGGTCATGTCGCAGATCGGCACGCGCATCACGTGCGCGCTCAGCGATGAGAAGGACATCAGTGCAGTGTTCACCGGCATTAATGGCGCTGCCCAGTTGCGCGGTGTGCTCGCTTCACTTGACAGCAAACAGCAGGCGCTCATCATGGGCCATGCTGTACCAATGCCGGTGGCGATTCACACGACCGAATATGGCGAAAAGATTTATGAGCAATACGCCATTGGCCCGTCCAGCGCACCTCTGCGGCGCGAAAAGCCCGATTTGAAGAGTGAGCAACCATTTGCATAAATGTGAAATCGATGAAAACGGAACACAATGACAGGCTCTTATCTATAATAGGCTCATATTGGTTCGCAAAGTTTTTCGGCCCATATCTTTTTTCATTGCAATGCTCGTCAGCCTTGTAGTGACGCCGGTTGCTGCGGTTGTCTATCACCACGTCGCGTATCAGGATCGCGTATATCCCGGCGTTTTTCTGAATGGCCGTGATATCGGTGGTAAGACCGTCGCGCAGGTTTTCACCGTTGCGATTGAACAGGGGAATTATTACGAGGGGCAGAATCTGAAAATTGATGTCGGGGGCCAAGTGAAAAATTATTCACCCACCGCCTTCGGCAGTCATATTGACCCAGCGGCTGTCGTGCGGCATGCCTTTAAGATCGGCCGCAACGGTGATTGGCAGAATATGCTGCGCGAGCGCGCGTTGGTGTACTGGTTCGGTGTTGATATCGGCTCGACGGTGTACATGGATGAAGCTGCGGCTGTTGCGCGTGTGCGACAGATCGCTGCGGAATTCGATCAACCCGTCGTCGATGCGAGCCTGAAGAAGGACGACGTGAGCGGAAAGATTCAGGAGACGCAGGCGCAGGCTGGAGTAACCATCGATCAGGCTGCGGCTGTGCAGGCGATCGAGGCGGCGATTCGCACACGACAGGCTGCTCCCATCGTCCTGCCTACGCTCATGGTTGCGCCGCGTATTCCTTCAGCGTCGAAGGCGGCGATAGAGCTTGCGTACATCCTGAGTGAAGATCTGGTCGTGATGCTGCCTGTGTGGAATCAAAAGGATCAGCCACAGGAACCCGTCGAGGCTTTTCGCATCTCGCACGAGCAACTGGCGCGCTATGCCTCTGTTGTGGAAGAAAAGATACCGGACGGCACAGTGACGCTGCGCGTGATGGTGAACGACGAGAGCATTCGCGCGCTGTTGCAGCCGTTCAGTTCATCGATCACTGGCACCGTTGAGAATGCACATTTCACCTTCGATGAAGCATCGAAAAACCTGAAGGTTGTCAAACCCGGTCGTCCAGGTCGCGCAATCGACATCGATGCCACGCTGAAGGTGATCGAGCAAAATCTGCGCAGCCCCGGGCCGCACAAGGTCACGATTGCGGTCAAACAAATTCAGCCACCCTTCTCGGATTCGGTGACGGCTGCAGAGTTGGGCATCACGCAGCTCATCACGCAGGCGACGACGTACTTCCGCGGATCGAGCGCTGCGCGCATTGCGAACGTCAAACTCGCTGCCTTGCGTTTTCATGGCGTGATCGTTCCCCCAGGTGAAATCTTTTCGTTTAATCAGTACCTCGGCAATGTGAGCAAAGAGGATGGCTTCGAAGAGGGCCTTATCATTGTCGGCAACCGTACCGAAAAAGGCGTCGGCGGCGGTGTGTGCCAGGTATCGACGACGGCGTTTCAAGCTGCGCTGCGCGCTGGGTTTCCGATCATCGAACGTTATCCGCACGGCTACCGCGTCAGCTATTATGAAAATGGCATGGGCGCTGGTTACGACGCTGCCGTGTTCACTCCTGTCGCTGACATGAAATTTCGCAACGACACCAAAACGCACCTGCTCATCGAGTCATATTTTGATCCGGCCGAAGTTACGCTGACCTTCAAATTCTTCGGAACCTCAGACGGCCGTGTGGTCATGATTAGCCAGCCGAGCATTATGAAAGTGGTGCCGCACGCACCAGATTTGTATGAACCAGATCCGGACAATCAGCTCGCGCCCGGTGAGGTGAAGCAGGTCGAACATGCCGTCGACGGCGCGACGATCACGTTCACGCGTAAAGTGACGCGTGGTGACAGCGTGCTGATTAATGAGGCGTTTACCAGCCGCTACGTGCCGTGGCGCAACGTGTACCGCTTCGGCCCGGACTTCGTCGTGCCCGAAGGTTCTGAACTCGCCACTCCTGAACCCACACCGGACCCTGCTGCTGCGCCCACGCCGGATTTGGCCGTGGTTCCGGTGCCGTGAGATTTCGCTTCCGCTTCAGCGGCCGCGCAGATATTCACGAATCATCAGCGCCGCCGTTGCGCCTTCGCCTGCTGCGCTGGCGGCCTGCTTGGTGCTGCCCTTGCGCACATCACCAGCAGCGAACACGCCCGGCATCGTCGTCTCCAGATTCAGCCCGGTCGTCACGAAGCCGTGCTCGTCGCGCTCGATCGTGGCTGGCAGCCAGCCGCTGTTCGGCTGCAGGCCAATGAAGACGAACACGCCCGCCGGCGTCAGCGTCTCGATCTGGCTGGTGCGCTTGTCCTTTACGACAACTGCGCTGAGCTTGCCGCTGCCTTCGAAAGCCTGCACTTCTGTGTGCGTGCGCACTTCGATCTTCGGATCGTTGGCGATGTTGTCCGCCACGATGCGGCTGGCGGACAGCGCATCGCCGCGCACGAGGATGGTGACCTTCTCGGCGAAGCGCGACAGAAAAAGGCTTTCCTCACCAGCGCTGTTGCCACCACCGATGACGGCGATGTGCTGCCCTTTGTAGAACGGGCCGTCGCATGTGGCGCAGAAGTGGATGCCTGCGCCGATGAAATCTTCTTCGCCCGGCACATTTAACCGACGATACCGTGAGCCCGTGGCGATCAGCACCGCACGCGCGCCATACTCGCGGCCGTCAGCTGTTTTTACGCAGTGGTTTACGCCAGCGGCGTCGCCGCCAATGCCAATCACTTCCTGCGCCTTCAACATCTCGACGCCGAAGCGTTCGGCTTGTCGTGTCAATCGCTGTGCAAATTCTTCGCCGCTGATGCCGTCTGGGAAGCCCGGAAAATTGTCGAGCCGCTCCGTCACACCGACCTGCCCCCCGAGCGCGGCTTTCTCGATGACGAGCACACTCATCCCTTCGCGTGCGCCGTATAACGCCGTCGTCAGGCCGGTCGGCCCGCTGCCGATGACAATCATGTCGTAGAAGCTCATCTTCGCCTGCGTCTGCAAGCCGAGCTTTTTCGCCAGCTCCGCGTTGCTCGGTTCGACCAGAAAAGAGCCGTCTTCGAACACGATCGTCGGCACAATGCGCTTGCCGTCGTTGATCTGCTCGACATAAGCCTGTGCTTCCGGATGTTGTTCGATGTCAACCCATGCGTAGCGCAGGCGCTGTTCGCTGAGGAATTGTTTCGAGCGGTGGCAGTCCGGGCACCATGTCGTGCCGTAGATGGTGATTGTGGCCTTTGATGATTCAGTCGTCATGAGATGATTTTTTTGGTAACTACTCAGGCCTGCTATTTTTCCAACGCGAAACACGTATGTTTCGCTGAAAATACTGACCATGATATTTAACGCATCAGTCAGCGCATCAGTCAGCGCATCAGTCAGCGCATATTGAAAGTACTGAATTCACCGACGGCGACATCCCAGCGCAGATCAACTTCGTGCACGTCGGCTGCGGGCGGCCCGCGGTGCAGGAAATCGAGCAGCGTTTCCAGCGCGACGTGGTTGCCTTCCGCGACGACTTCGACGGATCCATCGCTGCGGTTGGCGACCCAGCCGCGCAGTTCCAGTGAGATGGCGCGACGCAGTGTGGAATAGCGGAAGCCGACGCCCTGCACGCGGCCACGCACGACGGCACGCAGTCTTTTGTGCGCGCTCATCGCAGTTTGCCGACGACTTCGATGCCGTTCGATGCCATGTTGTGCAGGAAGATCGCGTGCAGCAGGTCGCCGTCGTGCGCTGGGATGTCGAGCTTCGTTGCGATCTTCACCGGTGTGTCGTACGTCTGTACACAGTTCTCCGGGATGATCACGCGCACGCCGCTCTGCTGCGCTGCATTTGCGCGCAGGCGCAGATGCATGGCGAGCTGATACGTGCACAGGTCTGTGCAGTCGCCGACGACGATGAACGTGTTCACGTCTGGGTGCGCGTCGAGCCAGGCATCGAGGCCGGTGTTGTACGCGGATGAGATTGAATTCTTCGGCAGCACGATGAACCGGTCGGCAAACGGAAGCTTGAGCAGCTCGGGCGCGGTTTCGCTTTCGGCGGTGTCGCGCACGCAGTGCGGCGGGTACGCATCGAACTCAATTGCTTCTGGATCGTGTGTGTCCTGCATAAGCACAAAATTTTCGATGCCGTGTTTGTGTGCGGCCTTGAAGAGCGAAATGATCGGCTTGACGATACCCTGCACGCGCGGGCTGGCGAGCGGTCCGACGGTGCAGAAGCCGTTGATGATATCGACGCACATCACCGCGGCGCGCGTCGCATCAGGCGCCACCTTGCGCAATGAAAGCACTGGTCGTTCATCCATCCATCGATCGAGGTGTTTCAAAAACGGGCGCGAATTTTTTGCAAGGGCCATATGACAATTCTAGTAGGGGCGACGCTTGCCTCGCCCCTACAATCCGTGCCCACGATGTTTAAGATTTCAATCCGACGCGCGCTCATTGCTGCGACGATCGCGGCGGTGCAGATCGCGTCGATGCCGGCCGCGCCGTTTGCACAGCAGCAGCGGCCGTCTCGTGTGGATGCGCGTGCATGGAGTGCAGCCGCAGCGGCGCCGATCGATGTGCTGGTGCAGGCCGCCGGCTTCGCCGATACGTCGCCGGCGCGGGCACTGCGCGGCAAGACGGCGCGCGCACGTTTCGTCTACGACGCGCTTACGCAGCACGCGGCGCGTGCACAGAGCGCGTTGCTGAATAGCCTGCGCAGCCGTGGGCTGACGGCGCAGTCGCTGTGGATCAGCAATCAGGTATGGGTGCGCAGCGCATCGCAATCGGATCTGGCGTGGCTGGCTGCGCGCAGTGATGTGGAGCAGATCGACCTCGACGTGCCGTTCAAGGGCACGCTTGGCCGCGCCGATCTGCCGCGACCAGCGGCGCCGCTCGGGGTGGAGTGGGGCGTGGCGCGCGTGCACGCGCCGGAGGTGTGGGCGCAGGGCTTCACCGGCCAGGGCATCGTCGTGGCGGACCTGGACACCGGCGTGGCCTGGAATCATCCGGCGCTGCAGCCGCACTACCGCGGCTGGGACGGCGTCACTGCTACGCATGACTACAACTGGTATGACGCGGCTGGTCACTCTGTTGGAGTGCCGCAACTCGCGCCGTACGACGACAACGGCCATGGCACGCACACGATTGGCACGGTGCTCGGCGACGACGGCGGGAGCAACCAGATCGGCGTGGCGCCGGGTGCGAAGTGGATCGGCTGCCGCAACATGTACAACGGCGTCGGCAGCGTGGCGCGCTACATCGCCTGCTTCCAGTTCGCGCTCGCGCCGACCACTGTGTACGGCGCGAACGCCGATCCATTGCTGGCTGCCGACGTCACCACCAATTCATGGGGCTGTGACCCGGGCTGGGGTGAAGTCGGCTGTGATGTGCCGAACGCGCTGGTGACGACGACGCATGTTATGCGCGACGCTGGCGTGATGACCGTCGCTGCGGCTGGCAACGAAGGCTCGGACTGCGGCACGGTGCAGAACGCGCCGGGCACGCTGGATGAGGTGTTCACGGTTGGCGCAACCGACAGCGGCAACGCCATCGCGGGATTCAGCAGCCGCGGCCCGTCGACGTTCACCGGGCATATGAAGCCGGATCTTGCGGCGCCGGGGCTGAGTGTGCGCTCGGCGCATGGATCCGGATACACGAGTTTGTCCGGCACCAGCATGGCCACGCCGCACGTGGCCGGTGTGGTGGCGCTTCTGTGGAGCGCCGTGCCTGAGCTGCGCGGCGAGGTCGATGCCACCGAGGCGCTGCTGCGGCGCACGGCAGCGCCGCTGACGACGACGCAGGCGTGCGGCGACGACGTGGCGAACGTCAGCGTGCCGAACAACACGTTTGGCTACGGCCTGATCGACGCGCGTGCAGCGGTGTCGGAAGGGCTGCGGTTGCGCGATCGCGTGGAATATTCTGCGCCGGTGGTGGTGACCGGGCTGGTCGACATCCCGCTGGTGATCACGTATACGAACACGTCGCTGGCGGCCGTGAACGACGCGGTCGTCACGGCGACGCTGCCGATTTCGGCGGAACTGGTCGATTACACGCCCGGCGCGGAAATCATCGGTGCGCGCGCGTGGGTGAGCAGCGCCGCGACGGCTGTGGCCTGGCGTCTGGGCACGCTGGCGAGCGGCACATCGACGGTGCTGACGCTGACGGTGCGGCCGCTGGCGTACGGCGCGATGGGGCTGGCCGATTTGCGCTTCAGCGATTCGGCCGGTGGCGCGCAGGTGGCGCTTCACGAAGAGACGCCCAGCATAGTCGTCGCGTGCACTGGAGTGTGTCCGACACCGACACCGACACCGACACCGACACCGACACCGACACCGACACCGACGCCGACGCCGACACCGACGCCGACACCGACACCGACACCGACACCGACACCGACGCCGACACCGACGTGTACTTCCACGCCGACACCAACGCCGCCAAGTGCGACGCTAAGTCCGACGCCAAGTGCGACATCGAGCACGGTGCATACGCCGACGCCGGCGCCGACACTGACGCCGACACTGACGCCGACACCGACACTGACGCCGACGCCGACACTGACGCCCGTTGTATGCAGGATTTGGGTGCCGCTGGTGGTGCGCATGCGGTGAGGGGGTGGGCTGTCGTCCTGCGTGCGCTGAAAATTTGCTGTGGCAAAAAGATATCCAAATTGGGGGTACAGGGTGCCCCCGCCGTTTGGGGCGAAATATGACCGCGCGTCGTCGCGCCGCCGTCGCCCGGGGCTGCCGCGGCGGACCGCGCCGTTGGCGCTATGGCGTGCGCTCATGTTTCGCCCCAAACGGCGGAGGCGCGACGCTGCCCCAGCCCGGACCATCGGTCCGGGTGACAGCACGCGCCATTTCATGAAATCCGCCCCCAACGGCGGATGCACCCGTGACGAATGTTTTTCCTGTTGCTGCAGTACACTTCAACTCCAATGTCCACCTATGCTGGAGATCGGTTTGCAGCGAATCGTGATGCGATCGTCGAATCGGTATTGAACACGCCGGGTGCGTTGTCGCACGCGGTGCGTGCGGCGATCTACGACCGCGCCGCTGGGCGTGGGGGCGAATTTGCCAATGTGCCAGCGCTGCTGGCGGCGTTTGTCGACAAGGCGATCCGCAATGCATACAAAGTCGTCGACGAAGACGTCGAGCGCCTGCTGCAGGCTGGATATGCTGAAGATGCAGTGTACGAAGCAATCATCACCGTTGCTGCAGGGGCGGGTATGCGGCGCATCGAGGCTGGGATGGCGGCGATGAACACGAACGCCGATCAGGAGAAAAAATGAGACTGTCGAAAGTCGATCGCGATACGCTGGCGCCTGGCGCCACGCTTGACGTGGTGAAGGCGCTGGCGTACCGGCCGGAGTTGTTTGGCCGCCCGTATTCTGAAATGCTGCAGATACTGTTGCGCGGCGACAGCGCATGGAGCGTGGGCGAACGCGAGCTGTTCGCCGGCTACACGGCGTATTTGAACAAGTGTCCCTTCTGAGCGGGCACGCACGGCGCGATGGCGCGCGCAGCCCTCGGTGAGGAGCTGACCCAGGCAGTATTCGATGATTGGCGCACCGCCCCGGTTTCCGAGGGCTTGCGTGCGGTGCTTGGCCTGATTCACAGGCTGACCATTCAGCCTGACGACGTCGTCGCGGAAGATGTGAACGCTGCGCGCCGCGCCGGTGTGAGCGATGCGCAGATCGAAGAGGCGATTCACATCTGCGGCGCGTTCAACATGATTGTGCGCATCGCAGACACGCTCGGCTTTGACGTGCCGGACACGTCGCCCGAATCTGGTTACGGCGAAGCGGCGTTGCAGCGTGGATACATGTAAGAAGCACTGATCGCCGTTGCTGTAAGAGTGCGGCGTAGACAATGCGTCGTGCTACTCAGCCGCATCGCGCCTGCGAATGCCGAAGGTGCCACCGACCGTGCCGAAGGCGGCGCCGGCGGCGGGCAGCATGATGCTGCAGCATGTGGTGGCGATGGCGGTCGAGATCATGTAACTGATGCGGAACTGTTCCGGATCGCGCGTCATTTCGCTGCGCACAATTTCAGAATACGACGGCCACAATTCGTCCATCGCCTGCAGGCTCTGCTGCTGCATCTGCGCTGTGCGCGTCGTGTCGAGTGAGAGAAACATGGTGACGGCAGCGAAGGCCAGGCCCGTTACTACGCCGGCGATGAGCCCGCCGAGCATGCCGGCGCGCATCGCGGCGCGCCGCGTTTCTGCCTGTGATTCACGTGCTGCGTAATAGCCGGCGATGTGCATGCCGATCACCACGATCAGCATGCCGAGTGGATCGCCGGTAATCTGTTGCGCGGCGATGGCAAGGCCCAGCACCAATCCAGCGAGCAGTCCGACACGCAGGTGTGCGCTGCGCTGGTGTTGAGTTTCGTCGTTGTTTTTCGGATCACTTTTTCGGTTCATCGTGCGGGCATGATTATCGACGCGATTTTTCAAACGTCTTCAGTGGCGCGCATTCGCCGTTGGAATCTCGTGCGCTGCGCATCAGTGTGCTTGAAAAAGATTATCGATTGCGTCGGACAACTGTTGCAGCGTGGCGACCTGATGCACTACGGAGCTGATGGGTGCGTACTGCAGCATGTCGCTGTCGCCGCTGCCCCACATCGCCGGTGGCTCTGGATTGAACCAGATTACGCGCCTGGCGCGACCGAGCAGCGACTGCATCAGATCGACGCGCGGGTCGTTGTAGTTGTTGCGCGCGTCGCCGACGAAGATCAGTGTGGTGCGCCGATCGACGGCGTCTCCATGTTCGCGCACAAACGTTGCGAGTGCGGCACCGAGATCGGTGTTGTAGTGACCGGGTGGCAGCGACGTGAGCACTTTCTCTGATGCCTGTGCCGGCCGAAATTCCTGAAAGATCATGCTGACGTCGAGCAGATCACTGATGAAAGCGAAAGAGCGCGCCTTTGCGATCTGATCCTGCAGCTCATAAACCATGTGCAGCATGAACTCAGCGACTGGGCGCATCGACGTGCTGACGTCGACGATGATGGTGATCTTCGGTTTGAGCGTGTGTTTGCGGTGCTGCAATTCGAGCGGCACGCCGAGGTAGCGCTGATTACGGCGCAGTGTGGCGCGCACGTCGATGTTTCTGCGCGCGCCGCGGCGCATGCGCAGCGCCGCACGCGAGCGCAGCCGCGCTACGAGCGTGCGCACGTGCGCGCGTAGTTCGTCGGCCTCGCTCTCGCTGAGCGACGACAGCGGCTGATCCATCAGGTCGTCGATGCGAGAGCGGCGGCGCGAATCGTCCGGCTGCTGCATGAGATTACGGCCGACGAACTGTTCGACCTGTTCACGCACCGACTGTGCGTTTTCGCGTACGGTGCTGCGCACTTCGGCGCGCGCTTCCGGCGACATGCCCTGCTCCTTAAGCTGTTTCATCAGGGCTTCGATCGCGTCGCGCAGCTGCTGCGGCGTGAGGCCCATCTGGCGTTGCATGCGCTCGGCGATCCATTCGCGAATGCGTGGGTCGGCGCGTAGGCCCGGCCGCATGCCGGCGCGGCGCGCCTGTTCCTGCAGCTGTTCGTCGCTCGGCCGTTCACCGTTCGCCAGCATTTGCATGAGCTGGCGCAATTGTTCGCGCAGTTCGTCGAGTGCGCGTTCGAGCTGCTCTTGCTCTTCTTTGCTGAGATTCTGTGGCTGCTGCAGGCCCTGCGGATCACCGCCGAAATATTGCGGAAAGAATTGTTCGAATGCTGGTTCGTCGTTGTGTTCTTTGACGAGCGTGGCCTTCAGTGCAGTCTTGAACAGCGCACGCTCGCTCACGCCGACGGCGTCGATCGCGCGCAGTGCGTCCGCGCTTTCCGCCATCGAAATGCGCACTCCGGCCGCGCGCAGCGCAGCGACAAATTCGAGAAGACGGGTATTCATGGGTGATTTGCGATTGAATCAGATGAACAGATAGAACGGGAGTGACCAAATCTTAGTAGAGTCCGTGATTCGCGGGTTTCTCTCTACTTGGGCTTAGCCATTTCCGATAGAACCGATAGAAAGAACCGGTAGAAAGACGATTAGTGTAACCTTCCAATCTAATCGACACTATTCAATCTGAAATCTGAAATCCGGTAACTACTCAGGCCCAAATCAGTATTTCCCGCGAAATACACTATTCTCTCCCCCCTCGGGGGAGAGAATAGTGTATTTCGCGTTGGAAAAATGGCTAGCCTGAGTCGTTACGAAATCTGAAATCTGAAATCTGAAGTCTGGTAACTACTCAGGCTAAGTGAGTCGCCAAAAGTTCTGGCGGCAGATTCGCCTCCCCCGCTTTGCGGGGGAGGCGAATCTGCCGGACAAAACTTATGGACAGGAACTTAGCTAGTTTTCCAACGCGAAACACTGATTTGGGCCTGAGCAGTTACGAAATCTGAAATGGTCAACACTTCCATTCCTTCCGGGTTCGAATCTATTGCCGACGAGATGCGTGAGGCGCACGAGCGCGTAACGGCGCGGCTGCGCGCGGATGGCTATATGCTGCAGGAATATCCGGCGTTTGATGCGCCGGGCGATCCACATGGGCGGGCAGCGGCGCGTGCGCATCCGATGCAGGGAATTTTGAAATATCATGGCTTGGCGGACTGGCAATGGCGCACGGCGTTTTTGCCCAGTATCAGCGTCACCAATGACGCGGCGTATTCTGAAACGCTGGTTGAATTCGATCCGGATCTCGCAGCCGACGAGGCAGAGTTGAATGGCGCGCCGGCGACGGGCCGCGAGCTGCAGCGCATTCAGCAGACATTGAACGCGGTGCGTGCGCTGGCGCACATGTCGAGCTCGGCACGTGTGCGCTCACGCAACGTAGTGAAAGGGGGCAAGGCTGGCAAGGGCCTTGGCACCAGTGCGTCTGGCTCAGCTGCGCTGGCCACGGCGGCGCTGGCAGCTGCGTTTGGGCCGGAGATCTTGCAGAACACGCGCGCCGTCACGTGCGTGTCGCGGCTGCTGGCCGGCTCCGGCTGCCGCAGTGCCGCAGGCGGTGTTGCGCTCTGGTTGTCGTATCCCGGCATCTCGCACGAAGACAGCTTTGCCATTCGGCTTGATCAGAAGGGCGAGCTGCGCGACATGCGGCTGATTACGATTCCGCTCGATTCGCGCATCGGGTTGAAAACAGAACAGGCGCATTACGACGCGCCACGCAGCGCCTGGTTTCGCCATTGGATGCGCACGCGCCCGGACGAAATTTTTCGCGCAATCGACGCTGTTCATGCAGGAGACTGGCTCACACTCGCGCAGCAGGCCGAACTCGACAGCATTGCGCTGCATGCCGTCACCATGACTGGTGGCAATGAGCAGAAAATCTTCGCGTGGGAGCCGGAGAACATCACGCTCTTTCGCATGTGCGACGATCTGCGTGCGGAGGGCATTTCCGTATACTTCTCTACTGACACTGGACCGACGATGGTGCTCATGCTGCACCGCGATCATGTAGCGACCGTCGCTGCGCGCACTCGCTCGCTCGGCTTCGATTGTGTTGAAGGCAACATCGCGCCGGGCGCGCATGTCATGCAAATTTCAGATTTCGCAACGACTCAGGCCTGAGTCCACATTGCTCACGCAACACGCCCATCTTGCGCGACGGGAAAATAGACTCGCCCGAGTCGTTACTGATTTCAGGTAACTACTTAGGCCAGCCAGTTTTCCAACGCGCAACACGCTATTCCTTCCCCCTTCGGGGGAAGGAATAGCGTGTTGCGCGGGAAATACTAATTTGGGCCTGAGTAGTTACGATTTCAGATTATTCCGCGGGCGGCGGCACCGGCAGATCTTCCGGCTTGGTCTTCATCCACTTCTCGCCTTCTTCGATCAGCATGATCGGGATGCCGTCCTTGATGGGGTATTTGCGACCATGCACGGGTTCGATGAGCCAGCAGTCTTTATACAGCTGCAGACGGCCCGGATCGTCTCCCGGCACGCGTGTGGCGCTGCTCACGCAGAAAGGGCAGCGCAGGATCTCCAGAAGCTCGGAGCTGATCGGTGATGACATGGCAGAGATTTTACATTTCAGATTTCGTAACTACTCAGGCCAGCTATTTTTCCAACGTGCAACACGCTATTCCTCCACCCCAAAGGGGGAAATAATAGCGTGTTGCGCGGGAAATACTAATTTGGGCCTGAGTAGTTACCAGATTTCAGATTTAGAGATTTCGGAGTAAAGAGTGCGTCAAATCTGAAATCTGAAATGTAAAATCTCCTCCACGGTCTGCCCCTTGGCCGCAGAGGTTTTTCATGCGACTGTTCAAGGGGCTTTTTTTATTTCTCGCCGTCGGCGCCATTTGTGCGCTGATCTTCGCCGTGCGAGCGCAGCCGCGCCCGCTTACCGCCATCGACCGCATTCAACCTGCGATGAATTACGCATATGTGCGCGTCGCGGGCGTGGTCGTTGGCTATCCGACGCTTGCCGATGATTTCCTTTCATTCACTGTCGCCGATGACGATGGACGCATTCGTGTGATGGCATATCGCCGCGCGGTGCGTGAGTTGCAGCGTAACGACCGCATACCCGCGCCGGGCGATCGCGTCGCGCTTGAAGGTACGTTACGCATTCGTGAAGAAGACGCGTCGCTCGTGCTCGGTGCCGCTGATGCGCTGCAGATCGAACGGCCGGAGCCGCTCGCTATCGAACTTGCCGGCCTTGATGCGCTGCGTGATGGTGAGCGTGCTGTGACGATTGGTCAGATTCGCCGCGTGCGTCGCGTTGCAGATCGACTGGTGATCGTCACGCTGCGCCACGGCTCCGCCACCGCCGACGTGCCGCTGCCGCGCACTGTGCTGCCCGATCCGGCAGCGTTGCGGCCGGGCAAATGGCTGCGCGTCACCGGCGGCGCCGGCGAATATCGCGATACGCGGCAGATCTTGCCTTCCGAGGCTGCGGACCTTGCGCCCGCTGATCCGCTGCCGTTTGAGCTGCGGCCGATCTCCGCGCTTGATGCGAATTTGCTCGGTGCATGGGTCACTGTGCGCGGCGCTGTGACGGACTTTCGCCCGTTCACCGGCGGCATGCGATTGGAATTGCGCGACAAAGCTGGCAAAACGGTTGACGCCGTCGTCTTCGACAGCGCGTGGCAGGCCGTACCGTTTTCGGAGACATTGCGCCTCGGCGACGATGTACAGGTCTCTGGCCTGCTCAGCGAGTTTCGCGGCCGGTTCGAGCTGATGCCGGAGCTGACGGTGGATATTGAGGCGGAAGAGGGTAGCGAGTCAGAGTGAAGAGTAGTAATCATCACTCTTTACTCGTAACTACTCAGGCCAGCCATTTTTCTAACGCCAAACACGCTATTCCTTCCTTTTCAAGGGAAGGAATAGCATGTTTGGCAGGAAATACTGATTTGGGTCTGCGCGGTTACCTTTACTTTGACTCTTTGCTCTCTTCCCTCACATACAGAAGATCTCACCGCCGTCGATGGGGATGGTCGCGCCAGTGATCCACTGCATTTCAGGGTCGCACAGCGAACGCACGGCGACGGCGACGTCTTCGGGTGTGGTGAGGCGGCCGCTTGGATTGCGGCGCATGGCTGAGCCGACGATCAGGTCCTGCGTCGGAATTTTGCGCAGCGCGTTCGTATTGGCTACGCCGACGAGCAGGGCGTTGACGACGATGCCGTGCGGAGCGAGTTCGAACGCCAGCGCGCGCGTGTACGCTTCGAGCGCGGCTTTGGCTGCGCCGACTGCGCCGTAATTTTTCACGACCTGCATGCTGCCGGCGCTGCTCATGCTGAATACGCGACTGCCGCGCACGAACAGATCATTGCGCCACAAATCCTGCGTCCAATAGACCAGGCTGTTGGCCATGACGTCCAACGTCATTTCGAGTTGTGCGCGTGAGATCGACTGCGCAGGGTCTTTGTCGAGGAACGGCAGCAGTGAACCGAAGGCAACCGAGTGCACGAGCACATGCACACTCTGTGCCGAATCTGGATGTGCCGCGATTGTTTCGCGGATCTGCGTCATCGCCGCGGCGCGCTTTTCGTCGTTGGCGATATTCGCGCGGAAGTACTTCACGACCACGCCGAATTCCTGTGCCATTGCTTCGGCGAAACGCTGCGTCTCACTGCTTGGCTGGCCGCGGCCAAGGTAGAAACCGATGATGTTCACGCCGCAGCGCGCCAGCTCGCGCGCCGTCGCTGCGCCGAGGCCGGATGATGCGCCGAGGATGACGGCCCATTTATTCTTGAGATCTTTTTCGGACATATCAACAGAAACACCGTGGATAGGCGAAGTTGCGTTAGCTGTGCGCTGAGCGCAGCAAAGCATTTCCGTGGCTTATTCAACAACTTTTACGTCGAACGATTCGTGGCAGCGGCCGCATCCGACGGCGGGCTTGTCGACTTCAACGCGATGCTGTGAGCAGACGGCGTAGATGCGCACGCGTTCACGCAGGCCGAGCAATGTCTTTTCGATGCGGCCTTCCAATACCATGTTTGGGCAGGCGTTCTGGCGCAGGATATCCGGCACCGGGCAGCTGTCGCAGAGTTTGGTGTGCCATTGGCCACCCTGTGGGTTGCGTTCGATCAGACGGCATTCCTGCGTCTCGCGGCCGCGAAAATAATCGGAATAGTAGAAGCGGCAATCCTTGCCGGCTGGGGTGCGCATGCAGGAATTCTAACGAGGCTAGATGCGCTCGTCCAGCAGGGGTGCATCCGCCGTTTGGGGCGAAATTTGACAACGCATCGTCGCGCTCATGTTCCGTCGAAAAAGCGCCAACGGCGCGACGCAGTCCTATGTGGTCCGTCCAGGCAAAACTTGTGAGCGTCTGCCCTGTGCGAACCTTGCCTACACCCCATATTGCGCCCACATTGCGCCCACATTGCGCCCACATTGCGCCCATATTGCGCCCATATTGCGCCCATATTGCGACGCAGCAATTTCCCACGGGTGCGGTTGTGCATCCCAGACCGATGGTCTGGGCTAGGACTGCGTCGCGCCTTTAGCGCTTTTTCAGCCTTGAAAGGGCGTACTTCGATTCAGCCGGCGTTTGTGCGGAAGGCGCGGCCCTGGCAACGGCGTGGCGCCGATATCAGGATGTTTAGTGGGGACCCGCAAGTTTTGCCTGGACGCACTACTAAGTAGGTCACCAGAAAAAGTGACGTAAGTGCAACGGGGTATGTTGGCTAAACTGTTGAGACCTTAACTTCAGCAGAAAAACCAGCGAACCCCGTATGCCCTTGAATGATATCCAGTACCAGGAGCTGCGTCAGATGGCGCGGCAGTGCGTCGGACGAGTTTCGGAACGTGCTCATTTCGTGTTGATGCGAGATCAAGGCATGACACAGCAGGCAATCGCGCGCACGATGGACTACAGCCTCAGAACGGTGCAGCGCGCGTCGGCAAGCTGCGACGCACATGGAGCGCAGGGGCTTCACGACGCACCCAGGTCAGGCAGACCGCCGTGTGATCGACACCTGACGGATATCGTGGAGACGCAGGCCAGCCAGCCGCCGACGGTCTACGGATACCTGCAGACGGTCTGGACGGTGGCGCTGCTGGCGCTGCATCTGGCAGAGCGCTTTCGGATCGTGATCAGTCCGAGCACAGTCAGACGTGCGCTGCGGGCGATCTCCTTCAGCTGGCCTCGTCCGAAACTGACCCCGGTGCACAAGCCCGACCCGCAGCGCGCGACGAAGTTGGCCCGTTTGGACGAGGTGCTGGCGTGTGACCCAGCCCAGGCGCACATCGTGGCCGTCGATGCGTGTGATGTGCACCTGCTGGCGGTGCTGCGCAGCATGTGGCAGCGCATCGGCACACAAGCACGCTTGCCCACCCCAGGCGCGAATCGGCGCCGTGGGATCTTCGGCGCGCTCAACGTGCGCACCGGCCAATGGCATTATCTGTTGACCGCGCGCAAACGCAGCGTCGAGTTCATCCAATTTCTGGAACAGCTGACCCAGACGTACCACAGCGGCCTGATCTACGTCATCGCCGACAACTGCATCATCCACGCCAGTGCTGCTCTGCGCGCCTGGCTGACCTGCCAGCAGCGCATCCAACTCATATACCTGCCGACCTACAGCGGACACGAGCTCAATCCCGTTGAAAAGGTTTGGTGGCTGCTGAAACAACACATCGCAGCCAACCGCAACTACCACTCCTTGCCTGACCTCGATGCTGCCATCCATCGCTGCTGTCTGGAGTTCACGCCGCATCGCCTTCTCTCCCTTGCCAACTGCTCCGTTATCCGACACGCTCGCTTGGCTCTGTCTCCGCCTTACGTCAATTCTTTTGGTTAGTCACTTAGCCCAGACCATCGGTCTGGGTGACGTCCCACGTCGTTTCGTGAAATCTGCCCCAAACGGCGGATGCGCTCGTCCAGCAGCGGTGCATCCGCCGCAGTGTATTCTCCCGCCCATGTCTTTTGCTACCGCTTCCGTTCTTGCTGTCGACCTTGGTGGCACATCATTTCGTGTTGCACTGGTCGATGCCGACGGCCATATTCTGCAGCGCGTGCGGCGGCCGACGCTGCCGGAGCAGGGCGCGGACGCGGTGATCCTGCGCATCGTGCAGGCGGCGCGCGAAATTTTGGCTGGCACGACAAATGTGTGCGCCGTTGGGGTGGCTGCACCTGGGCCGCTCAACCCGTTCACTGGTGTGGTTATGTACGCGTCGACGCTCGGGTGGACGGACGTGCCGCTGCGCGATCTGCTTTCCGCAGCGCTCGGCTTGCCAGCGGCGATCGACAATGATGCAAATCTGGCGGCGCTGGGTGAGCAGCGCTTTGGCGCAGCGCGCGGATTTCGCGACATGGCGTATATCACGCTGAGCACCGGCATCGGTTGCGGTGTGATCCTCGACGATCGCCTCGTGCGCGGCTCGCGTGGGCTGGCCACTGAGCTCGGCAACACTTCGGTGCAGTTTGATTCGCCGGTCGATCACTTCGGACTGCCCGGCGCACTCGAAGCGCTGGCGGCCGGCCCGGCCATTGCCGCGCTTGCCCAGCGGCGGCTGGGCGCTGGCGACGCATCGGTGATGCGCGATCTTGTCGGCGGCCGCGTCGAAACCATCACTGCGCGTGAGGTGGGTGAGGCGGCGAATGCCGGTGATGCCCTTGCGTTGTCGATTGTGCGCTACGCCGCGCGCGTCATCGGCATCGGCGTAGTAAATCTGCTGCACATGTTTGATCCGGCGATCGTGGTGATCGGCGGCAGTGTGTCGACGATGGGTGCGGTGCTGTGGGAGCCGCTGCGCGCGATGGTGCGTGAGTGCGCCATGCTGCCGTATCGCAATATTCCGCTTGTGCCGGCTGCGCTGGGTGACGACAGTGGACTGCTCGGGGCAGCGGCGTTGGCGCGCGGCGTTGTCGTTATGTAACGTTTTTCCCCGTCTTCTTAGATCCCGGGTTGCGCTAATATCGGGCACTCATGACACGCAAATTCAGCATCACCGACGGCAAGGCTGCGCGCCTTGACCGTTTGTCCAATGACGTCGGCGTGCTCACTGCGCTGGCGATGGATCAGCGCGGTTCGCTGCGCAAGACGATCAGTAACCTGCTCGGTCGCCCGATGACTGACGATGAGCTCGCTGCGTTCAAAGCCGTGGTTTCACGTGCGCTGACGCCGCATGCCAGTGCGGTGCTGCTCGATCCGCAGTACGGCGGCGAGGCGCTCAAGCAGCGTGCGTCGAACTGCGGCGTGATTTTGTCGTACGAAGAGACGGGTTACGACACCACGAACAAGGGTCGCATGTTGCGCCTGCCGCCGCATCTCTCTGTGCGCAGGCTGGTCGAGCAGGGCGCCGACGGCGTCAAGGTCATGGTGTACTACGACCCGGACGATGACGCGGCGATTAATGATCAAAAGCACACGCTGATCGAACGCATCGGCGCTGAATGTGCGGCTGAAGACGTGGTGTTCTTCCTTGAACCATACACGTACACGGATGTGATCGCAGACGAAAAAAGCCTCGACTATGCGCGCGTGCGGCCGCACAAAGTGCTGCAGACGATGCGTGACTTTTCAGCCGAGCGCTTCCGCGTCGATGTGCTGAAGGTCGAAGTGCCGGTGAATATGAAGTACGTCGAAGGTACGTCGGTGCATGCGGCTGGGACACCCTTTGCGCAGACGCGCACCGAGGCGCTCGAAGCTTTTCGCGCCGGCGCCGATGCCACGCACCTGCCGTTTATCTATCTGAGCGGCGGCGTGAGCGACGCCCTCTTCCGCGAGACGATCAGCATGGCGCTCGAATCAGGCGCGCCGTTCTCCGGCGTGTTGTGCGGCCGCGCTACCTGGCAGGATGGCATCCCTGAGTTCGTGAAGTCCGGTGCGGATGGCTTTTTCAACTGGCTCAGCACAAACGGCGTCGAACGCATTCGCGCGCTCAATGTGTCGCTCGAACCGGCGACGCCGTGGCGCAAACGATTGAAGTGATTTCAGATTTCGTAACTACTCAGGCCAGCTAGTTTTCCAACGCGAAACACGCTATTCCTTCCCCCTTCAGGGGAAGGAATAGCGTGTTTCGCGGGAAACATTGATTTGGGCCTGAGTAGTTACGAATGCTGGATATTTGCGGATGAAGACAAAATCTGAAATATGAAATCCGCAATCTTCCTCGGCCTGGATCTCGGCACGACCAACTGCAAGGTGCTGGCGATCGACGCCAGCGGAAGAACCGTCGCGTCGATCGGTGCGCCGACGCCGTCGCTCGCCGGCGGCGAATACGACGCCGATGCGCTCTGGCGCTTGTTCGCACAGCTGATCCGTGATTTGCTGCCGTCGCTGCCTGAGCCGGTCGCTGGCATTGGCGTCTCGAGCATGGCCGAATCGGGTGTGCTCGTCGACGCCGCCGGCGACCCGTGTGCGCCGGTGATCCCGTGGCACGATCTGCGCACGCAGTCGCTGCTGAAAGAATGGCGCGCGCGCGTCGACCCGCTCGCGCTGTATCGAATGAGCGGGCTTTCGTTCGATCACATTTACTCCGCGCCGAAGCTGCAGTGGCACCAGGCGCATACGCCCGCGGCGTTCGCGCGCGCTGCGCACTGGCTCGGGCTGGCCGACTGGCTGAGCTTCAAGCTCACCCGCGTGCGCAGCATGTCGCTGCCGATGGCGTCGCGCACGATGCTGTTCGACCCGCGCGCGCACGATTGGTCGGCCGATCTGCTCGCACTCGCTGGCCTGCCGGCGCGCCTCCTGCCGCCGCTGATCGAGAGCGGCGCAGTGATTGGCGGCGTGAGCGACGCAGCTGCGCGTGCGACTGGCCTGCCGGTCGGAATACCGGTGGCGGCCGGCGGGCACGACCACATCTGCGGCGCGCTGGCGATCGGCGCGGTCGAGCCGGGTGTGATCCTCGATTCGGCCGGCACGTCCGAGGCGTTCATGGCCACGCTGACGCATTCGATCGCCGACCATGTGACGGCGCTGCCGGGCTTCGGCTGCGGCTGCCACACCGCGCCCGGGCGCTTCTACCTGCTCGGTGGGCTGATGGGCGGCGGCGTGGTGAACTGGCTGAGCGAGACGTTCGCCGGCGACGCGTCGCTCGAATCGGTGACCGGGCTGATGCGCGCCGCAGCGGATGCGCCCATCGGCGCGAACGGCGTGCGCTTCGTGCCGTACCTGCGCGGCAGCGGCCCGCCGAAGCGCGATCCGAATTCGACCGGCGCGTGGCTCGGGCTGCGGCTGTCGCACACGCGCGGTGACATGATGCGCGCGGCGATGGAGGGCCTGAGCTTCGGATTTCGCCGCATCGTCGAGCTGATGCAGGCGCTGGGCGAATTTCGCGCCGACGAGCTGCGCGTCACCGGCGGCGGTGCGCGCAACGCCTGGTGGCAGCAGATGAAGGCCGATGTGCTCGGATTGCCGATCGTGACGTCCGACGAATCCGAGGCCAGCGCGCGCGGGGCGGCGCTGCTGGCCGGCGTCGGCGCCGGCGTGTTCGCCAGCGTCGACGATGCTGCGCGCATCGCCTATCGCCCGGCCGCGCGCTTCGAGCCGGATGCTGAGCGGCGTGCGGCGTACGAGGCGGTGTTTGGCGAATGGACGACGGATGACGGACGACGGACGACGGAAAGTAGAGAGTCAGAGTAGAGAGTCAGAGTAGCGCCGATACCCGAACGCGGCGAAGTCGTCGTCGGCGTAGGCCCAGACGGCGGCCTCATCTTCGGGGTTTTTGAAATGATCGAAGAAGCCGCCGGGTGGGCGCACGCCGCGCTCCGGGCGGTGCGGAAAGGGCGGCACGGCGTTCGGGACGACGAAGGGCAGCTCGGTCAGGCAATGCGGCAGCCGTTCGAAATGCAGCACATGTTTGACGCCGGCGCGCGCGACGTAGTTCGCCTGGTTCATGCGCACTTCGGGCGTTTCATGCCCTTCGATGATCGTGGTGCCGTCCTTGTATTTCGCCGTGCCGCGCATGCCGGCGGCGAATTCGGAAACGGGCAGCGGGGTGCGATCTTCCGGCGCCGACCATGGGATGAAATGCCACGCGCTCATTTCGCGGTCGTACGGATTGCGCACGATCGTGAAGATGAAATAGTCACGCGCCTCCGCCGGCACGTTCCATGCGTGATGCTCGCCGAACCACTCTCCCTGGAAATGGTCCAGCAGCCAGCGGTTCATCGATTTCGAGCCGGTGCGCGGGATGCCGATGTAGACGTAGCGAAGCGCATGCGAAATGATCATGCGGGCGAGTGTAGTTGCAGACGCACTGAGGTGCTCGTTTTGCGTTTCGGGTGAGTGCGGCGTGTGGCTTCCTTCGAAGGAGGCCGCGCCGCATCCGTCGTCGGCGGTCGGCGGTCGTCCATCAGCGATCCAGCACCACCATATCGTCTGCGTGGACGAGCATCGGCGCGAAGTCGTAGCCGAGGATTGATTCGATCTGATCGGACTGGCGGCCGGCGATTTTGCGGGCGTCGGCGGCGCCGTAGCGGGCGATGCCGCGGGCGAGGGTGCGGCCGGATTCGTCGAGCACATCGACGATGCCGCCGCGTTCGAAGTCGCCGACGACCTCGCGTACGCCGACGGGCAGCAGGCTTTTGCCCTGGCGCAGCGCGCGGGCGGCGCCGGCGTCGATGTGCACCGAACCCGCGGCGCGTTCGGAGAGGATCCAGCGTTTGCGGCCCTCGACGCTGCGCGCCTGGGCCAGGAAGCGCGTGCCGACGGATGCGCCGGCCGCAGCGTCGACGATGACGTTCGGTCGCGCGCCGTTGGCGATGACGACCGTCACGCCCGAGTGCGTGGCGAGTTCGGCTGCCTGAATCTTTGTGTTCATGCCGCCCACGCCGAGCGCGGTGCGGCTGCCGGTGGCGCGCTCGCGCACGTCGTCGTCGATCAGCGGCACTTCGTCGATCAGCGTGGCGTGTGGGTCGCGGCGTGGGTCGGCGGTGAACAGGCCGTCGATGTCCGAGAGGATCAGCAGCAGATCGGCGTCGAGCACGTTGGCGACGAGCGCCGAGAGATTATCGTTGTCGCCGACGCGAATCTCCTCGGTAGCGACGGCGTCGTTCTCGTTGACGATCGGCACGATGCCGTGCGCGAGCGTGGCGGTGAGTGCGTCGCGTGCGTTGAGATAACGGCGGCGGTCATCGTTCAGGTCGGCGCGCGTGAGCAGGATCTGGCCGACGTACACATCGAACAGCTCGAACACCTGTTCCCATGCGCGCATCAGGTGCGTCTGGCCGACGGCGGCGAGCATCTGTTTGACCGGCAGCGGCGCGCGCGGGTCTTTTTGCACGCCCATGCGTTCGCGGCCGGCCTGCATGGCGCCGCTCGAGACGAGGACTACTTCGTGACCAGCCTCGCGCACAAGCACCACCTGGCGCGCGATCTCCAGCATGCGCCGTCTGCTGATGCGCGGTGTGTCGGCGGTGAGCGTGCTGGTGCCGAGTTTGATGACGAGGCGTTTTGTGGACATCAGAGTGGATAGTGATAGTGGATAGTGTCAGTGGATAGTGATAGTAGATAGTAATGATCCACGATCCGCTATCTACTCTTCCCGCCTCAGATGCGGAAACAGGATCACTTCACGAATTGTGTCCTTACCGGTGAACATCATCGTGAGTCGGTCGATGCCCATGCCGAGGCCGCCCATCGGGGGCATGCCGAGGCGCATAGCGCGCAGGAAATCTTCATCGATGGGATTGGCTTCGTCGCCGTCGGCGTTGGCGCTCTCGTCGAGGAAGCGCTGTTCCTGATCGAGTGGGTCATTCAGCTCGGAGAATGCGTTGCACAGCTCAGCACCGCCGATGAAGCCCTCGAAGCGTTCGACCGTGTTCGGGTCATCCGGGCGGCTCTTGGCGAAGGGCGAGATATCGCGCGGGTATTCGTAAAGGAATGTCGGATCGACGAGGTCTTTTTCGACGTAATCGCCGATCAGGCTGTCGATGATCTTGCCCCACGGCTTGTCCTTGACGGCGTCGGTGGGCAGCAGGCGGCGGGCGACGGCTTCGGCGCCGAGCGAGGCGGCATCGGGGAAGAGCGCGTAGTCGACGCCGGTTTTTTCCAAAATCGCGTCGCGCAGCTTCCAGCGGCGGAATGGGCGCAGCCAGTGAATCGTGTGGCCGCGAAAGACGCTTGCACCGTTTGCTTCGGGGGGGAGTGCACGGCGCGCAATGTGCTGAATCATCGCTTCGATCAGATCCATGACCGAGTACATGTCCATGTATGCGGCATAGAACTCAAGCATGGTGAATTCAGGGTTGTGCTTGAAGCTGACGCCCTCGTTGCGGAAGTCGCGGCCGATTTCGTAGACGCGCTCGATGCCGCCGGCGACGACGCGCTTGAGGTACAGCTCGAAGGCGATGCGCAGGTAGAGATCCTGATCGAGCTGATTGTGATGCGTGACGAACGGGCGGGCTGCGGCGCCGCCATAGACCGGCTGCAGGATGGGCGTTTCGACCTCGAGGAAATCATGATCGTCGAGGAATTCGCGCATGGCTTTAATAATTCGCGCGCGCGTGCGGAAAATTTCGCGCACTTCAGGATTGACCGCCAGGTCGGCGTAGCGCTGGCGATAGCGCGTCTCCGGGTCGCTCATGGCGCTGTAGCGGACGACGCTGCCGTCTGGCTGCTTTTCTTCCTTGGCGAAAGGCAATTGTGAAATCGCTTTGGAGAGCAGGCGCCAATCGTTGATTTTCAGCGAAGGTTCGCCCGTTTTGGTGAGCATGAGCTCGCCACGGGCTTCGACGAAATCGCCCAGGTCGAGATCTTTGAGGATGTCGAACGAATCCTTGGTGAGCGAATCTTCGCCGACGCGGGCGAAGAGCTGGATGCGGCCGGAGCCGTCCTCAACGTGGACGAAGGCGGCCTTGCCCATGACGCGCTTGCCGACGATGCGGCCCATGATGGCGGCGGTGGTGGGCGGCGCTTCGGGTGTCTGTGCATGCGCGAGGGCGGCTTGTGCGGCGTCGGCGGCCATGCGGCGTTCGGCGGCGAATTCAGTGCGCGGCGGATAGGGATCGATGCCGGCGGCGCGCAGCGTTGCCAGTTTGCGCACACGTTCACGTTCGACTTCGTTGAGTTCCATGGTGGTGGGGAGTGGAGAGAAGGGAAATAGAGAGTCGGAATAGAGAGTCGGAGTGCCGTACGAAAAAAAAGGCGGACCATCGATGGTCCGCCTTGATCGATCGCCTGTGCGATGAATCAGCCGGCGGTGCCGGCTTTCTTTGCTGCGGCTGCAGCTTGGTTTTTGGCGATTTTCTGCGCGCGCATGAGCGCGGCTGCAAACGGGCTGATTGTCTCTTCCGGACCGGACGAGAGCGCGAATTCGTCGGGGCTGACGCCTGGGAGCGTCAGGTCGATGATTTTGCGACTCGGATCAACCTTGATGACCTTGACAGTCACCTCTTCGCCTTCGTTGACGACGGTGCGCATGTCAACGTAGCCGGCGCCGATCGACGAGGGCCGGATCAGGCCTTCGCGTTCTGCACCGATGTCGACGTAAGCGCCGTTGCGTTCGAAGTGTGTGATGCGGCCCTTGTATTCTTGGCCACGCTGGATGCTCTCCCACGGCAGCGCCGGGGGTTCGAACATCGTCATGCCGACTCGGTTCTTCGACTCGTTCACCTCGATGACCCAGACCATTTCGATCATGTCATCGATCTTCGGGCGCATACCCTTTGGCATCAAGTTGAACGGAATCAATCCATCTTTCGGGCCGTCGAAATTGACGAAGGCGCCGAAGCTTTCGACTGCCACGACCTTCACGTTGAAGACCTGGCTGCCAACCTTCAGATTCGACCAGTCGAATGCTGCCGGTCTGCGCATGGTCAATTCGATGCGCTTGCGCTGGATGGATACGCGGCCGACGAAGACTTGCACTTCATCGCCTACCTTAAATGCGTCGGCAACACGCGTGATCGGTTCGCCGGATTCGGCGACCAGTTGCGAGATATGGACGAAACCGTCCACTCCCACGCCGATATCAACATGGACCCCACCCAGTTCCACACGGGCGACCTTGCCGGTCAGCGCCATGCGCGGCTTTACTTCCTCCAGGCTGCTCGGGACAGCAACTTGCGCAATTTCTGGCGCATCGGAAGTCTGATTGGTAACTGGCTGGGCTTCGAGAATAGCGTCACTCACGGAAAATCTCCTCTTGAAAGCGAACGGGGCAGATTGTAAACCAACCTTTATGAAGGGTAAGAAATTTTGCCCTAATCATGTGTTTTTGGTAAGTTGACAAATTGAATTGTAGTGTGGATGATGCAGGAGGAGATAAGTTGTCAGATGTGCGTTCTTGGTATGTTTTAGTTGTATTTCGTCTATTTTTTGTTTTAAATCGTCTTTTTTGCCCTTGAATTTCGTTTGCTTTCGTTCTTGCTTGTTCTTGCTCGTCTTCGTTTGACTTCGTTTGACTTCGTTTGACTTCGTTTGTTTTCGTTTGTTTTCGTTTGTTTTCGTTTGTCTTCAAATCGGTACGGCAGAGTGAGGCATGAACCTGGTGGAGTTGTCGTCAAAAAAGCAACCCCACTGCGAACAGCGCGGAAAACAACAGGTTGAATTGTGCAGTGCGGCCGAGGATGGGGTTGAGGGCTGCGCTGCGCGGCGCGCGCTGCAGATCGCGCGTTAGGCGGATGCCGACGGGCAGGCTAAGCCAGGCGAGCAGACCGCTGGGGCCGAGCAGACCGGAGATCCACAGCAGTAGCGGCGTTGCATAAGCCAGCACGACGAAGAGCACGTACTCGATGCGCGTGTTTTGGTCGCCGATGCGCACGGCCAGCGTTCGTTTGTTCGCCACCTGGTCGGTGTCGATATCGCGCAGATTGTTGACGACGATGATGTTGGTGACGAGCAGCGCCGTCGGTAGCGAACATGCGAGGGTGAGCGGGTGAAAATTGCCAGTCTGTAGAAAATAGGTGCCGCAGACGGCGACGATGCCAAAGAAGAGGAAGGCAAACAAGTCCCCCAGACCGTTGTAGGCGAGCGGGAAGGGGCCGGCGGTGTAGGCCAGTGCGGCGATGATGGCGCATACGCCGATGACGATGATGGGCAGGCCACCGACGAAGACGAGATATATGCCGAGCAGCGCCGCAGCGATGAAAATGAGCGCCGTGCTGGTCAGCATCTGGCGTGAGGTGAGTAGGCCACTTTGCGTGACGCGCGTCGGCCCGACGCGCGCCTTGTCGGCGCCTTTGAGAAAATCGAAGACGTCGTTGGCGTAGTTGGCGCCGATCTGCAGCAGCACGGCCGTTGCCAGCGTGGCGGCGAAGACGAGGGGATGGAATGCGCCTTCGCGCACAGCCAGTGCCGTACCGACGAGCACTGGCGCGATCGAGGCGGGCAGAGTTTTGGGGCGTGCAGCGAGAATCCAGGGATTGGGCATGACAGGTTTGTATGAATGGCGAACGACGGGTGACCGCCGACCGTCGAATGAATGATAGGCATCAGCCTAAAAAGTTGCGTTGTCCATTGGGTGTGCTTTTATCGTCATCCGCCGCCGGCCGTTGTCGGGCGTTCAGCACTTTCTCCAGATCCAGCAGCGTCTTCAGGCCGGTGAAATCCTGTTCCAGCGTCGGGCGCAGGCCGGCGTTGTGCAGCGCGGCGGCTGGGTGGAACATGGCGACGACGAGGCGCCCGTTGGGCAATCGTTTGGACTGGCCATGGATGGTACTGATGCGCATGCCGGGAAAATAGGACGCCATGGAAAATCGGCCGAGTGTGACGATGATCTTTGGGTTCACCAGCGTGATCTGGCGCTCGAGGTAGCCGTGGCAGGCGATAATTTCCTCCGGCAGCGGATCGCGGTTGTCGAGTGGGCGGCATTTCACTACGTTGGCGATGAATACGTCTTCGCGCTTGAGGCCGGCGCGCGCGATCAGCTGAGTGAGAAACTGCCCAGATGCGCCAACGAAGGGCCGGCCCTGCTTATCCTCGTTTAAGCCAGGCCCTTCACCGATGAACATGACGTCGGCGTGCAGCGGCCCCTCGCCGGGCACGGCGTTTCTGCGGCCGGTCGCCAGCCCACACAACTGGCACGCACGCACTTCGGCCGCCACCTTGAATAGATCGTCTGCTGTGCCGTGGGTCATTACAGCGGAATTGTAGAACGGCCTTGCTATACGGGCGCAGCCGCCGTTTGGGGTAAACGTTGACCGCGCGCCGTCACGCCGCAGGTGCGCAAGCCCTGGGCTGGGGAAGCGACTGCGCCTCCGGCGCTCATGTTCCGCGGAAAAAGCGCCGAAGGCGCGACGCTGCGGACCCTCGTCCCGGTCCAGGTGATCGCCGCCGCCGTTTCGTGAAATTCGCCCCAAATTGCGGATGCACCCACTGCGGATGCGCCCTTGCTATACTCCCTTCGCCTGGGAGTGACTAAATCTGAGTAGAGTCCGTGATTCGCGGGTTTTTCTCTACTTGGGTTTAGCCACTCCCCTTCGCTTTTGTGGAGCTTATTCATGCGACGCACGCGTGCGCTTTTATATCAGACTGAGACGTTAAAGCTGGAACTGTTGAATATGCCGGTTCATCAGCTGGGCCTGCAAATTGAGGACACGATCTTCGCGCAGGCGATTCCTGTAGTGAAGGAAGAGCTGCGCCGTGCTGGCATCACACAACTTGAGCCGATTTTTTACATATCGACTGGCTACGGCTGCATCGCCGGCCAGCCGCTCGTGGCGCTCGGCTTTTATGATCTTCACCCGCTGCTCAAAGAATTGAATGAAGAATTTCGTGGCTGGCGCTACAGCGATGCGGATATCTTCGACCTGCTGCGTCACGAATGCGGGCACGCGTTTTGCTATTCGTACAAACTCTATCGCCGCAAAGATTTCCGGCATCTTTTTGACGTGCGGGGACATTTTTTTAATACATACCCTGAGAAGGACGACTACAACTACAACCCATGGAGTCGCTCCTATGTGAACCCTAACGGCGACCACTACGCGCAGAAACATCCTGATGAAGATTTTGCCGAAACTTTCACCGTATGGCTGACGCCGCGTTCGGGTTGGCGAAAGACGTACCAACGCTACCCGACGGCGCTCAAAAAACTGCGCTATACCGACCGGCTCGTGAAGGAAATTGGCGGCTCGCCGCCACTGATCGAGACCGACCCCGGCTGGATGATGGAGCCTTACGAACAGGTGAAGCTGACCGTTGCCGAATTCATGAACGCGAAGACGGCACACTATGAAGCGCTCGCCACTGGCTATATCGATCCTGACCTGCGCGAAATTTTTCGCGCCGAACCGAGACTGACCAGTCGGCGGGCCTTGTTCCGCGACTATATGCGTGCAGATATGCTGATCAAGGAGCAGAAGATGTCGATTCTCTCGCTCGTTTCATACTGGATCGGTGTTGATACAGTGGTGGTGATTGACCTGCTGGATAAGCTCACGTCGCGCGCGCGGACGTTGAATCTGTGGGTCGAACGCGCACAACGGGATAAAAAGCTGCCCGAAATCATCACCTATGTGAGCGCGCTGTGTTCGAACTACAAACATAAAGGTGCTTATTTATGAAGTTGCGTAACGACTCAGGCCGGTCTTATTTCTCATCGCAAAACATACGATTTCTCGTCTCTCCGGCAGGAGGAATCGTATCTTTCGCGGGAAATATCAACCGAGGCCTGAGTCATTACGTAAAAAAAGGTGGTAATTCCTGGGCCCGCACCATTTTTTCGCGCCGAGATTTTTCTTCTGCGTGCTCTCTCTTTTCCTGCTTTCCGCTTGTGCGTCGCCGGTGCAGACGTTGTTGAGCGGGTTGGTGGCTGTTGGGCAGGGTGCAGAATGGTGCACGTATATTTCGGTGGACGCGGCGTATGCGTTTGAATATGCGGCCACAGCGCATGTCACGGACAGTACGGACGCGTCGCAGCCGTATCGCATCGTCTATGTGCAGTTTGTCGTGACGGATACGGCGGCGTATCAAGGCGCGTCGATCGTGACGCTGCCCGATGCGGCTCCTGCGGCTGAGCCGGCTGGGGACGCGCGTGCGGCGCTGTTGCCCGGCCGACCTGGCAGCGGTGTGTGGTACCGCATCGCGCTGTTCGGCGGTGGTGCGGGGGGGGACGTCGAACCTTCGCCGCAGGCTCTTGCGCAATATGAACATCTGCTGGCGACGTTTCGCGCACTTGATCAACCGCTGCAGACCCGCGCAGTACGTGCACCGGCTGCGGCGGTCGAGGATGCCTCGGTCGCCGCAGCCTTCGAATTTCCCATGCGCGATGCCGCAGGTGCAAATTACGGTGTGCCGGAAGGCCGCATAGAACAAAGCGTGCGCATGGAACAGCTGGGCTATGGCACGCGCAACCTCGATCAGTGGCGCATCAAATGCTTCGATGTGGACTGGTCGCGCATGCTGCACGCTGGCGAGGACTGGTACCGTCTCGATACGGCGATGACGAACACCGCCGGTGCGCCGGTCTATGCCGTGGCCGATGGCGTGGTGGTGCGCCACAATTCGCTGTTGAGTTACCCCGGCAATGTGGTGGTGATTTGGCATCGCCTGCCCGACGGCAGCGATATTTATTCGATGTATGGCCACGTCGCCGACGTGCGTGTGGTGGTGGGCGAAGTGGTGACGCGCGGCCAGCAGATCGCCGTGGTGTTTGATCAGGGCTACCGCGGCCGCACGCCGGAGCTGCATCCGGTGTGGGATTCGCACCTGCATTTCGAGCTGCGTCGTCGCGCCGATATGGGGAATATCTATGAGGCGGGCACGAACGCCTATGGCTATGACTATCCGAAATGCACTTGGTTGTATCCAGGGCGCGGCTATACATTTCGCATTCATCCGAACGATTACCCGTACCCAGGCGATGGCTACGTCGCGCCGAGTGCGTTCATTGCCGCACACACGCCGGTGATGAATGTATCTGGTGAACGTGTGCTGCTGCCGTTGGTGCAGCGTGAACCTGCGATTGCGTGTGCGAATGTGCTGGTGAACAGCAATTTCGAAGCGGAGGCCGGCTGGGCTGGCCTGGCGAACACTGAGGTTACGGTTTACAGCACGACGGCGTATTCAGCGGTGCACGTGCATGGCGGTGCCCGCAGCGGCCGCGTCGGTTCTCCTGAAGTGAATGGCTACTGGAGTGAAATCTTGCAGACGGTGCAGATGCCGGCTGAGGTGGTCAGTGCGACGTTGACGGTGTGGCGTTATCTGGATACGGCGGAAATATCGACGCGTACGGTGTACGACGCGTTTCGCATCGGCCTGGAGACGGATGGTGGCGTGGAACTGGTACCGCCGCTGCGCATCGACAACGCCGGTGCCGGGCGCGGCGAGTGGGTGCGCACAGATATACCCATCGACGTGGCTCGCCTCTCCGGGCGCGGCGTCTGGGTGACGATCAAGGGCGCCACCGACTCCACATTGCCATCGAGCTTGTATGTGGATGATGTCGAGCTGATAGTGTGCGGAAGAAGTTCCGAGTAGATTCCGCGCTCGGAACTCGGAACTCAATTTACGGAAACAAGCGCCGTGTTTTTACTTCGGCGACGGCGGACGGGCGATAGTGGTAGAGCTTGGCAGGGCGGCCATCACCCATATGCATGGCGCCGGTTTCTTCGATCACGCCGGCTTGCAGAATGCGTCGGCGGAAGTTGCGCTTGTCGAGTGCCTCGCCGAGGATGATTTCGTACGCGTGCTGTAGTTCGCTGAGTGTGAAATCGAGCGGCAGCAGCTGGAAGCCGACGGCGGTGTATTCGAGCTTGTAGCGCAGGCGCTTGAGCGCATAATTCACAATTTCGGCGTGATCGAAGGCGGTCTGCGGTAGATCGTAGACAGATTTCCACTGCGCGTCGGTGGTGTCTGAGCCGGCCTGCACCGCCAGTGGCTTGGGCACGAGCGCGAAATAAGCCACCGTGATCATGCGCCCGCGCGGGTCGCGGTGGAGCTGACCGAAGGTATAGAGCTGCTCGATGTGCACGTTGCGTATGCCGGTCTCTTCATAGAGCTCGCGCGCGGCGGCGTCTTCGAGCGATTCCTGCGGTTGCACAAAGCCGCCGGGAATGGCCCACGTATTTTCGAACGGCGGATATTTGCGCTTGATGAGCAATACCTGCAGGTCGTCTTCTCGCAGGGCAAAGATGACGATGTCAACCGTCACGAACACTTCTGAGGTTTTTGCCATGGCGTGCTTTGATTGTAGCCAGCGTTGAAGAGGTGTTGTTTTTTTTGATAACTGCGAACTTCGCCCCCGTTCCCCATATCAATAGGGGGTCATACTCAGGCCATTCGGTTTTTCAACGCGCAACACGCGCGTGTTGCGTGGGGAATACTGATTTAGGCCTGAATAGCTACGATTTCTGACCGCAACGTGAATGGCTGCCATAGGCACAGCGGCCAAGTTGCACAAGTGCCGTTTTTGTCGTATGTGCTGTATCTGGTCCGTCATACAAACTTGTTTACTTAGAAAATAATTCAAATAAACGCAGAGCATACAGATAACGGAGTATGTGGTATTCTGCCACTCACTTGATGGAGGAACTAATGTTCGACCCAACCAATGCTAGCCAGGACACTCAATCCACGCAAAATCTTCCGGTTCGCGTGCTGCTTGTGGACGACCATGCCGTGGTTCGGCAGGGCATAAAGATGTTCCTCGGCCTTGACAAGGAAATTTTGGTGATCGGTGAGGCGCAAAATGGGCAAGAGGCATGCGATCTGTGCGCGGTTCTCAAGCCTGATATCGTCCTGATGGACATCATCATGCCGGTGATGGACGGGCTGACCGCCACGCAGAAAATTAAGAACGCGCACCCTGAAGTCGAAGTGATTGCGTTGACGAGCATCCTCGAAGATGACAAAGTTTTCAAAGCAATTCATGCCGGGGCAATGGGCTATTTAATGAAAGACACCAAAGCTGACGCACTCGCCAAGGCCATCAAAGGAGCCTTTCGCGGTGAAGTGCAGCTGGATCCGGAGGCGGCCAAGCGCCTGATTCGTGAAGTCCGCACGCCGGAATCACCTGAAAAGCTGACTGATCGCGAGACTGAAGTGCTGCGTCTGATCGCCAAGGGCCTTTCGAACAAGGCTATCGCCGCCGCCCTTGTCGTCAGTGAGAAAACTGTCAAGACGCACGTCAGCAATGTGCTGTCGAAGCTGCGCCTGCCCAGCCGCACCCAGGCAGCCCTCTATGCACTCAAGCAGGGCATCGTCATGCTCGACGAAACGCACATGGGCGGTGCGGGGAAGTAACTGAAGAGTCGATAGTAGACAGTGCTTACATACTATCTACTATCGACTTCTGCCTCGCCGCTATTCCCCCAGCCCTCTTTCCCTCAGAAACAGTTCTACCGAGCGCTGCATGCTCATTTCGCCGCCGAGTACGGCTGCCTCAAAGTCGCGCGCCCATTCGAACAGTAGCCCACGCGATAGCCGCAGCTCCCACAGCATGACGGTCGCATGTGCCCCGCCATCGCGTAAAAATCCGCTCTCGGCGAAGTCATGCACCGCCCCAGCGCGGTCGTACTCCACACGCATGATGCGTGCCGACCAGCGGCCGTGCCGCCATTCCAGTTGCGCATATGCCGCGCGCGGGTCGCCGTCGAATGGCATGCCGACCGAGCCGGCATTCACCACCAACGCCTGCTCCGGCGCCAGCGTGCGCTGCAGTGGCACGTGTGTGTGCCCAACGCCGAAGACGGCCGGCAGCGGCGCACCGACTTTGCCGCGGATTTCTTTGTGCGTGGTCTCTGTGAAAATGCCGTCGCGCGTGTGCAGCATCGAGGCGTGCGCGACGCGCACTTCACCACTCAGCTCGAAATTCAGCGCCAGCGAAAATGGCCACTGCTCAATCGCGGCAATGCCGGCCTCGCCCAGGCATGCGCCCGTCCATTGCGAAGCGCGAAATGTTTCGCGCAGCGGACTGGCTTTGTCGGGTTGACGAAATTCGCGCAGCACGTACTCTTCGTGGTTGCCAATCACGCAGCGCCAGCCGGCGTCGGCGACGCGCTGCTGCACAAAGGCAAGGCACTCGTGCGGCCGCGGTCCGCGGTTCACCACGTCGCCCAGCACCAGCACGTGGTCCGGTCGCCAGCGCTCTATGTCTTCGTAGACCGCCCACAGCGCCCGCTGGTTGGCGTGCACATCGGCGAGCAGCGCGATTTTCATTCGCTCTTCTCGCCTTTTTCGCCCCGTTTCACTGCGCGCCAGGTCTCAAGCAGCGCTGTCTCAGACATCTGCAGCATGTCCAGTCCCTGCACGCGGACGGCTTGCTCGAGCGCGCGGAAGCGCCGCGCAAACTTTGCGTTTGCGTCGCGCGCCGCAGTTTCGATGTCGATGTCGTAGCCGTCGGCCCAGTAGGCGATGCTGAAGACCAGATCGCCGAATTCCTCGCGCCGGTGCACATCGTCGCGTGCAGTGCGCACTTCTTCGATTTCCTCGAATACTTTGTGTAGACGCTTCTCGTTGTCTTCCCAGCGGAAGCCGGCGCGATGTGCACGATGTGCATATTTCTGCGCCTGCGCCAGCGCTGGCAGCGCCGGTGCGACGCCCGCCAGCGCCGACGTGTCGACGGGTTTGGTCTCCGCCTTGGCCGCTTTTTCGGCCGCTTTGATGGCGTACCAGTTCACCAGAACCTCGGCCGAATCTTGGAAGCGCTCCGCCCCGAATACGTGGGGATGCCGGCGCTTCAGCTTGGCATCGACGTCGGCGATGACGTCGGTCATGCGGAAGACTTCCTCCTCTGTGGCAATTTGCACTTGCATGATGATGTTCAGCAGCAGGTCGCCCAGCTCCTCGCGCAGCGCGTCCATGTCGTCCTCGTCGAGGGCTGTGAGCACTTCGTAGGCCTCTTCGAGCAGTGTGCCGCGCAGAGACTGATGCGTCTGCTCGCGATCCCATGGGCAGCCTTCGGGCGCGCGCAGATGGGCAAGGGTCTCCTGGAAACCCTCGAAGCTGGTCACGCCGGGTAATGCCGGAACATAAAGCGAAGTCAGATGGTCGAAGTAATCACTGTGATCGAGCTCGGCCAGCGCCACGGTGCTGCATGCTGCGGCTGAGCCGGCTCCGGCTGCGCGCACGATATGCACCCCGTGAGCCGGCGGATACTGGTTCAGCAGGGTGAGTTTGACGTCGGAGGCGACGGCGCGCGAATAAATCTGCGCAGCCAGCGCCGGCCGATCCGGGTCGAGCGGGGGATGGTGCAGTCGCGCCAGATCGAGCGCGTCGCACAGCTGCAGGCCGGCCATCGGATCGTCGCCTGGCGGAAGGCGGCCGTGCAGCGCCAGCGCCTCGAGCACCGGCTCGACGAAGCTGAGGCCTCCGACGATGTGAGTGGAAATTCCAGCAGCAGCGGCGCGCGCCAGAATCAACGGCACGCTGCGTTCGCCGACGAGCGGATGGCCGGGCACCGCATAGATGACGTCTGCGCCGCTTTTTTGCGCGCGCCTGGCCGCTGCGATGATTTTCGTTGCAATGGCATCGTAGACCTGGTCGAAGCTCTCGGCACGGGCGTAGAGCGAATCGAAGGAGGTCAGTTTCACGCCATGCGGGAGGCCGGCCACCGTCGGATGCCGGCGCGTGCGCAGGTACACACGTTGGGTGCGCTGCAGCAGATCCCACGCTTCGCGCGTCAGGAGGTTTGGGTTGCCAGGGCCGAGGCCGACAATATAAATCACAGGGCTCTCACGAAATTCTTAAACGATGGATCGTAATTGATCAGAACAGTCAATTTTTCATCGTAAAACGCGCTTTCTCTCCCTTTGGGGGCGTGAGGGCGTGTTTTGTGGAAATACTGACATGAAGCTGAGTAGTTGCGATTTGCCTTGCTCCGTGCCCGCGCATGGCTAGAATTCATAATGTTTTCCGGCGGATGATCGCGGGTGAATTTGCCTTCAGCAGGTCATCGAAATTGTTAGTGCTGATTTCTTGTTTTTCATGAGGACATGAATACATGAGATCGGCGAGCGGACGATTTCAATTTGCCTGTGTGGAGCGGAGTCGCCGAAGCGGTTCGGCGTGAAACTTGAGCATTATAGGGGAGAGGAGCTCCACGACATGAAAAGTGTGCCTCAGCCATTGCTGCCTGAGCGGGGGGATCGCGCGAACAAACTGGCGAAAAAGGAAATTGATATTCCTTATAACCGCTGGGAAAATCGCCGGCGCCGCGCGCTGATCAGCTTCATCAAAATTACGGTCGTCATGAGCCTGCTGACGGTTCTGGCGCTCTTTGCGTCCGGCGGCGACGTCGAGCTGAATATGGTGCTGTCTGGCCTGCAGACAGTTTTCGGCCTGGCGGTGCAGATCCTGGCGGTGCTGATCGGTGTTGTAGCACAGTTCGGCCTGATTTTTTGGTTCCTCGGCCGGCCGAAGGTGGAAATTATCCGCCCAGGCGACGATACGAGTGTGACCTTCGACGATTACTGGGGTCAGCCGCAGCTTGTCGGCCTGGTGAAGCAGTGGATGTCACTGTTGCGCGACCGCAAGGACTTCGAGAAGATGGGCGGTAAGTACATCAGCGGTCTGCTGCTGTACGGCCCGCCTGGCACCGGCAAGACGATGCTGGCCAAGGCCATCGCCGGTGAATCCGGCATGGCATTTATCTCGGCGCTCGGCACCAGCTTCCAAGGCATGTTCTGGGGTATGGACATCCTGATGGTGCTGCGGTTTTCGGCCTGGGCGCGCGATCTGGCGAAGAAGTACGGCGCTTGCGTCGCCTACATCGATGAAATCGACGCGATCGGCATGAGCCGCGGCGGTGTGCGCGGCGGCTCTCAGCAGGGCGGCATGATGAGCGGCACCGGCATGGGCCTTGGCATGTTCGCACTCAGCACGCTGCTCAGCCAGATGGATGGCATGAGCGGTCCGTCGCGCGGCGAGAAGATCAGAACCAAACTCTGGAAGCTCTTCGGCCGCAAGTACGAGATCAAGCGCAATTGGCACGTGATGTGGATGGGCAGCACGAACCGCCCGGATGTGCTCGACCCGGCGCTGACGCGCTCGGGCCGCCTTGACACTAAGATCGCCGTCGAGCCGCCGGATAAGGCCAGCCGCCGTCTGATCATCAACGGCTACATGAGCCGCATTCAGCACGATGAAACCGTCGATGTTGAGGCGATTGTGGCGGATACGAGCGGGATGACGCCGGCCGACATCGCTGGTGCAATTACGAAGGACGCCGTTCGCCTGGCTTTCTTCGCCGGCCGCAATAAGGTCTCGCAGAAGGACATCGACAAGGCCTTCATGGAACAGCAGACCGGTATGGAAATGCCGATCGAGGAAATGGATGACGGCCAGCGCCGCGTCCTGGCGTATCACGAGGCCGGTCACGCCATCGCGCAGTATTACATGATGCCCGAGCAGAAGATCGTGCGCGCCACGATCGTGCGCCTGTCGACGGGCAGCTACGGCCACGTCGCGCCGGTCGATACGGTTGAGCAGCACATCAAGCCGGTTCAGCGTGACGCATACGACGTCATCGTTTTCCTCGCTGGCCGCGCTTCGGAAAAGATTTACTCCGGTGAAATCTTCTACAGCGTCGGCGGAGACTATCCAGCTGTGAGCTTTCTGCTGCAACGCATGGCGCGCGCCGGCTATTTCGGTCCCAAACTGGCCATGGATCTGAACAACGCCGCCATCGGCGCCCCCGGCTCCAGCGGTGGTATGGACAAAACGCTCGAAAGTTACTGGATCAAGATGGAAGATGCCACCGAGATGCTGTTGCGGCGACACTGGAAGGAAGTCTCTGCCGTGGCAGAAGAACTGCTCGTGCATGGCACCTTGAATGGCCGCGAAGTCATCGACATCATCGAGGCCAACCAGACCGTGGACTCGCTGCACGAAGAGCAGATCATCCCGAAGACGCTCGCTGCATTGCGCGCACAAACGCTCGCTGAACAACGTACCCAACTGTCGCAGCCGAATATAGCTGTAGAAGTGTCTGAGACTGCGATTACGGAAGCGTAGGAGAAGAGAGAAGCGAGTAGAGAGTAAAGAGTCAGAGTGACGAGTGGAGCTGATGACTGCTGCTATCCACTCTGACTCTGTACTCTCGTCACTCTGACTGTAGACTTCTACGCATGAGGGCATTCGTACTTTCCGGTGGAGGGAACCGCGGTCCGTTGGAACTCGGCGCAGTGGAGGTCTTGTTCGAAGCTGGCATCGTGCCGGACATGATCGTTGGTTCGAGCGCAGGCGCGCTCAACGGTCTTTTCCTGGCGATGGATCCAACCATCACGCAGGCGCGTCTCGGCGCAGAATTATGGCGTGACGCTGGGCGGCGGCGTTTGTTCACGAACTCGATCTTGAGCACGCTCACAAGCGCGCTGCGCGGTCGGCGTTACCTGGCCGACAATGCGCGCCTGCGTGCGCACCTGCGCTCTGTGGCGCCGCCGCATGTGCGAACTTTCGGCGACATGAAGATCCCGCTTTACATCACCATCACGCATTTTGTCACGCAGACGCTCTATGTCTACGGTGATGACAAGAGCGCTGATCCCTACGAAGCCGCGCTGCAGAGCGCCGCCGTGCCCGGCTTCTTTCCGCCGCACGACCACAAAGGCGAACTATTCGTCGACGGTGGGGTGGTGAGCAACCTGCCGGTCGATGTTGCCATCGCACGCGGCGCCACGGAAATCTGGGCGATCGACATCGCAAACCAGCCCGGCCCTGAGCGCGCCATTGGCGTCGACAACGCCTTCGCCATGTCGAATTACTGCGTGGCGAATTTTCTGTACCTGAAGACGCTGCGCGAACTCGAGCACGCAATCCACACGCCTGGCATTACGGTGCACCATATTCCTCTCTATGCACACGGCAACGTCGGCCTTGGCGATTTTTCGCAGACCGATTCGATGATCCGTGCGGGCACAGCAGCCGCGCGTGCCTATCTCGCCGCGCCCACTCCGAATGTGGTGCGCTATCCGGCCCGTGTTCATCCTGATGATCTTCCGGAAGGGCCGCCCGGTGCCAGACTGTTCGTGCGCTAAACATCGGCAAACTCATGGCTGGTCAATAATTCAATCGCAACACGCGCCATCTCTTTTCTTGTAACTACTCAGGCCCAAATCAGTATTTCCCGCGAAACACACTATTCTCTCCCCCTTCGGGGGAGAGAATAGTGTGTTTCGCGTTGGAAAAATAGCTGGCCTGAGTAGTTACCTTTTCTTTTTAGTGCATACGGGATAGCGCATGTCGTAGAAAATACAGGCCTGCACTTGAATCGTTGCCTACACTCTGACCCTCCACTATGAATAAGCGAAAAATCGGAAAATCGAACGTACTCGTCACACCGCTTTGCCTTGGCGGCAATGTCTTTGGCTGGACCATCGATCACGACCGCTCTTTTGAAGTGCTCGACGCATTCGTCGCTGGCGGTGGCAATTTCATCGACACGGCGGATGTGTATTCGACGTGGGCGCCCGGCAACGCTGGTGGTGAGAGCGAAAGCATCGTCGGTGCGTGGATGCGTGCGCGCGGCAATCGTGATCGTGTCGTCATCGCTACCAAGCTCGGCTCGAAGATGAGCGAGGGCCGGGAAGGCCTTGGTGCGCGTTACATGGTCGAAGCGGTTGAAGCTTCACTGCGTCGCCTGCAGACTGACGTGATCGACTTGTATCAGGCGCACATCGACGACGAGTCGACGCTGCTCGAAGAGACGCTCGCCGCATTCGACAAGCTCGTGCAGCAGGGCAAGGTGCGCGCGATCGGCGCGTCGAACTACAGCGGTGCACGCCTGCGCGCTGCGTTGGACATCAGCGCTGCTCATGATCTCGCCCGCTATGATTGCCTGCAGCCAAATTACAACTACATTGACCGCGAGCCGTATGAACGTGATTTGCGGCCGCTGTGCCTTGAACGGCAGGTTGGCGTGATCCCGTACTTTTCGCTCGCCCGTGGTTTTCTCAGCGGCAAGTACAAGCCCGGCGCTGAGCTGCCGCAGACCGCGCGCGCAGGCGGCGTGCAGAAGAGCTATTTCAACGAGGCAGGCTGGGCGGCGCTCGCAAAAGTTGAACGCGCTGCTGCTGAGTTGAATGCGCGGCCGTCGCAGGTGGCGCTCGCATGGCTGATGGCACAGCCCGACATCACTGCGCCGATCGCCAGCGCCACGACTGCGGCGCAGGCCGATGAATTGCTGGGTGCGCTGCGCCTCGATGGCGTGCGCGTGGTTGAGATGTTGTCGTAGGTAACTACTCAGGCCGCTCTATTTTCCATCGCGAAACGCACTATTCCTCCCGAAGGGAGGAGGAATAGTGCGTTTCGCGGAATATATCGACGTAGGCCTGAGCAGTTACTGTCGTAGAGGTATTGCCTGCTGAGTAGTCATGGAGACAAGTGATGAATCGAGAAGATCTGTACACACAAATCAGTGAGCCGTACACGTTGCCGGTTGAAGCCGTCGAAAACTACAGACGTGACGGCTATGTCAAACTCAAAGACGTGCTCTCCGCAGAGGTGCTCGCCTTTTATGGCGAAAAAATAAGCGAGCTGGTGCAGACGCTGAACAAGGAAGAGAAGCCGCTCGCCGAGCGCAGCACCTACGGCCGCGCCTTTCTGCAGATCATGAACCTGTGGACGAAGGACGATGTCGCGCGCGAATTTGTGTTTTCGCGCCGGCTGGCGCGCATCGCCGCTGAGCTGATGGGCGTTGCAGGCGTGCGCATGTACCACGATCAGGCGTTGTATAAAGAGCCCGGTGGTGGTTATACGCCGTGGCACGTCGATCAGTTTTACTGGCCGCTGAGTAACGCTAATTCGGTCACGGTATGGGTGCCACTGCAGAAGACGCCGCTTGAGCTGGGGCCGTTGGCGTTCTGCGTTGGCTCGCATGTTTTCGAAAAAGGCCGTGATCTGGCGATCAGCGATGAGAGCGAGGAGAAGATGCGCTTTAATCTGCGCGACTTCCCGATCGATGAAGGGCCATACGACCTGGGCGAAGTGAGCTTTCATGCCGGCTGGACTTTTCACCGCGCTGGGCCGAATACGTCGGTTATGCCGCGTGCGGTGATGACCGTGATTTATATCGAGGACGGCATTCGCCTGAGCCAGCCACGGCACAAGAATCACGAAAATGATTGGAATACGTGGATGCCTGGCGTGCAAATTGGCGCGGCCGTCGATTCGCCGATGAACCCGGTGCTGTATCGCGCAGAGTAGCTGCGCGCTACTCGTTCGCACGGAGCTCGCGCCGATATGCCAGAGGCGTGACTCCGCATACCTGTTTGAACGCCTCGTAGAAACGGCTTGCAGATCCGAAGCCGGACTGCAGGGCGATGTCGAGCACGCTGAGATCGGTCGTGGCGAGCAATTGTTGCGCGTGCGCGATGCGATGCTGTGTGGCGTACTCAATGATGCCGACGCCAAACGCTTCCTTGAATACCGCCATCGCATAGTGCGGGTGCACGTGTGAGTGGTGTGCGACTGCGTCGATGCTGAGCGGTTCTGTGAAGTGTGATGCGACGAAGCGCGCAATCACCGCTGCTTTGCTCGCCGGCGCCGCACGGCGCCGTGCAGGCTCCGTGCGTTCGAGAGCCAGCCGTCGCATGCGCGCCTCGAGTTCGAGCAGCGCCACTGCACGTTGTTCTCCCCCTGACGCAAGATCGCCTTCCCAGCGGTGCAGGCGCGTTACTTCGTCTTCCTGCATGCGGCCCAAAATCGGCCGGCCATGCAACATCTCACGGCCGAAGTTCGCCAAGCCATAATTCTGCAGCATCCATGCAAGCGGCAACGTAATCCAGTGCACATGCGTGTTTGGCGCACATGCTGTCATGCGATGCGGTATCGCCGCCCAGAACACCAGAATTTCGCGCTCGCGCACATGGACCGTGTGGCCGGCGAACAGATACGTGATCGTCCCGCGCTCGACGACGTTCACTTCGATGTCGTTGTGATGATGCGATGTGTCCATCAGAAGCGGCTCGCGATTCCAGATGCGGAATCCGAATTCCCGCTGGCGGCGGCTTTTGTCTGTCATCGTGTTGGATCTGCACACTTAGGCGCCCGCTATTTTCTTGCCGCATGATGTGCTCTCAGATTTTTTTCTCTCAGATTTTTTTCTCTCAGATTGTGAACCTGTAAAGCATGAACAGCATATTTTGGTAACTACTCAGGCCAGCCATTTTTCCAACGCGAAACACACTATTCTCGCCCCCGAAGGGGGAGAGAATAGTGTGTTTCGCGGGAAATACTGATTTTGGCCTGAGTAGTTAGGTGCTGATGATATTACTATGCCGGAATTTTTCTCGTTAATCGGGATGAAATTCCGGCATTGCCGTTCATCATAGATAGATATGACGACACGATCCATCGAAGATTACCTGTTTGACCTGCGCGGTTATCTTGTGCTGAAAAACGCGATTGAGCCCGAACTGCTGGGCGAACTCAACGACGCGTTCGATACTTTTCCGGACCTGCCGTATCAAGGCTGGTGGGGCAACGTGCATCGGCTCGACAACAACGGCTTCACTGGCGCCGAACTGCAGAATATCGTTGAGGCGGGCGCGCCGTTCGAAAAACTGATCGACCATCCTTCGTGGTACGAGCGGTTGCTGCATTACTGCGGCGAATACGAAAGCTACGTCGAAGGACTGTTCATCGATGAGTGCTTCGCATCTATTCGTCGGCAGGGTGGTTTCTTTCCGATGCACTCCGGCGCCCACGAAGGCAACGTGCGCAACCAGTACAAGTACTACGATGGCCACTTCCGCTGCGGGCAGGTGAATATGCTGCTGGCGCTGACCGATGTCGGCCCGGGCGACGGCGCAACGATGGTGATTCCCGGTTCGCATAAATCCAGCTTTGCACATCCGGAATTTGCGAAGCCGTGGAACGAGCGGCAGCGTATGGACACGATCGAAGGCGCAGTCGAGGTGCATCTGAACGCCGGCGACGCGCTGTTGTTCAGCGACGCGTTGTCGCATGGCGCTTCATCACGCACAAATTCCGGCGAACGCCGCGTGGTGATTTACCGCTACGGCCCGTCGTGGGGCAATACGCGCCATGGATATCGCTACTCGGATGAATTGCTCGCGCGACTTACCCCGCAACGCCGCCGCGTTTTGCAGCCCGTTGCGCCGCGCCACCCTGGCACGCCCGCCCGCGCTGCTGATGAACACGTGGTGTAAATGGATAGCGGATAGTGATAGCGGATAGTAATAGCGGTAGCAGATAAATTTGCAGGCTCTACTACCACTATCTACTACCACTATCTACTACCACTATCTACTACCACTATCTACTACCACTATCTACTACCACTATCTACTACCACTATCTACTACCACTATCTACTACCACTATCTACTACCGTATTTGTTTACCGGGTGCACAACTGCACTTGCCGAAATCGCGAAGCTGACTTAAGGTTTTCGAAATGG
>CANJQH010000002.1 GCA_947476335.1 Anaerolineae bacterium | reverse complement strand
CTGCACGCGTTCAAGGGTGAATTTCGCCGGCCGATCGAGCTGGCGTACGAGGCCATCCACATCGAGCGCAACGTGCTCGGAGATCGCGTCGGATGCCAGGATCAGACGCTGGCAGCCGTGGGCGGGTTCAACCTGATCGAGTTTCGCAAAGAAGACGACATCCGCGTACACAGGCTGCCGATCTCACCGCAACGGCGCGATGAATTCGCAGCGCACTTGTTCATGGTGTACACCGGCGTCACGCGCCGCGCCTCGGAGGTGGTGGCGAAGCAGCTGGCGAAGGTGAATGACAACACGGCGACTCTTCTTCGCATGCGCGCACTCGTTGATAAAGGCTGGGACGTGCTGACGGGCGACGGACCGATCGAAGCCTTCGGCGCGCTGCTCGACGAATCGTGGCGAGCAAAGCGCAGCCTGGACGCCGGCGTTTCCGGCGATTTCATCGATGAACTGTACGCACGCGGTCTTGCCGCCGGGGCGCTCGGCGGCAAGCTGCTCGGCGCCGGCGGCGGCGGCTTCCTGCTCTTCTTCGCGCCGCCGGAAAGACATGAACGGCTGCGTGCGGCGCTCGGCGAGCTGAACCACGTAGATCTGAACATCGACGCACCAGGGTCGCAGATCGTGTACTCGTAACGGGTGCACTCCTCGTAACCTGTAACATAGGAATCGCGACAACCAATATTGATAACTGTTCAGTCCAGCATCGTTAATGCTCTCAGAAAATCGGAGCCCGGGCAGTTACACGAGAAACCATAAATATGCGTCAACTGCCTGATCATCGATACGTGCCTATGAAATGCAGAGTTTGTGATTCCACCGATCTCGTTCCGGCCATCGACCTCGGCGAACAGCCGTGGTGCAATCATTTCCTGCGCGCAGAGGAAGTCGGAAAGGAACCGTTCTACCCACTGCGCGTGGTGTATTGCCGCGAATGCCGCACTACACAGCTGGACTTCACTGTTCGCAAAGAAGTGATGTTCGGCGACCATACGTATCTCTCCGGCGTGACCCGTTCGCTCAGCGACCATTTCGCCGGCGTGGCGAACGAAGTGCATGAGCGCTTTGGTGCGGCGAAATCGAAGCCAGCCGTGCTGGACATCGGCAGCAACGACGGCACGCAGCTGAAGCATTTTCAAAAGCTGGGCTGGGACGTGCTCGGCGTCGAATCGTCGAAGACGACGGCACGGCTGGCGATGGAGGCCGGCGTTCCGACGCTGAACGCATTTTTCAACGCGGAGACGGCGCACGACATCGGCCGAAAATTCGACGCGATCAACGCTTCAGGCGTTTTCTTTCATCTGGAAGAACTGCATTCGGTGACCGACGGCATCCGTGAATCACTGGCCGACGACGGTGTGTTCGTGGTGCAGTTCCTCTACATGAAGCGCATCGTGGAGAACAACGCGTTCGACCAGATCTATCACGAGCATCTGCTGTACTACAACCTGCGCACGATCGAAGTGCTGCTGAACCGCCACGGACTGGAGATGTTCGACGCGTATCTGTCGCCGATTCACGGCGGCTCGATCATCGGCTTCGTGAGCCACCGCGGGCGCAATGCGCCGAGCGCGCGGCTCGAAGAGATGCGCAAGGCCGAGGACCATGTGGGCAGCAATACACTGGAGACGTACATCGAATTCGAGAAGCGCATCCGCGCCATGAAAGCGGAGAATCTCGAATATCTGCAGCGCTGCAAACGTGAAGGGAAACGCGTATTCGGCATGGGTGCGCCGGTCAAGGGAAATACGATGCTCAATTACTTCGGCGTCGGCCCGGATCTGATCGAGGTGCTCGTTGAAAAAAACGAGCTGCGGCGCGGGCTGTATTCGCCCGGCATGCACATCCCGATCGTGATCGAAAAAGAGCTGACGGCGCCGCCGGACGTGTACTACGTGCTGGCGTGGAACTTCAAGAAGGAGATCCTGCGCAACAACCAGCCGCTCATCGAGCGCGGCGTCGAATTTTACTTCCCTGTCGACCCGAAGGACGTATGAGCCTCCAAACTCGTGAATCTACGAACGTACACGGGCTGCGCTTCATAGAAAGCGCACCGTTTCGCGACGAGCGCGGATCATTCGTGCGCACCTTCGACGCCGAAGAGTATCGCTTCGAAGACGAAAACGGGACGCCGCTGATTTTTCTCGAAGACGACATGTCGATGTCACGTCGGAACGTCGTTCGCGGGCTGCACGGCGATGCGAACACGTGGAAGCTGATTCACTGCGCACACGGACATCTGTTCATGGCCGTGGCCGACATGCGCAGCAAGTCACCGACGTATCTGAAGATCGATTGCTTCGAGCTACACGGAGGCAGCGGCATGCAGGCGCTGATCCCGGCCGGCTGCGCGACAGGCATGGCATGTCTTTCCGAAATCGGCGTGCTGTCGTACAAGCAGACCACGCGTTACGGCGGCGCCGCGCGCCAGTTCACGGTGCGCTGGGACGATGCACAGCTCGGCATCCACTGGCCCGTAAGCAACCCGATCTTGTCCGAGCGAGACGCGAATGCTGATCGCCTCTAAACCAGCTTCATGAAAATCAATCTCGAAACACACCATCCTGTCGCCGTTGAATCACCCGACCACATAACGCCGTGGGGCACGAAACGTGACAACCACCGGAATCATCGATTCAATAAAAAGATCTATCGATTATTTGAAGACAAGCGTGAGCCACTGCATGTGCTCGATCTCGGATGTTCCGGCGGTGGCTTCGTGCGTGACTGCGTCAATGACGGCTGTCTAGCAGTCGGTCTGGAAGGCAGCGACTATTCATTCAAGCTGAAGCGCGCCGAATGGGCAACCATTCCCCAATTGCTCTTCACTTGTGATGTCACCAAACCATTTCAGTTGACCATGGATGGTGCGTCTCTGAGCTTCGACGTCGTCACCGCATGGGAAGTGCTGGAGCACATCCGCAACGAAGACCTTCCGATGTTGTGCGACAACGTCAAGCGACATCTTCGGACCAACGGACTCTGGATCACTAGCGTGGCGCCCACCGATGACGTAGTCAACGGCATGAATCTTCATCAGACAGTAAAGCCGATGAGTTGGTGGATCAGTCGCATGCAGGAACTGGGTTTGCAACACAATCCAGCTTACGTAAGTTACTTCAACACGCAGTTCGTGCGTGGACCAAAGTTCCACGCACCGGGAAGCTTCCATCTGATCCTAAGCACACAACCGTTGCCTGCACCACCACCACTAACTACCAACATACGCATGTTGGATGCATGGAACGGATCCGGCCCGCAACGGCTGCTTAAGCGCCTTGTTCTGGGAGACTAGAGATGAACGTCCTCATCACCGGCGCATCCGGCTTCATCGGCCGCAACCTCACAAGCAGACTACTCGCCGAGGGCCATGCCGTGCGCAGCCTTTCCTCCACGCTATGCGACCTAACCAATGCCGACGCGCTGGACGCGCTGGCACATGATCGCTACGATCGCATCTACCACCTCGCCGCATGGACGCGCGCCGGAGATTTCTGCCGCCGCCGCGCCGGCGAGCAATGGGTGGTCAACCAGCGCCTCAACACCAACGTGCTCGACTGGTGGATGCGCGCGCAGCCGCAGGCGAAGCTGATCGCCTTCGGCACGAGCGTGTCGTACACACGGCACCACGACCTGGTCGAGGATGCGTACATGGAAGGGGATCCGTCGCCGGACTACTACGCCTACGCCATGTCGAAGCGCATGCTGCTGGCCGGGCTGCGTTCGATGCATCGGCAGTTCGGCATGCAGTACTTGTATCTCGTGCCGTCGACCGTCTACGGCCCGGGCTACGCCACGGATGGGCGCACGCTGCATTTCATCTACGACCTGATTCGCAAAATTCTGCGCGGAAAGTTGTACGGCGAACCCGTGACGCTATGGGGCGACGGCACTGCGCGTCGCGAGCTGATCTTCATCGACGATTTCATTACGCTCATGCAGGCGCTCACCGAACGAGCATCGAACGAGATCGTCAACCTGGCGTCCGGCGACGACCACAGCATCGCCGAGTTCGCCGCCGCCATTTGCAGGCACGTCGGCTACGATCCAAACCTCATTCGCTACGACGTCGCATCGCACGTCGGAGTGCAGGCGAAAGTACTCTCCGTAGAACGACTGCGCGCCATCGTCCCGGAAGCCGGGTGGACCGCGCTGAGCGACGGCATCGCAGCCACCACCGCATGGATGCTCGACAACCGTGAAGTCTTTCTGCCGCAACCCTCTCCATGAACGTCCCTGAAATCATCTCCGTGATGTACTGCCTGAATACACAGCAGGGTCACATCTTCGGCTACAACCGCACATTCGGCGAAATCGTGCGCAGCATCGGCTGGACGCACACCGGCTGGGCGCGCGCAGCAGCGCAGATCGGCCCGCTGCCGATCAGATGGCGCCTCTGTCTGGGAACGGCCGATGTCTCGCAGAGTCACATCTCCAAGTTCATCGCCCTCGTGCGCACGCAGATGCGGTTGCTGCGTGACATTCGATCGGAGTATCCGATGCTCTTCCTGGAATGGTTCGACCTGGTTCACCTGATCTCACTAGCCATCGTGTTGTCGCTGGCGAAGAAGCCGAAGAACCTGCGTTTGTGGATCATGTTCCGGCTCGGCCTGCATGGCGCACGCGACAAGTGGACCTACCGCACCATGCTGCGCTGGTACGAGGCTCTTCTCGGGCGCACCAATGTCACCCTGCTGAGCGACAGCGATAAGGTGGCGCACAACAATAAAGCAGTGCTGAATCGACCGCTGCACGTGCTGCCGATTCCACACACCACCGTGCCGAGCGACGCAGATATCGCTGCTGCACGGGTGCTTCGCAGCAGCCTGACGCCGCAATCGATCGTTTGCTGGTGGCCGGGCCAGCCGGCGGCTACAAAAGGGTTGGACGTAATCCGCATGATCGCCGCTTCGCAGGCACAGGAAGCGGAGCAGCTTCACCTCGTGTTCGCTGAATCCGCCGAAGTCGTGCACATCGGCCGCACACGCGTGCAGCGTGTGCCGAATGTGCTGTCACACGCAGAATACGCGGCATGGATGGCCGCAGCCGACGTAATCCTGCTCCCGTACGACCCGGCGGCATACGCCGAACGCACGTCCGGAATCTTCACCGAAGCCGTCGCTGCCGGTCGCATGCCGTTCGTCAGCGAAGGCACATGGATGGCCCATGAGCTGCATCGCCACGGCCTTCCGGAGTTCATCGTCGATTGGAACCGTCCGGATCTGATCGACTACATCGTGCGCACTGTGCGCGATGCATCTGCACAGGAACGTCTGCGAATCTTCAGCGTATCCTATCGGGCGTATCACTGCGAGCAGAGCTTCGGTGAGGAGTTGGTAAGGCTGTGGGAAACCTCACTCCGATGATCTCGATCGGCTACCGCTGGTTCGAAACAGCACTCGGCTGGCACATCGAACGCGCGCTGCGCGAAGTCACAAGTGACGTGACGTTCGTCGGGCTCGGCGCGCCGGGGCACTTCGGCCTGCCCGCCGACGGCGACGTATGTGCGCTGCCGACAGAAGGCGCGTATCTATGGATCGACCCGGCCGGCCGCTATTTTCCGCCGGGCATCGAAGACGCCGACATGCTCACTGCCGGCTACCTCGTCGACTGCCACATCGGTCACTGGCGCGAAAGCGCTGCAAAATTTTTCGACGTGGTTTTCCTCGCGCAGAAAGCATTCGTCGAACCGTACAAGAAAATACTCGGACACGAACAGGTCTACTGGCTGCCGCTCGGCGCCGCGGGAGACGTGCACCGCGATCATGGGCTATCGCGCGACATAGACGTGGCCTTCATCGGCAACATGGATCGTTCGCACAACGCGACGCCGCGCGCGCGCCGGCTGGCCCTGCTCGCGCAGCGCTATCACACCAACGAACTCGGCAGGCCGGCGACGCCGGAGGAAGTCGGACAGATTTACAGCCGCGCAAAAATCGTGTTCAACACCAGCATTGCCGGCGACGTCACGATGCGATTGTTCGAAGGCGCCGCATGCGGCGCACTCGTGCTCACCGACCCCATCGCGCCGCAGAACGGAATTGAAGAACTATTCGACGTCGGCCGCGAAGTCGTCATTTATGAAAACGACGATGACCTGTGCACAAAAATCGATTATTTGCTGGCACACGAAAACGAACGCAGCGCCATCGCGCGCGCCGGCCAAACACGCGTGCTGCGTGAACACACCTATGCGCACCGCACACAGACGATTCTGAACGTGCTGAACGATCCACAGACGCGCCGGCTTGCGCCGATGCGACAAGCGTCGACGGAAATGCGCCGACGTGAACGACTGCGCGTGTACACGCACCTGCATATGCTCGACGCCGTCTTCGACGCCACACGCGGCATGAATCCGGTGCGCCGCATGTGGGCCGCCCTGCCCTGTCTGGCGCGCAGAGTTCTCTTTTAATCTATGAACGTCATCGGCAATTCCGCAGCCCTCGCCAAACGAGCAATCCACGGGGTCGTGTGGACGACGATCGGCAACTACGCCGTGCAGGCCATGGCGTTCGCCTCCCTGCTCGTTCTGCGATCGTGGCTCGATCCGGCGGTATTCGGCGTCTTCGACCTGGCAACGTTCTGGTGCGGCGTGCTCGGCATCCGATCGAAGCTCGGCTTGCACTATGCTGCGCTGCGACAGCCGCTTCTCAACGGATCGCTCGTCGGCACGCAGCTCAGCATCGACATGGCCGGCGGCGCCATGGGGCTCATCATCGCCGCAGCTGCCGGCCCAGCCATCGCAGCTCGATTCGGCTACGACGCGACTTTCATGACGGCACTGCTGATCATGTTCGCATCCGACATAGTCTCTTCAATTGGCTCCACGTTCGCCACGATGATGGAGCGCGAGCTGCAGTTCCGAACCATCCAGATCGTCTCGCTGGCCGCGACATTCACAGGCTACGTCACAGGGCTGGCGCTCGGCTGGCACAGCGCCGGCATCCTCAGCCTGCTCGTCATCAACGGAGTGACGTGGTCCATCACATCAATCGCCTGCTACATGATCTGCCGACGGCGCATGCCGCAGCTGTTCGCCGACGGCCTGCGCTTCGATCGCACGATCGCAAAGGCGTTGCTGCGTGACGGCCTCGCCACCGGCGTGTCGATCACGCTGCTCGGCACGATCGTCAGTCAGTTCGACAATTTTCTGAACGCCACTTACGTAAGCCCGACGACGCAAGGTTACTACGGCCTGGCATTCAAGATCGCGAACTGGCCGGCCATGCTCGTGGCGATTGTGCTCGGACGCGTCGGCTACGCTGTGATGGCGAAGGTGCACGAAAACAAAGATCTGCTCGCTCACACCGTTCGCCTGACGTACTGGATCCAGGGACTCCTCGCAATCCCATTCATGCTGGCGCTGGCGCTGCATGGTCCGGCGATCATCCGTGTGCTCTACCCGACTGGAAAGTGGGATGCCAGCGCAGAATTTCTGCCATACCTCGCCGTTGCAAACATGTTCAATATTTATGCCGGCTTGAGCTACTGGCTGGCAGTGGCGCGTGGCCACCGCCGCTATTCGCTCGGTTCTTCCTTGCTGCAGGCGGTGTTGCTCATCACGCTGGGAGCTGTGCTCGTGGCGAATTTTGGCGCACTCGGCACTGCGATCGCCGTGCTCACGGCCGGCGCAGTATCGGCGATCATCGCCGTGACCTACACACTGCACATCGTCGGTCGTCAACAACTCTGGCCGCTGATGACGCATGCGATCGCCGCTGCGATCACACTTGCGCTGCACATCACATTCGCGCAGGCGCCACTCACCAGTCTGTCGCCCCTGGCGCAGGTTTTCGCCGGCAGCGCATTCGTCGGCATCGTCTACGTCACTGCATATCTGGCGCTCAGCGGCCGACGCTCGTTCGAGCACATTCGCTACCTGCGCAACAGAGCACGTTGATCATCGATAATCTTTCTCGTATGCGCCTTCTGTTCATCAACCGCTACCGATCGCCGGCAATGCACCGCAAGACCGTGCTGCTTGCACAGACACACGGCTTCGATGTGCGCGCCGTATTCCCGCGCGTCTGGCAGGACGAATATGGCCGCGTCGAACAACGCACGGACTGGGCATCCGACGTCGCCGGGCTGCAAATTGCGTCGGTCGATTTTCTCGGTCGCGTGAACGACCCGCACCGCGCCACCTATCGCACACTCGATTTCGGCATGCGCACGTTTCGGCCGGACGTGATCCTGGCCGAAGAGGAGCCGGACAGCATCGCCGCGCTGCACATTGCCGTCGCGCGTGCTTTGTTCGCGCCGCGCGCAAAGCTGGTGCTCTACACATGGCAGAACCAGACGCGTCCGCTTTCTGCACCGGTGCGCGCCGTGCAAAGTGCAGCTCTGCGCGCCGTCGACGCCGTCTTCTGTGCAAACGCCGAAGCCGTCGAGCTTCTACGGTTGCATGGCTTCCACGGGCACACACCGGTCATCCCCGCCATCGGCATCGACGCATCTGTCTTCACGCCTCAGGTGCGTGCACCGCGCCGGCCGAACATCGGCTACGTCGGACGGCTGGCAGTCGAAAAGGGACTCGACGACCTGCTCGCCGCACTCGTGCTCGTGCACGACCTCGATGCACATCTGACGCTGATCGGCGACGGACCGCAGCGCGCAGATCTGATCCAGCGCGTCGCCGCACTCGGCCTGAGCGAACGCGTGACCTTCACAGGCGCGCTCTCGGGCCCGAAACTCATCTCCGCGTACCACGACATGAACATGCTCGTGCTGCCCTCACGCACCACGCCCGTGTGGAAGGAGCAGTTCGGCCGCGTGCTGGTCGAGGCGATGGCGTGCGGCGTGCCGGTCATCGGCTCGTCGAGCGGCGCCATCCCGGAAGTAATCGGCAACGCCGGGCTGGTCTTTCCCGAGGGCGACGTAGACGCGCTCGCCGCCCAGATCCGCCGTGTGGCATCAGACGCCACGCTTGCCGTCCAGATGCGCAGGCGCGGAATCGAGCGCGTGCACGAACACTACACGCAGGAACGCATCGCCGCAGCGACGGCAACATTCCTGCGCTCACTGGCATCCGAGCACCGCCGATGAACGCACTCGACGTCATCATCCTGAACTGGAACACGCGCGACCTGCTGCGCGACTGCCTGCATTCGCTCGGCCGCCTGCAGGCGTATACGACCGTCGTCGACAACGCTTCGACCGACGAAAGCGCCGCCATGGTCGAGCGCGAATTTCCGGCCGCGCGCCTGGTGCGCAGCGCAGAAAATCTCGGCTACGCGCGCGCCAACAACGCGGCGATGCGAGCGACGAGCGCGCCGGTGGTCGTGCTGCTGAACAGCGACACGCTCGTCACGCCGGACGCGATCGAAGGCATCGCACAGCGCTTCGCCCAGGACGCACAGCTCGGCGCGCTCAGCCCGCTGCTGCGCACGCCCGACGGGGCTGCGCAGCCCTACGCGTTCGGCGGCGAACCGACGCCGTCGTATCTGCTGCGCCGCGGCCTGATGCGCCTGCTGTTCCGCCGCTATCTGCACGACTGGCGCCCACGCACCACGATCGAGGCCGACTGGGTCTCCGGCGCCTGCCTCGGCCTGCGCCGCACTGCGCTCGACGCAGTCGGCCTGCTCGATGAGCACATGTTCATGTACTTCGAGGACACCGACCTGTGCATGCGCCTGCGCCGCGCCGGTTTTCGCGTGCGCTACGACCCGTCGCTCGAAATCATGCACATCGGCGGCCAGAGCCTCAAGCAAAACCCGGCCGCCCGCCGCGCCTATCGCGACAGCCTCATGCATCTCTATCGCAAGCACTACGGTCGCGCCGCGCTCGCAGCGCTGAAGATCATGTTGCCGGTATACACGAAATTTTAGGATTTCAGATTGCACATCGCACATTGCACATCGCACATCGCACATCGCATCGGCATTCCTTGACTATCGGCACGATGCCAGGGCTTAACTCTATTTAGAGATACGAGGCCACAATGAGATTCATTCGATGTGAAATCTGCAATGTGAAATCCTTCCCGTTCACCGCGCCCCGATCGCATCCACATACAGCGAATACAGCGACATGCTGGCAGCCATGAACAGCCGATTCTTCTTGCGGCCGCCGAAGCACAGGTTCGCGCAGCCTTCCGGCAGATGGATCATGCCGATGCGGTCGCCGTCCGGCGCAAAGACGTGCACGCCGTCGTAGCCCGCCCCACCCCACGCCGCGCTCGCCCACAGGTTGCCGTCACGGTCGGTGCGAATGCCATCCGAAGTGCCCGGCTTCATGTCCGCGAACACGCGGCTGTTCACAAGATTTCCATCGACGACGTCGCAGACGCGAATGTGCTTGGGATTGCCCGAGTCGACGATATACAGGCGCTTCTCGTCCGGCGAAAAGCACAAGCCATTGGGCCGATCGAAGTCGTCGATCTTGAGCTGCAGCTCGCCAGTATGCGGGTCGATGCGATACACCGCGTTCGGAATTTCCGGAGTGGCGTGATGGCCTTCGTACTCCCACAGAATGCCGTAGCCCGGATCGGTGAACCAGACGGCGCCGTCGGACGTGACGACCACGTCGTTCGGCGCGTTGAGCGGCTTACCGCGGTACGAATCGGCCAGAACGGTGATCGAGCCGTCGTACTCGGTGCGCACCACGCGCCGCGCGTCATGTTCGCAGCTGACCAGGCGTCCCTGTCGGTCGCGCGTATGGCCGTTGGCGTTGTTCGAGGGCTGACGATACACGCTCACCGCGCCGTCGTCTTCGTTCCAGCGCAGGATGCGGTTGTTCGGGATGTCGCTGAAAAGCAGAAAACGTCCGTCGCCGAAATACACCGGGCCCTCCGCCCAGCGTGCGCCGGTCCACAAGCGCTCCACGGCGGCGCTGCCGAGCTTGTATTTGTCGAAGCGCGGATCGAGTGATTGCACGGACGGGTCGGGATAGCGGACGATGGGATTTTCCATGGTGTGAAGATTGTAGGGCGAGGCTCAGCTGTCCGCATTCGGAAACCAATAGCGCCACAGCGTCAGCGTGCTCACGATATAGCGGCCAGGCCACGGCAGCGCCGCATGCAGCAGCCCGTGCGCAGGGTCATATGACTGCAACGAGACGACGACCCACTGCCCCTTCAGTTCATCGAACAACATCAGCACCGGCGTCGTTGCGCGGGGAATTTCACCGGGCGCAACATGGATCAGGATGTTCAGCGCCACGGACGACTCCGTTCCACCAAAGGCGCTCCAGCCTGCATCCACAGTGAACGAATCCAGCAACATTTCACCAGGCGGATCGCCCGGCGGCATAGACGGAGTGAAGGTGACGGCAACGCTGCCGTCGATGCCAGTTTCGGGCACGATGAGTTGAACACCCGTCGCCGGCGAAATGATTCCGCCACCGTCGAGTTCGATCGTGGCTGCATCGGCCTGCACAAGTTCATAGGCATTTTGCCGAATCCACGTCCAGTGCTCCGTGTGCGCAGTCAGCGTCACCGGCCCAGCGGTGCCCGGCGGCGATGTGAACTCGATGAGGTCCGGCGCAACGATGGTGAATGTAGTCGTCGAATCAACTGCACCATCGAGCGTGAGCGAGATGATCGACTGCAGATTCGTTCCGTAAACGCGCATCGTCATGCCGCCTTCAGATGAAGCGTGGCGCGGCAGGATGGAGCGGATCGCAGGATAGTAAACGCCAGTCGGCGTTGCGCTCGGCGTCGCGCTCGGCGTCGCGCTCGCACTCGGCGGCAGCGCAGGTTCCGTGGCGGTCGCAGTTGGGGTGAGCGCGGCGGTTTCTGTTGGAGTCGACGTGCGCGTCGGCGTCGGTGTTTTTGTCGCAGTCGACGTCGCGGTCGCCCTCGGCGGCGGCGCAGTTTCCGTGCCGGTCGCCGTTGGCGTGGGTGTGGCGGTTTCTGTCGGCGTCGGCGTCGAAGTCGGCGTTGCGGTCGGCGTTGCGGTCGGCGTCGCGCTCGGCGTCGAAGTCGAAGTCGCAGTCGCAGTCGGCGTCGCGCTCGGCGTCGAAGTCGAAGTCGCAGTCGGCGTCGCGCTCGGCGTCGAAGTCGAAGTCGCAGTCGGCGTCGCGCTCGGCGTCGCAGTCGAAGTCGCGCTCGGCGTCGCGCTCGGCGTCGCGCTCGGCGTCGCGGTCGGCGTCGCGGTCGGCGTCGAAGTCGGCGTCGCGGTCGGCGTCGAAGTCGGCGTCGCCGTCGGCGTCGAAGTCGGCGTCGCGGTCGGCGTCGCGCTCGGCGTCGCGGTCGGCGTTGCGGTCGGCGTCGAACTCGGCGTCGAAGTCGGCGTCGCGGTCGGCGTTGCGGTCGGCGTTGCGGTCGGCGCGGCAGCGCGTTCGATTGTCATTACATAAGTGCGCTGTGTCACGCCATCCTGCGCGGTGACGGTGATCGTAAGCACATTGGCGCCGACAGCGAGTGCGCACGGATTTCCGCAGCCGCTGACGACGGCGGTGGCGTCGGCGTGCACTGCAGTCGCCGTGATGGCAACGGCAGCAACGACGTTGGCGACCGCTGCCACGTAGGCGAGCGTGCTGCTGACGAACGCCGGCGTCAGTGCACCCTCGCTGAGCGACAGGCTGGCGAGCGCGGTATCGGTCGATGGCGTAAAGACCAGCTGCGGGCTGAGCTGCATCGTCGTGCTGCCGATGCCGAGCTGGCCGCTGCTGTTGTCGCCCCAGCAATACACGGCGCCCGTTGTGCCCAACACACAAGTGTGAAACCAGCCGGCTCCGGGCCGCGCAGCGCCCGCTGCGAAGTTGGTGGCGGTGATGCTGTAGTAAGAATCAACCTGATCTCCGACGCCAAGTTGTCCTCGGCTATTCCCACCCCAGCACAGCACAGCGCCAGTGACGTCGACGGCGCAGGAGTGCGTCTCGCCGGCGGAGAGCGTGGCAGCGGCGCTAAGACCGGACACGGTGACGGGTGCGGCGCTGCTGACGGCGCTGCCATCGCCGAGCTGGCCGTTGGAATTCGAACCCCAGCATTGCACCGCGCCGTCATCGAGGCGCGCGCAGGTGTGCGTGCCGGACGCGAGCTCACGCGCCGGCCCCGCCAGGCCGACGACCGCCACCGGGTTCCACGCATCGGTCGTGCTGCCGTCGCCGAGCTGGCCGTCGCCGTTCCAGCCCCAGCACCAGACATCGCCGGATGCTGTGACGGCGCAGGTGTGCGCGTCGCCGGCCGCGACGCCGACCACCGACGTCAGCGCTGTGCCGCTCGCCAGCGCCACCGTTACTGGCACAGAGGCGGCGTCGGTGGTGCCGACGCCGAGTTGGCCGTTCACGTTCCAGCCCCAACAGCGCACGATGCCCGCCGCGAGCAGCGCGCACGTGTGGTCGCTGCCGGCGCTGAGTGCAGTCACGCCACTGGCCAGCCCGACGACGGCGACGCTGGTGCTCATGGTGGTCTTCGTGCCGTTGCCGAGTTGTCCCGAAGCATTCGTTCCCCAGCACCGCACGGCGCCGGAGGCCGAGAGCGCGCACGTATGCGACGCGCCGGCGACGACGGCGACGGCATTGCTGAGCGCGGTGACGGTGACGGGTGTCGTGGCGTTGGCGAAGCTGCCGTTGCCGAGCTGGCCGGCGTTGTTGCGCCCCCAGCACCAGACGCGGCCGGTGTGCAACACGGCGCAGGTGTGGCGGACGGTAACGCCGCTGCTGAGCGCAATCGCCCTGGCATTGCGGTCACCACCCGCGGCATTCGCCGGCTGCGGCGCACGCACGCACATGAAAAAGAGCAACAGTACCAGGCTCGCCCTCGCTGCAAACCTGTGCGGAAAACGCGTTCCCTTGAACGTCGGTGCCATCAGTCCCTCCCCCTGAAACATAGGCGTATGAAGTTGGTTTCGAAGGGCAGTGCGCCGGCTGCTCGTAGTGATCCCTAACCACGAAAAACCGATCTCAATCCTCTTGCCCCTCTACTTGAATAGTTGGCAGAGTTATATTCGCGCGGACAATTTGCGCAAGTGACACGGCGCAATGCGGCGCCGCCGGAGCTGACGGAAGCTGACCGAAACTAGTTAGCGAACCCGTCTTCTAAGAAGACGGGTACGTTTCCTTCGTTTCGAAGGTGGCTACTCGCCGCGCGGGCGTTCGTAGGTTTCGGTGCGAACGGCGCCATCGGGGCCGACGAACTCAAAGGTGTAGTGCGCGCCAGCAAAACGGTAGCGCACCTGATGCGTGCGGCCATCCAGCGCGTATTCAAGGATGAAGCTCGATTCGCCGACGCGCGTAAAACCGGTGACTGTGGCGCCGCGCAACGGCTGCAGCCACGGACGCACGGGAGTGGTGTGCGGCTGCGGCTCCACCTGGTCGTCGCTGACGGTTACTTCGCCACGCAGGCCGCCGTTGATATACGGATACGTGCGCGTGGCGTGATAGTGATAGCGGCCGGCGGCGTCGGCATGGCCGTTGAATTCGTCAAGCCCGAAGACGAGGGAGCCGTCCGGTTCGAGCAGGCCATAAAGCGGAAAGCCGTCGAGCGCATAGGCGATCGGATTGCCTGTGCCGGCCTGGGCCTGCAGGTGCAGCGGCGCGGTGTGATAGTGGTAATCGTCGGCGCGGCCGGCGTGCCCACCGAAATCATCAAGCTCGCCAACCAGCAGCGTATCGTCGCCGCGATTATTCAGCGCATTGAAAATCGGCACACCGTCGACGGCGATGGCGATGGCACCGCGAAAAAGTGCGGTACGCGCCGAAATTGGCGCAGCTGCGAGCTTCGGTACGGTGGGAATGCGCCATGCATTCGCACCATGGTACGGCTGTGGCAGCGGCACCTGCTGCTGCCAGCTGCGAATGCCGGCCATCATTTCATGTGCCGCCATGCCGTCCGATTCGATCAGAAAATAACGTTCGTCGCGCAGCACAGTCACCTTTTGGCGAAATGCTGCGAAACCAGCGAGATCAGCGGGCTGCAAGTTTTCGACAGTCGGCACAGTTTGCACAGCAGCACGGCCGCGCGCGCAGGCGCTGAGCGCAGCGGTGGCCAGGCCCAGTGCGCTCAGGCGCAACAGATTGCGGCGCGTGAGCAGCGGCGCAGGTTCGTGGGTGTGAGGATGTGTATGGGCATAAAGATGGGAATTACACATAATTTCACACTCATCAGCGGCTGTAAATCACTGCCATTTCAGCGCTGCCGAGCACGCGCCCATCGATCGCAGTGAGCAGCACATCACGGCTGACCTGCGCAGGCGGCACAGCAAGCGCCGGCGGCGATGAGAGCGCATAGACGGTGTAGATGTATTCCTTCGGGCCCGGGCCCTTCGAGCATGGCGGTGCGTACTCGGTCCGATCATTGACGCTGTTTGTGCCGAGCACACCGACGCTGGTGACATTTTCCGGCAGGCTGGTGATGGCAGCGGGAATGTTGTACAGCACCCAGTACCAATGCGTGTCACCAGGCCCGGGCACATGGTGCATGACGACGGCAAATTCGACCGTTCCCGTCGGTACGTTGCGCCAGGACAGCGGCAGCGTAGCGCTTTCGCCGTCGCAGGTGTATTTCACCGGCAACGCGCCGCCATCTTCGACGGCCGGGCTGGTGAGGAAGAACCCATTGGCATTGGCCAGTGTGGCCCTGCGAGCACCACCAGTAGATGACCCGACGCGATTCGCATCTGGCCTCAGCGGGCGAGCGGCACAGGCGACGAGAAATGATGGCAGGAGGAGAAGCAGGAGCAGGAGAGGTATTTTTTTCATGATTCCACGCATGGATAAAGCATCCACTGGCGTGTATGAGTATCAATATTCTTATAGAGAATTGATGGAGTAGATATTTTTATGAGCAGGGTTGAAAGAGCTGAAAGAGTTGAAAGAGTTAAAGTCGAAAACGTTATTCCGTCGGCGGCAGCCCTGAAAGGGCGCATGGGACACTTCGTTTTCGCCAGGGCGTAGGCTGAAAGCGCAGCACTGGCGGCGGCGAGCAAAGGCATGAATAACGACGGAAAAAGGAATATGCCGGGCAGAAGATCTGCCCGGCAAGCCACTCAAAAATCGAGTGAAGCGCTACATTTAGCGAGCGGGGTTGTACTGGTCGCAGGCATCAACCTTGGTCTGGCCAGAATCCTTCACCACACCGATATCCTGCTGCAGGCCGTTGCCAGACGTGCCGCGCGACAAGGACGAAACCTTGGCCTTGGCAGACGTCGTGAGCTTATAGCCCGGGGGAACAATCGGCATCACGTAATAAGTGCCACCCTCATCGCGGAAGTTGTTCGGGAAGTCCTTGTAGCCACCGATAGGATCGATCACCACACCGTAGGAGCTGCCGTACTTCTCGCCGGCGGTCACGCCGCACACGTACCAGTTGCCACCGTCGGTAACCTTGTACCACACCGGGATCCAAGCACCAATTTCGTTCGCATCCCACTTGCCGTTCTCATTGACGTCTTCGAAGACACGACCGGTGATGATCTGGCGGGCACAGGCAGAAGTCGCATTGGCTTCATTGCCATCGGGATAGCACGGATCATTTCCGGCGAAAACACTCGAAGTAGAAGGAGCAATGAAAGCGAATACGGCAGCAATCGCAGCGATCGCGCGAAAAAGATTCTTAATCATGATGTTTATTGTTAGTTCAAAATCTGTGAGTACACAGTATCGATCCAATGCAATATATGCACTAGCAGTGAGTTATTAAAGTTGTCTAGACAAGTGAATACTACGGCAATTCAAAGCCGTTGTCAAGTGTTTTATTGACCAAATACGACAAAATTTCTTTGTGCAATTATTTATCAGTTCATTGCAATAAATTTTCGATTTGCGGTTTGCTGTCAGTATGACGGTATCGCTTTCTGAAGATGGTGAATCATGCATAATGGCGGCGTGTTTGAACACCGCAAGCAACCGCTCCTACCTATGGAGAGTTTCAGCAGGCGCATGGTGCGACACGTGCTCCTTTCACTCGGACTGCTGATCGCCGCACTGGCAGCTGGCGCGACCGGGTACCACCTCCTGGAAGGGCTGAACTGGATTGACGCAGTTCTCAATGCGTCCATGCTGCTCGGCGGCATGGGACCGGTTGATCTGATGCACACGGCAGCGGGCAAAATTTTCGCCAGCATATTCGCGTTGTTTTCAGGCGTATTCGTCCTCGCCGTAGCCGGCCTGCTGTTCGCACCTGTACTGCACCGGCTGTTGCACGCCTTTCATCTGGAGTTGGATCTGGAGCCCGACGTGAAGAATGCCAGTGACTCTGACCGCGGCGATGGCGACGACGGCGCATCATCTTGACATCCCACGACCATTCCTGTATAAAGTGACTTACGTGATCCGCAAATTGATTGTGCTCAGCCACCTTACGAACGCGCTCTTGCTTACAGGCAGAGGGCGAATTTCACATGGGACGGCGGCGCAGTAATCAGCCGCAGATCGGCACAGCACACAGCCCTCCCATGCGGAGGGCTTTTTTGTTGTTCGGCACAGGCCAGAGGAGTAACTTTTATGGATTCCAACCGCGTCATTATGTTCGATACGACCCTGCGCGACGGCGAACAATCGCCCGGTGCCACGCTTAACCTGGCCGAAAAGCTCGAAATCGCGCGCCAGCTCGCGCGCCTCGGCGTCGATGTAATCGAAGCTGGTTTCGCCATCGCTTCCCCAGGCGACTTCGACGCGGTCAGCCGCATTGCCCAGGAAGTCGGTGCCACAGACGCAGGGCCAACGATCGCATCACTGGCGCGCTGTAATAAGAAGGACATCGATGCGGCATGGGGCGCTGTGCAATGGTCAAAAAAGCCACGCATCCACACATTTCTGGCGACCAGCGACATTCATCTGCAGTACAAGCTCAAAATCAGCCGCAACGACTGCGTCGAACAGATCGGCGAATTCGTCAGCTACGCGCGCAGCCTGTGCGGCGACGTCGAGTTTTCACCTGAGGACGCCGGCCGCAGCGATCCGGAATTTCTATATCAGGTGCTGAACGTGGCCGTACAAGCCGGCGCCACCACGCTCAATATTCCAGACACCGTCGGCTATGTCACACCGACCGAGTATTACGACCTGATCGCCGGTATCCTGAAGAACGTGCCTGGCATCCACGAAAAGGGTGTGATTATTTCCACCCATTGCCACAACGACCTCGGCCTGGCCACGGCCAACACGCTGGCCGGCGTACGCGCAGGCGCCCGGCAAGTCGAAGTGACGATCAACGGCATCGGCGAACGCGCCGGCAACACCGCACTCGAAGAAGTCGTCATGGCGCTGAATACGCGCAAGACGTTCTACGATCCGATCTACACTTCAGTCGACACCACGCAGCTGGTGCGCACAAGCAAAATGGTCAGCAGCATGACCTCAATGCCGGTGCAGCCGAACAAGGCTATCGTCGGCGTCAACGCCTTCGCACACGAAGCCGGTATTCACCAGGACGGCATGCTGAAAAATCCGCTGACCTACGAAATCATGCGGCCGGAAAGCGTGGGCTGGAACAATACCAACCTGGTGCTGGGCAAACACAGCGGCCGTGCGGCGCTGGGCGATCGCCTGCGCCAGCTCGGCTACGACCTGAACCGCCAGGAGCTGGACAAGGTCTTCGACAAGTTCAAGGCGCTGTGCGACAAGAAGAAGGTCGTCAGCGACCCGGACCTGGAGGCGCTGCTGACCGACCAGTTCGAGATGCTGGAGACCGACGCGTGGAAGCTGGCCGAGTGCCACGTCACGTCCGGCACGAACAACACACCGGTGGCGAGCGTGACGCTGGTTGATGAACAGGGTGAAGCGCGCAAAGACGCGGCGCTGGGCAACGGCCCGATCAACGCAATCTGCAACTGCATCAACCGACTCACCGGCGTGGATGCCAAGCTGGTCGAATTTCATGTGCACGCGGTGACCGAAGGCATCGACGCAATCGCCAACGTGACGATGCGCATCGAAATGCTGAACAGCGAAGGCAAGTCAGCCGTATTCAGCGGCCGTTCGGCAGACACGGACACGCTCGTGGCCAGTGGCAAGGCGTATCTGGCAGCGATGAACAACGGACTGCGTCGTGCGAACGCCGGCCGCACGCGGCTGGAACGGGTCGGGACGGTCTAAGTTCCTGTCCATAAGTTCTGGCGACTCACTTAGACGAATCCGGTGATGGCATTCGAAGCGTGGATTCCATTTATATTCTCGGCGCTGCTGCTGCTGGCGGCGCCGGGCCCGACAATCCTGGCGATCGTCGCAGCGAGTGCATCGGCTGGCGCGCGCGGCGGTGTGGCGGTCGCATGCGGCAGCCTGTGCGCCGTCCTCGTCATAACCGTACTGATCACTTCCGGGCTCTATGCGCGCCTGCTGGCCCTGCCCAGCGCCGCCGACGTGCTGCACTGGGCAGGCGGCGCGTTTGTGGCCTGGCTCGGAATCAAGTTAATCACACGCGGCAGCACAGGGGTGCGCAAAGCAATTCCAACGCGCAGTGATTCGCTCCTGCTGCAGGGGTTCACCACCACGCTGCTCAATCCGAAGATCGCCCTCGCCTACCCAAGCATGATCGCGGCATACGCGAATGGCACCGATGGCGCAGCGGCGCCAATGGCCAGCATCTTTACACTTTGCGCGGCAATGGTGTACGGCGCAGTAGCGCTGATCACAGCGGCTACCGCCGCAAACAATCTATTCACCACACGCACAGCCCGCGTTTTACGTGTGGCAGCCGGAATCGTCATGATCGGACTGGCAATTCGCATCGTCTGGCCGAGTATCGCAGGTTTTCTATGAACGCAACCGTATGGCAATCCGACGCCCTGGCCAAAAAATGGCTGGCGGGCGTGCGCTCGGCGATCCCGTTGCAGGCCGAGCGACTGAGCGTGACTGTGCGACTGCTGGCGATGAACGGCCGGCCGGTGCAGCGCTTTCTCGATCTCGGCTGCGGCGACGGCATCGTAGGCGCTGCCGTGCTGACGCGATGGCCGGACGCTCAGGGCGTTTTTCTCGATTTCTCGCCGGCCATGCTCGATGCGGCGCGCGCCAAGCTTGATGCGCAGCACCTTTTCGTGCAAGACGACTACGGCGACCCGGCGTGGGTCGAACGCATCACCTCGCACGCACCGTTCGACGCGATCGTGTCCGGCTTCTCGATTCACCATCAGGAAGACGAACGCAAGCGCGCAATTTACGCAGAAATCTTCAGCCTGCTCACACCCGGCGGCATCTTCATCAATATTGAACATGTGGCGTCAGCCACGCCGTGGGGATCGACGCTGTTCGGCGAAGACTTCGTCGATGCACTGTTCGCGTATCATCGGGCATCGGGATCACAGCGCACGAGGCAAGAACTCGCCGACGAGTTTTACAATCGGCCGGACATGGCCGCGAATCGACTGGCACCAGTCGAGCTGCAGCTCGGCTGGCTGCGTGAAATCGGATTTACGGACGTCGACTGCTACTCGAAGCATTTCGAGCTATGCGTATTCGGCGGACGAAAGAAATAACTATGGCAAAAACGCTCTTCGAAAATATCTGGGACGCACACGTGGTGGCACAGGAGCCGGAAAGCCCGGCCGTGCTGTACATAGACCTGCACCTGATTCACGAGGTCACCTCACCACAGGCCTTCGACGGCCTGCGCAAGCGCGGCATCAAGGTGCGCCGGCCGGATCGCACGTTCGGCACGCTCGACCACGGCATCCCAACGACCGACCGCTCGCTGCCGATCGTGGACGAACTGGCCGCGCGCCAGATCACAATCATGGAGCGCAACTGCGCCGAGAACGGCATTCAGCTCTACGGCATCAAGACCGGCGCCGACAAGCAGGGCATCGTGCACGTCATCGGCCCCGAACTGGGCCTGACGCAGCCGGGCATGACGATCGTGTGCGGCGACAGCCACACCGCAACGCACGGCGCGTTCGGCTCACTCGGCTTCGGCATCGGCACCAGCGAAGTGGAGATGGTGCTCTCGACGCAGTGTCTGCTGCAGCGCAAGCCAAAGACGTGCAATGTGCGCATCGACGGCGCTCTGAAGAAGGGTGTCACGGCGAAGGACATCATTCTCGGCATCATCGCCAAGTATGGCGTAGGCGGCGGCACCGGCCTGGTCTATGAGTACACCGGTACAGCCATCCGGACAATGACGATGGAAGAGCGCATGACCGTCTGCAACATGTCGATTGAAGGCGGCTCGCGCGCCGGCCTGATCGCACCGGACGAGACGACGTTCAACTTCGTCGCCGGGCGCGAGTTTGCGCCCAAGGGCGCCGAGTGGGACAAGAAGCTCGCCTGGTGGAAGACCCTGCCCAGCGACGCCGAGGCGCAGTACGACGTCACCTACTCGCTCGACGCCGACGCGCTCGAGCCGATGATCACCTACGGCACCAACCCGGGCATGGGCATGAACATCACCGAGCGCATCCCGGATCCCGACAAGATCGCCGATCTGTCGCAGCGCAAGGCGCTGGAGAAGGCGCTGTCGTACATGGGCCTGCAGCCGAACCAGCAGCTGCTCGGCCACAAGGTCGACATGGTGTTCATCGGCAGCTGCACGAATTCGCGCATCTCGGATCTGCGCGAGGCGGCGGCGCTGCTGAAGGGCCGCAAGGTCGCGGAAGGAGTGCGCGTGCTGGTGGTGCCGGGCAGCACTCCGATCAAGAAGCAGGCCGAAGCCGAAGGCCTCGACCAGATTTTCAGAGCGGCCGGCGCCGAATGGCGCGAGGCAGGATGTTCGGCGTGTATCGCCATGAACGGGGACCAGCTGGAACCCGGGCAGTACGGCATCAGCACCAGTAACCGCAACTTCGAAGGTCGTCAGGGCAAGGGTGGGCGCACATTCCTTGCATCGCCGCTCACCGCTGCGGCGTCGGCCGTCACCGGTGTGGTGACGGATGCGCGCGTTCTGACGAATTAGTGAATTAGTTTAGTGAATTAGTTTAGTGAATTAGTAAGGAGCCAGAGTAGAGAGTCAGAGACCCGCTCACGCATCATTTGACTCTTTACTCTTTACTCTTTACTCGTAACTACTCAGGCCAGCCATTTTTCCAACGCGAAACACACTATTCTCTCCCCCTTCGGGGGAGAGAATAGTGTGTTTCGCGGGAAATACTGATTTGGGCCAGAGTAGTTACCTTTACTCTGACTCTCTGCTCTGACTTGTTCCAAATGTCTAAATTTCCCACCATCTCCAGCAAAGTCATCGCCCTGAATGCCGAGAACGTCGACACCGACCAGATTATCCCGGCGCGCTTTCTGAAGGTCACCGACAAGCTCGGCCTCGGTGAACAGTTGTTCTGCGACTGGCGCTACAACAGTGATGGCTCGCCTAAGCCCGACTTCATGCTCAATAAACCCGAGATGAAAGGCCGCCAGGTGCTGCTCGCCGGCGACAACTTCGGCTGCGGCAGCTCGCGCGAGCATGCGCCGTGGGCGCTGGTCGGCTACGGCTTCCGCGCCGTGATCTCAACCAGCTTCGCCGACATCTTCAAAAACAATTCACTGAAGAACGGCCTGCTGCCGGTCATCATCGACAAAGAGACGCACGCACAGCTGTTCAGCCTTATCGAAGAGGACCCGAACACTTCGCTGTCGATCGATCTGGCTGCGCAGACGCTGACGCTGCCGGACGGCCGTGCGGTGAACTTTCCGATCGACTCGTTCTCGAAGACATGCCTGCTGAACGGCGTGGACGAAATCGGCTACGTGCTCGGCATGCATGAGCAGATCGAAGCCTACGAGGCGGCGCACGCGTAAGCGCACCGCACATCATGCTCTTCCCGCGCGAGCACCTCGTCGCCGCTCTGCACTGGCGCGACATCTGCTACCTGGCACCGACGCCGCAGGGCGACGAGCCACACCTGACCGATCGTGAACTCATCATCGGGATGGCATCTTCGCGTGATGGGCGTCTACGCTTCGCGCTGGCCGGGCTGCTGCTGCGGCACCCAGAAGTCGCTGAAGCGGCTGCCGACATGGTCCAGCACCAGACCGTCGACATCGCAGGTACAACGGCCCGGCGCTGGTCGCAGCTAGAAGTGCCCGACGCAGCGTGGGACGAAATTCGGCGCCAGTACATCGCTGCGGCGTATCTGCAACGGCTATGGCGCACACGATTGCTGCTCGCACACGGTCCGTCGCCGCTGATTCCCGAGCGCTTCGTGCACGAGATGGGCCTGCCTGCAGCCGACGAAATGAATGGTGAGCGCGGGCTGCGCGCGCTCACCGAAGATAGTGAGTTCAACGACTGGTCGAGCTACGAACAGGTTATCGACATGATCTGTGAGCAGCCGTGCGCGACGCAGACACCCTTCGAAGAGAGCGGAGACTAAATGCGGCCACCCATTGATCGCCTGCGCGTGCACTATTTCCTCGTCAAGCTCGGCGTGGCGTTTCGCCATCCAGCGCGGCTGTATCTCGTCGGCGGTACCACGCTCGTCTACGAAGGGCTGCGCGAACAATCGCTTGACATCGACATCACCTACGAAGTCGAAGATACGTATGAAGCCGACTTCGCACGCACGATTCAACAGCTCAAAGACGAGCTGCAGATCAATGTCGAACAGGCGTCGCCGGGCGATTTCATCCCCCTGCCCTCCGGCTGGAGGGATCGCGCAAAATTCGTCGGCCGCTTCGGCCAAGTCGACGTCTATCACTTCGACCTATATAGCACTTCGCTGAGCAAAATCGAACGCGGTCGCGAAGGCGACTACCAGGACGTACTCGCGCTGCTGCGCGCCGAACAGATCAATTTCGACGAGCTGCAGCAGGCGTTCGCCAACATCCTGCCGCGCGTCGAACTCGAAAGCCTCAAGCGCAACCCCGAACGCTTCAAGCGCAATTTCACCGCGCTGGAACGGATGTGGGAGGGGGAGAGTGATAGTGGTTAGTGGATAGTAGATAGTGGATAGCTCACTTCCAGTGCAGCAGCGTGTCATTCACGCCATCTCCTATCACTATCCACTACCACTATCACCAACACCAGCTATTCCTACTCGATCCGCACCGGCTGCCCACTCTCCATACTCTTCTTCGCCGCGACCGCCATAGCGAAAGCAGCTCGGCCGTCGTCGCCGCTGACGGCCACGGGCTTGTCGTTCACTACCGCGTCGACGAACGATTCAACCTCGGCGGCGTAGGCGTCGAGGTAGCGCTGCATGAAGAAGTTAAGCGGCAGGTCGCGGCGCACAGAATCGGCGGAGCTAAGCACAGCTGTATTCGGGTACACGTTGCCGCTCTGAATCGCGCCGGCGCTGCCGAAGGCTTCGACGCGCTGATCGTACCCATAGACGGCCTTACGGCTGTTATCGATCGTCACGATCGTGCCATTCGCGAAGCGCATCAGCACCACAGCTGTGTCGACGTCGCCAGCCGCGCCGATTGCCGGATCGACGCGCACCGCAGCCTGCACATAGATTTCCGTCGGCTCACTGCCAGTGAGGAAACGCGCCATGTCGAAGTCGTGGATCATCATGTCAGCGAAGATGCCGCCGGAGACTTTCACGTAAGCGATCGGCGGTGGCGCCGGATCACGGCTGATGATGTGCAACATATGCAGCTCGCCGATCTCGCGCTCGACGATGGCGCGGCGCACGCGCGCATAGTTTGCATCAAAGCGGCGGTTGAAGCCGATCTGCAGCTTCACCCCAGCGGCACTCGCAGCGGCAAGCGCGCGGTCGGTGTCGCCCAGCAACATCGAAATCGGCTTCTCGCAGAAAATGTGCTTGCCAGCACGCGCCACCGCTTCGATCAGCGGCGCATGCGTATCGGTCGAGGTACAGATGAGGACCGCATCGATCGACGGATCATTGATGATCATCGCCGGATCGTCGCCGCTGCGTGCAATGCCGAAGCGCGCGGCCAGCGCCTGCGCCGCAGTGAGGTTGACGTCGGCCACGGCGACGAGCTTCGCCGCAGGCACGCGCTGCACGATGGTTTGCGCATGCACAGCGCCGATGCGGCCAGCGCCGAGCAAACCAATGTTAATTGTGTTAGTCATAGTAAATAGCAGGGGCGAGGCTTGCCTCGTCCAAATCACGCGCCCTGCGGCGCCCGCATCATCACAATCCAAGCGTGCGCAAGTACTCGCGGCTGCGCATGGCGCTGGCATACGGCGCCCCCATGCCCGGCAGCACGTCCTGCTCAACGGTAATAAAGCCATCATACGCAGTTTGGCGCAACCACTGCACGATTTCAGGGTATGGCACGCCACCCTGCCCAAGTTCACAAAACAAACCATTACGCACAGCGGCAAGAAAATCCCAGCGCTCAGCGCGCGCCTGTGCGGCGATGCGCAAACTGCAGTCCTTCAGATGCACGTACCAAATGCGCGAACGAAAACGTCGCAGCGCGTCGAGCACATCGGCCGGCTCCGAACGGCCACTGCCGTACAGGTAATGGCCTGTGTCGAAGACGATGCCGACCATATCGGGATCAGTCAGTGCAAGAAAGCAGGTGATCTCCTGCGGCGTCTCGACGTAGCCAGCGCAGTGCGGATGAAACACACTGCGCAGCCCGGTCTGGTCGCGTACAGCGCGCGCGACCGCTTCGACGCCGGCGGCAAAAGTGCGCCAGCCGGCCTCGTCGAGCATCTCGCGGTGCCCGATGCTGCCAGCGCACGCGAGACGTTCAGGGATTTTGCATGCGTCGTCTGCAAGCACGACGAACGGCGGATTCGCAGAATCGGCCGCAGCCGCGAGCAGCTGCGCCGTCTTCACCGCGCGCGCAATGCCCTCAGCGTGCGCGTCAGCACGGGCGAAGGCAACCGGTACGTACGCACCGGTCAGCGTCAGCGCGCGCACTGCAAATTCGTTTGCAAGTGCTCCACTATTGGTGGGCATGTAGCCCCAGTCGCCCAGCTCACTGCCGGTGTAGCCGGCCGCGACAAGTTCATCGAGCATCTGCGCGAAACCAATCGGGCTGGCTTCCTGATTTTCGAGCGTGCCCCACGAGCATGGAGCGTTTCCGATTCGGATCATGCTGTCTCCTTTTAAAACCAATTAAAACCAAAATCTCGTAGCTACTCAGGCCAGCCAGTTTTCCAACGCCAAACACGCTATTCGTTCCCTCGAAGGGGGGAAGGAAGCGTGTTTGGGGGGAAGGAAGTGTGTTTCGCGGGAAATACTAATTTGGGCCTGAGTAGTTACAACATGAAATTTTTTCGCACACAGGTGCGCGCATCAGATCAGTAATTTTTTTCCTGCGCGCGCATCTTCTCCCACTCGACGCGCTTCTCCTGCACCTCGGGCATTTCACTCACCTCCGCCGGAGGCACGTCCCACCAGCCGAAGCCGGGCACGCCGACGTAACGATCATTTTCGATATGAATCACCGTGGTGCGCGGAATTTCGCGCGCGGCACGCAACGCATCGACAAAGCCTTCGTAGCCAACGGCACGAATCACATGCGCACCGAGGCTCTCGGCGTTCGTCGCCAGATCAACCGGCAGCTCGCGCGGATCCTGCGCAGCATCGCTCGTCACACGGCCGTCCTCGGGATATGTGTAGCGCGTGCCAAAGCCGCCCTGGCCGAGCGAACGGCTCAGCCCACCGATGCTCTTGTAACCGTGGTTATCCATGAGGATCACGGTGAGCTTGAAGCCCTCCTGCACCGACGTCACGATCTCCTGCGCCAACATCAGATACGAGCCATCGCCGACGAGCACATACACTTCGCGCTGCGGATCGGCCATCTTCACACCGAGCCCGCCAGCAACTTCGTAGCCCATCGTGCTGAAGCCATAATCCAGGTGGTACTGCGACGGATGCCGCGCACGCCATAACTTGTGCAGATCACCTGGCAGGCTGCCGGCCGCATTCACCAACACGGCATCATGATCACCAAGTTCGTTGATCGCGCCGATCAATTCGCTCTGACTCGGCAGCGGCTCATTGCGCACAGCGTAAAAGCCCTCGACCTGCGACTCCCACTCGCCGTGCAGCTGCAACGCACGCGTGCGATGCGCATCATCGACACGCCAGCCGTGCAGTGCGGCGCTCAGCTCTTCGAGCGCCGCACGCGCGTCACCAACAAGCATCACGCCGCTGTGCTTGGCGGCGTCGAATTCGGCTACATTGATGTTGACGAAGCGCACGTTCGGATGTGCGAACAGCGTCTTGCTGTTGGTCGTGAAATCGCTGTAGCGCGTACCAATACCGATGACGAGATCGGCATCAGCCGCGATCGCATTCGCCGCCGGTGTGCCGGTCACGCCGATGCCGCCGAGGCACAGCGGATGATCGTAGCGCAGGCTGCCCTTGCCGGCCATCGTCTCACCGACGGGAATTCCCGTACCCTCCACAAATGTGCGCAACGCTTCAGTCGCCTCGCTGTAGCGCACGCCGCCACCAGCGATGATGAGCGGTCGCTTCGCTGCACGAATCAGCGTGATGGCCTCGCGCAGCGAAGCGACATCGGCGCGATTGCGCGCGATGCGCCAGACGCGCTTTTCGAACAGCGCCGTCGGATAATCGAGGGCTTCCGTCTGCACATCCTGCGGCAGGCACAAGGTCACTGCGCCAGCATCGACCGGGCTGGTCAGCACGCGCATCACTTCCGGCAGTGCCGTGATGAGCTGATCAGGACGATTGATGCGATCCCAGTAACGCGAGACCGGTTTGAAGCAATCGTTGACGGAGATGTCCTGCGAGTGTTCGCTCTCGAGCTGCTGCAGCACCGGCGCTACGTTGCGGCGCGCGAAGATATCACCCGGCAGCAGCAGCACAGGCAAACGATTCACCGTCGCCAACGCCGCGCCGGTGATCATGTTCGTCGCACCCGGGCCGATCGAACTGGTGCACGCCAGCGCGCGCAGGCGATTCGAATGCTTGGCGAACGCGGCCGCACTGTTCACCATCGCCTGTTCATTGCGGCTCTGGTAATAGCGCAGATCGGGAAACTGCTGCAGCGCCTGGCCCATGCCAGAAATATTGCCGTGGCCAAAGATGCCGAAACAGCCGCCGAAAAAGCGCTGCTCGCGGCCATCGCGCTCAGTGAACTGCGCGTACATCCAGCGCACAAGCGCCTGGGCGGTGGTAAGACGGGTTATGGAATACATGGAAGTTGGAGACTACAGATTTCAGATTTCAAATTTCGTAACTACTCAGGCCCAAATCAGTATTTCCCGCGAAACACACTATTCGCTCCCCCGAAGGGGGAGCGAATAGTGTGTTTCGCGTTGGAAAAATGGCTGGCCTGAGTAGTTACGAAATCTGAAGTATTTATCGGTCCGGATCCGGCAGCATGAAGTCGCGCACGATGGCGACGAAATCGTGCCAGCCGGAAATAAATGTGCGCAGCGTGCGCACGGTGGCGCCGAACGTATCGAACTCACGCACACTCATGCCATCGGGTTCATAGGCGCGACGGAATTCGGGCAGTTTCGCATTCAGCTCGTTCACGATGGCCGCATCCACAGGCAGGTGCATGCGCGGTTCAGGACGCACGCCGGAGTCGTTGAATTTCACCTGCCAGTCCCACGGAATCGTAAGCGCGACATCGCCACCGACGAACTCGGTCCAATGCAAAAAATTGCGATAGGCCGCGCTGAGCATACGCGTGCGATAGCCGCGTTCGGCAAAAATTTCCGTGCCGCGTTTGAATGCGGCCACGCCCGGCCATTCAAGATGTGCTGCATCGATATCGATCGATTCTTTCTTCGCAACGACCTTCAGCCAGTCGTCGAGACGGCCGACCATCATCGTGGCGTACGGCCGCATTGTCGACACGTCGTGGCCGGCGGCTTCGCGACGGCGCAGCCCGCGCTCGATCGCATCGCCGATCGCGAGCACCTGCGGCACGCAGAAGCTCACAGTCACGTTGAGATTCACACCGCGAAACGTGGCCTCTTCGATGATCGACACGCCCGCCGCCGTGCATGGAATTTTCACCTGCACATTCGGCGCCAGGCTCGTGAAGTACGCCGCCTGCGCAAGCATCGTTTCGGCATCGTTGTAGGCAGCCGGGTCGGTCTGAATCGAGAGGCGTCCGAGCACGCCGCCGCTGCGTTCGAAGACCGGCAGCAACATGCGCGCACCGTTCAGCCCGAGCTCTTCATACACTTTCCATGCGATGCGCGTCTCGTGCCACGTCGGGTTGTCGCGCACGATCTGCACGATGCGCTCGCGCCACAGATGCATTTCCTTTTTCAGCGTGTTGAGCACGATGACGGGATTGCTCGTCGCGCCGCTCACACCGCGCGCGAGCGCGTACTCCAGCTCTGAGACGGCACACGAATCGTTCAAATACTGCGTCGGCGTCGTGCTCGCCATTTCATGCAGCGGACCGTTGAAGTTTTCAGCCATCGATTACGACCTCTCATTCATCTTGTACAACGGCACACGCGGATCCTGCCCGCGGTACGAATGCTTCACCCATGTGTGCACCGGGTCATCGCTGTTGGCCAGCGACTGCGCACTGCCGGCCAGCACATTCAAGTAATACGCTGTGTAACCCGGCGCACTCGTCACCGGGTGATAGCCCTCGGGCACGAGCACTGCGTCGCCATCGCGCGCGACCATGACCGCGTCAATCGGCGCGCCAGCGCGATGCAGCGGCGACTCAGGATCGGTGTACACGCGCTGCAGCGCAAAGCCCGCAGGCTTGTCGATGCGGTAGTAATAGACCTCTTCAAGGTCCACTTCGAGCACATTGCCGGTGGCATCCACTTTGTGCACATCGTGCTTGTGTGGTGGGTAGCTCGACCAGCTGCCGCTTGGCGTGAGCACTTCAACGATGACGAGGCGATGGCACAGAAATCCCGGCGGCAGAATTCCATTAATCTGCCGCGTTGCGTTGTCGCCGCCACGAATTTCGAGCGGGCTGTCTTCGGGCCGCACCAGGCATGGTGCGTAGTCACGATCGGTCGCCACCCAGGTCGCAACGAACTCGACGTCCGAATCGGCGCGCACGATGAACGATGTGCGGCGTGGCAGATACAACGCTGACGGCCCGCCTTCGAACACGCTGCGCCGGCGGCCGATGTTCGCCCACGCGCCGCGATTCGATTCGACCGAAAGCGCACCGGTCAGCACCACAAGCGCCAGTTCATTTTCACCGCTGGCAAATTCCCACGATTCGCCAGCGCGCAGCGCACGCGATTGAAACCAGATGTGCTCCCAGCCGGCGCTCTGCGGCGTAATTTCCAGGCGCAGTCCGCTGGCGACAGTCGTCGAATGCACGAGCAAATTTTCCGATGTGTATTGCTTCATGAATTACTCCAACTCGGCGAGCTCAACGGTGCGGCCACTGTGCTGCGCGAGCGTCGCTGCAACGCAAATACGGCTTGCTGCAAGCCCATCTACGCCAGTGACCGACGGCGTCTTACCGTTGCGCACACAGTCGATAAAGTGTTCAAGCTGCGCGATGTACGCCGGGCTGAAGCGGTCCCATTGCGACGCCTGCCCGGTGATCACCCCACCTCGATTGCGCTGAATCACGAGCGGCATCTGCTGATATGAGCCGACGGCAATCATGCCATCCGTGCCGACAACTTCATGACGCACGTCGAATCCATAAAACGCACTGCGGCTGGTTTCGATATTGCCGACCGCGCCACCTGCAAAGGAAAGATTGATCACGGCGTTGTCGACGTCGCCGTACGGCGCAAGATCCGGACACGTCATCAGCGTCGCCATCGCCGAGACCTTCGTCACTTCGTCGCCCATCAGGAAGCGGGCGAGGTCGATGTCATGAATGCCCATGTCAAAGATTAGGCCGCCGCTCTTCTTCGGATCGGCGAAATGCGGGCGCGGACACTGGCCATCGCGGCCGATCCCCTTAAACATGACCGGCGTGCCGATCTCGCCGGCGGCGATGCGGCGCTGTGCTTCAGCGTAGCCCGAATCGAAGCGGCGCATGAAGCCGACCTGCATCGGTACACCCGCGTGTGCGGCAGCGTCAACCGAAGCGCGGCAATCCTCGAGCGTCAGCCCGAGCGGCTTCTCCGTGAAGATCGGCTTGCCATACGATGCAGCGGCGACGATGCTCTCGCAGTGCAGCGACGTCGGCGTGGAAATCAGCACAGCGTCGAGGCCGGGCAATGCGATCATGTCGTCGACGGAGGCGACGACATGCTGCGGCGCAAACTGTGACTGTGCCAGATCGCGCAGTTCCTGCACCGGTTCGGCGACGGCGAACAACGTCGCACCGCGCACACGTGCGGCGAGATTTTGTGCGTGCCCCTGTCCCATACGGCCGAAACCAATCAGGCCGATGTTTAGCAATGCGGTCATATCTTCGTATTTCTCCTGGATGAATGAGCAATAAAAACGTGAGTGGTGCTCTCACGCACAATGAGCTGCGGCATGAGCACGCGATCGTGCACCGGGCGTCCCTCGAGCAGATCGAGCAGCAATTGCATGGCGACCTCCCCGAGCAGCCGGCTGGGCTGATGCATCGTCGTGAGTTCGGGTTCGCAGTAGCGCGACGGTGCCACATCGTCGAAGCCGACGACGCTGACGTCGTGCGGCACGCGCAGCGCAAGATCGCGGCAGGCGCGCAGCGCACCGATGGCGATCATGTCGTTGTAGCAGAACAGCGCCGTCGCACCGCGCGCAAAAAGCTGCGCCGCCAGTCCGCGGCCGGCGGCGAAGTCTGCGTCCGGCTCAGCGTCAAGTGCAGCGGACTCGATGCACAGCGCCGGCTCATGCGCGAGCCCGGAAGCGGACAGTGCATCCACATAGCCGAGGCGGCGGCGCTCGTTCGACGCGGCGCGGCTGGCGGCGCCGAGATAGCCGATGCGGCGGTGGCCGAGTGCAAGCAGATGCTCGACGGCGAGGCGCGCGCCGGCGCGATCGTCGACGGCAACCGAGTGCATTCCGGCGCCGATGCGTGCAGACTGACTATTCACGAGCACGAGCGGCAGGTTGGGCGCAGCGTCCGGCGCCGGCAGGCCGCGCGAGCTGGCCATGATGAGGCCGTCGACGCGCCTGCGCCGAAAATCGGCAACCCCTTCGCGCTCCTGCCGAGGATCATTGTGCGTGGCGACGAGCAGCAGGCTGTAGCCGGCCGGACGCGCGACGGATTCCATGCCGGCGACGACGTCGGCAAAGAACGGATCGGAGATCGTGGTGACGAGCACCCCCACTGCGCGAGTGCGGCTGCCCTGCAGGCTTTGAGCCACGGCATTCGGCACATAACCCATATCGGTGGCAAGCCCCTGAATGCGCCGGCGCACTTCGACGCTGATCAGCCGGCTATCGCGCAGCGCGCGTGAGACGGTCGAATGCGACACGCCCGCCGCGGCGGCAATATCATGCAGGGATACTGATTTTCGCGCCATTTTCACCTTATGCACACGTGTGCACGAAGAGAATTGTAGAAATGGTGGTGGGAATGTCAAGCGAACGGCGGTCGTCCGCTAGAATCCATCCTCCGACCCCAAAATGGCAGATTTTCTTCCCCCCCACAGTCTCGAGGCAGAGGAAGCCGTATTGGGTTCGATCATGATCGACCATGAGGCAATCCTGCACGTCGCCGCCTATCTGAAGGCGGAGCACTTCTACATCGTCAAGCACCAGTGGATTTACGATGCCATGCAGCGCCTGCAAGCGCGGCAATCGGCCATCGATCTGCTGACGCTGCAAGGCGAAATGCAGGCGATGGGGCGGCTGGACGAAATCGGCGGCGTGAGCTTTCTTGCGCAGCTCACCAATGCAGTGCCGACCGCGCTCAACGTCGAAGCCTACGCGCACACCGTCGAACAGCACGCCGCGCGCCGCCGCATGATCGCCGCCGCATCCGAAATCGCGCGCCTGGCCTACGACCAGACCCAGCAGATCGAAGAAATCATCGAGAAAAGCGAGGCCGCCGTCTTCGGCGTGTCCGAAGCGCACGGCGCGAATCAGATGACGCCGATTCGCCCGGTGGTCAGTTCATTCTTCGAGCGCATCGAATATTTGAACGAACACCGCGATGAGCCGCTCGGCATTCCGACCGGCTTTCACGACCTCGACAAGCTCACGGCCGGCATGCAGCGCGGCGACCTCGTGATTGTTGCAGCGCGCCCGGGCGTCGGAAAGACCAGCCTCATGCTGAACCTGGCCTACACCGCCGCCATGAAATACAAACAGCGCGTGGCATTATTCAGCCTCGAAATGGGCAACGAACAGCTCGTACAGCGCTTCGTGGCCAGCGAAACCGGCATCGATTCACAGCGCCTGCGCCGCGGCGACCTCAAGGAAGACGAATGGGGGGCACTCACCCGCGTCTCGATGCGCATGTCCGACATGCAAATGTTCCTCGACGATTCACCGTCGCTCACGCCGCTCGATCTGCGCGTGAAGGCACGGCGCGTGTATCAGGAGCATGGGCTCGACATGATCATCCTCGACTATTTGCAGCTCATGCAGGGTGAAAACAGCAACGGCCGCGGCATGGACAACCGCGTGCAGGAAATTTCCTACATCTCGCGCGCGCTGAAACAAATTGCGCGCGAACTCAACGTGCCGCTCATCGCCGGCAGCCAGCTGTCGCGCCTCGTCGAACAGCGCGCCGACAAGCGCCCGATGCTGAGCGATCTGCGCGAATCCGGCTCCATCGAACAGGATGCCGACATCGTCATGTTCATCTACCGCGACGAAGTCTACAATCCCGACACGGAGCTCAAGAACATCGCCGAGATTTCCATACAAAAAAACCGCAACGGCCCGACCGGCAAAATCAACCTGTACTTCGACAATAAGCTGACTTCGTTCAAGAACCTGAGCAAGGAGAACGTCGAACTCTGATGTTCGCCAACTTCGTCGATACCCAGCTCGCCGGCATCGACAACCTGGACGAGCTGAAAGTCACGCTCACCGCACTGCGGCTGATCGAGCAGCGCTGCAGCGAAATGGCGTCGGTGACCGAAGCCGACCTGCTGGCGCATCCAGCCGTGCGCGACGGTCTGCGCATGCCCGCCATCACGCTGCGGCCGGCCTTGCAGATGGCCGTCGCCCGCGGCACGCTCGTGATGGCCGCCACCGGCACCGCCGCCGGCAGTGCTGTGCACTATTTCCGCAACGACGCCGACGGCCGGCGTGCCGCCGCCGCGTTCGAGCGCAACTTTGGCGAGCAGCCCACGACTGCGCCGGATGCAGACTACGTACTGCAGCGCGCCGGCACAGAAATTGCGCGCCTCGAATCGATCGACTTCTACACGCCCACGCCCGACGATCGCGCACGCGTCGAAGAATGGCTGGCGCGCGGCTACACCGCCGCGGAAATCCTCGCCGCCGTGCGCGAGGCGCTGCTGCATCCGCGCGCGCGTAGCGCGCCATACCGCACGCTTAGTGCGTGCGAAGCGGCGTTGTTCTGCGCCCCCCCCGCACAGCCCAGCGACTTCTACGAAATCTGCGTTATGAAAACGCGCCGCGCACCCGAAGAAATCATGTACCTGCGCCTGCAGCTGAACCGCAATCCGACGCACGTCGAATTTGCACTGATGCGCGACGCCGTCGGCCTCTTCGGCGTGCGCCCCACCATCGCAGCACTGGGCAACGTCGCACGCAATGGCAGCCTCGACCTGACGGCGCTCATCCCCTTGCTGACCGAATCCGAAGAAGCCACCTTCGCCGCAGCGCGTGCGCCGGCTGCAAACGAAATCGCGCTGCGGCGGGTATTACAGATGTACGAAACCACGCTCGGCCTGCCAGTCAGCAGCCATGTCGCGGACGACATCCGGGCGACGCTGGCTGAAGCGCCCGACCTCAAGCTCTGGCAGGCAGCGCTCGCCTTCGCCGCGCGCGAAGACAAAAAATCATGGCCCTACATTCGCAAGATGCTGCTGAACCCGTCGCCGACGCTGTTCCTGCCCGAACCCGTCAATGCCGCAGCACAACTCGCCTTCGACATTTACCGCCGGCGCGTAAACCGCACTCTCGACCCCGTCGTCGCCGGTGAAATCAACGCGCTGGCAACGACCCTGACCGACACCGTGCAGTGGTCGGCCGCATTCGACGTCGCGGCGGCCGCCAATGCGCTGCGCTGGGACTACATCCGCAGCGTGCTGACCCCGCGCCCGGAGCGCACCGAACAAAATCAGCGCAGCGAAAGGACAACCGATGCCAGACGACAACCAGAGCGCAAATCGCAGCGGCGGAGCACTTCGTTCCGCCGCGAGCAGGTCGAATTCAGCCCAGAACAGCGCCAGGCTGCCGAAGAACGCGCCCGACGCGAACTCGAAGAAGATGATGAGTGAGGCCGAGCCCCGGCTGTTCGCGCGCAGCGACCCGGATGCGCCGGTGCCCGCCGGCGCCGGGCTGCCCGACTGCACTGCGTGCGGCAACAAGCGCTTCATCGTCGGCGCCGCCGGCGGCCTAAAACCATGCCCCAGCTGCGACGTGGCGCTCACATGGCGCATCCACGCGGTGAGCGCGTTTTCGTCGCGCAGTGACCTGACGCGCGGACAGCGCTTCGCCAATTTTCGTACCTCACTCGACGGCGAGGAGAGCGCAGTGCTGCGGCGCTGCCTGCGTGCGGCCGAGAAATTCGCCGAAGCGCCCGACGGCCAGTGGCTGGTGCTGTGGGGCGAACGCGGCTGCGGCAAGTCGCACCTATGCGCCGCCGTCGATAATCATTTACTTGCGATGCACGTGGCCGTGCTCTACATCACCATGCCCGACCTGCTGGGGGCGCTGCGCCAGGCGATGGACCTCGACCGCAACACCGAACAGGAAAGCTACAGCGGCCGCATGCGCACCTTCAAGACCGCCTCGGTGCTCATCCTCGACGACCTCGGCGCCGAAAACAGCTCACCGTGGAGTGACAGCGTGCTCTTCGAACTGCTGGATTACCGCTACCGCCAGCGCATGCCGACGATGATCGCCACCAACGTCGACCCGGACCACTTCGATCCGCGCATCGCCTCACGCATGCAGGACAAGGCATTCAGCGTCGTCCTTGCGAACACCGCGCCGGACTACAGGCGGCGGCCGAAGAAAGAACGGGGAGGCTGACGGGCGGCAAGGGTGCAGCCGTGGCGTCGTTGAGGCCGCGCCTTCAGCACAGGCTCCGCCTGAATCGAAGTACGCCCTTTCAGGGCTAAATTTGTGCCGTCCAGAATTTCTGTCTAGACGGTCCACTAAGTGAGTCGCCAGAACTTTTGGCGACTCACTTAGAAACATGCTATACTCACGGCCGTTCGTTGGGGAGTCGCCAAGTGGTAAGGCATCGCACTCTGGATGCGACATTCGTTGGTTCGATCCCAGCCTCCCCAGTTTGATGAGGCGCATGATGAAGCCGAAACAGTCGACTCATGTGCCTCTTTTTTGGCCACAATGCAGAATTGAGTCTCGGAGCGCGGCTTCATTCTCGATTCTGCATTTTTGTTTTTCGTACCTGCTCCGCCTCAGATCAGTATTTCCTGCAGAATCAGCGCACCCTCCTCGAAAGAAGCAGGGGAAGATCGCAGAAAATAACATGGTCTGAGCAATCCCTGACTTTCCCTGATGGCATCCGTATCCACTGCGCCCACAAGCGCCCGCGTCGTAATTCTGGCCGCCGGCAAAGGCACGCGCATGAAGTCGCGACTAGCCAAAGTGCTGCATCCGCTCAGCGGGCGGCCGTTCATCGAACATTGTCTGAGCCAGGCACAACGTGCCACCGACGCGCCGCCCGTCGTCGTCGTCCATCCGGACGCCGTGGACGTGCAGCGCAGCCTGAGCGGCCGCTGCGACATAGCCTTTCAGACCGAACAGCTGGGCACCGGCCACGCCGTGCGCATGGCAGCCGCCGCAGCAGCCGGCGCATCCGACGTGATCGTCATGTACGGTGATATGCCGCTGATTCGTGCCGAAACGCTGCGGCAGATGCTGCAAACCCGCCGCGCGAGCGGCGCCGCGGTCGCGCTGGCTACGCTCATCACGCCGAACGCACGCGGCTTCGGCCGCATCACCCGCGACAAAAACGACGCCGTGCGCGCCATCGTCGAGGAAGTCGACTGCACACCCGAGCAGCTGGCCATCCAGGAAGTCAACGTCGGCCTCTACTGCTTCGATGGTGCGTGGCTGTGGGATGCGCTCGCGCGCATCCGCCCGAACCCGCACAAGCACGAATATTTTCTGACCGATCTGGCCGAAATCGCGATCAGCGATGGGCGCAGCGTGGCTGCCGTGGTGACACATGATCAGGACGAGTTCATCGGCATCAACACGCGCGTCGACCTGGCGGATGCCGAGGCGGCGCTGCGACGGCGCATCAACCGCGAGCACATGCTGAACGGCGTCACCCTCGTCGACCCGGCGACGACGTACATCGAAGTCGGCATCGAAATCGGCATGGACACGACGATTCTGCCGAACACGCATCTGAAAGGCGCCACGCGCATCGGCGCAGGCTGCGTAATCGGCCCAGATTCGCTGCTGCAGGACGCGGTGATCGGCGACGAGTGTCACATTGAGAAGTCGGTGGTGCTGGAATCGACGCTCGACGCGCATGTGCACATGGGGCCGTTTTCGCGGCTGCGGCCGGGCTGCCGCGTGCACGAGAGCGTGCACATCGGCAATTTCGCCGAAGCCAAGAACAGCGAAATCGGCGCCGGCACACACATCGGCCATTTCAGCTACATGGGCGACACCGACTGCGGGGCAGGCGTGAACTATGGGGCAGGCGCGATCACGTGCAACTACGATGGCGTAGACAAACATCGCACGCGCATCGGCGCCGGCGCGTTCGTCGGCAGCGACACGCTGCTGGTGGCGCCGGTGGAAATGGGCGAACGCGCGCGCACAGGCGCCGGTTCGGTGGTGACAAAAAACGTGCCGGCCGACGCACTGGCGGTGGGCCTGCCGGCGCGCGTAATCAGACGCAAGCAATAATCGATTCATGTACGCATTCATCTTCGTCGCAGCGATCGCCGGACGCATCTTCTTCGCGCTGGCACGCAGTGCGCTGGTGAACATCCGCCGCCCACGCCTCGTCGAGCTAGAACAGCGCGGCGTGGCATCGGCGCGCGCGATTCAACAACTGACCGAGAACAGCAGCCACTTTCTGGCCGCTGCTGAAGTCGGTGCGCTGCTGAGCCTGGTAACGGCAGCGGGCATCGGCGCGCTGTGGTTCACACCGCAGCTGGCCGGCCAGCTGCACGCTGATGTGCCAGGCGTGAGCACAGAAGCGCTCTACGCGGCGGCATTCACATTCGTGACACTGCTGATGGCGCTCGGCCTGTTCGTATTCGGCCGCCTCGTTCCAGAGGCCATCGCCGTGCGCCACGCCGAACCACTCGCATTGGCGCTCGTACGGCCGATGCATGCGGTCAGCCTGCTGCTGGCGCCGCTGGTGCGCTTCGCTGTGCTGCTGAGTAATGCGTTGTCGATCCCCTTCGGCGGCCAGAAGCGCGAAAGTGCCACGCTGGTGACCGAAGAAGAGATCAAGACAATGGTCGATGCCGGCGAAGAAGAGGGCCTGATCGAGATCGGGGAAAAAGAGATGATCCTCTCGGTGCTCGACTTCGGCGATACCGTAGCGCGCGAAGTAATGGTGCCACGCATCGACATCGTGTCGATCGACGTCTCGATGCCATTCGACGACGCACTGGTGGCGACGGTGCGTGCCGGACATTCGCGCATCCCGGTGCACACCGGCAACATCGACGACATCGTTGGCATGCTGTATGCCAAAGACCTGCTGCGTGCGGTAGCCGATGGGCACAGCCCCGATATTCGCAGCATCCTGCGCAAGGTTATCTTCACGCCGGAGTCGAAGCCGGTGAATGACTTACTGCAAGATCTGCAGAAGTCGCGCGTACATATGTGCGTGGTGATCGACGAATTCGGCGGTACAGCCGGCCTGGTGACGATCGAGGACATCCTCGAGGAAATCGTCGGTGAAATCCAGGACGAATTCGACACCGAAGAACCCAAATACGTGGCACTGGCCGACGGCAGCGGCTACGACTTCAACGCCGGCGTACACATCGACGACGTCGCCGAGCTCCTTCACGCGCGGCTCAGCAACGACACGAGCGACACGCTCGGCGGTTACATTTACGACCAGCTCGGCAAAGTGCCGGCGCCGGGCGATCGCGTGCGCAGCGACGGCCTGACGATGGAAGTACTCCATGTGCGCGACCAAAGAATTCTCAAGGTAAGAGTGACTCATGTCCCAAGCGAAAACAAAGACGACCGCAACGCCGGAGAAAACGAAAGCAAAAGCGGCCCCGCGCCAACAACGAATCCCGAATGACGTGGTACAGGTGCTGATCGAAGTGGCCGATAACACGCGCGCCAACGCGCATGTGCCATATTCGGGCTATCATGTCGGCGCTGCGCTGCTGACCGAAGAAGGCGAAGTCTTCGGCGGCTGCAACGTCGAGAACGCGTCGTATGGCATTTCGATCTGTGCCGAACGCACGGCCTACGTCAAAGCCATCAGTGAAGGCGCGCGTGACTTCGTCGCCATCGCCGTAGTGACCGACGACGGCGGCGCGCCATGCGGTGCGTGCCGTCAGTTCATGTGCGAATTCGGGCTCGACACCGTGGTGATCCTGGCCGACAAAAACGGCAAGTACAGCATGACGTCCGTGCGCAAACTGCTGCCACAGGCGTTCGACGCGAGCAGCCTGAGCAAGAAGTAATTCACGGCATACAGCACAGATTCGATGAAGCGAACCCTTCGCAGACGTATCCTCGCCGCGGTGATCGTGCTGGCGGCGGCGCTGCCCATCGCAGCGCGCAGCTGGACGGCGCTGGCAGCGCGCGACGATGTGTATCGCACAGCGAGTGCCACGCCACCGCAGCACGTAGCCATCATCTTCGGTGCCGGCGTGCGCAACGGCTACCCCACGGCCATGCTCTACGATCGCGTAGCGGCTGGCGTCGAGCTGTACCGCGCCGGCCGCGTCCAACAACTGCTCATGAGCGGCGACGACCGCGGCGACCAGTACAACGAACCCGCCGCCATGCGCCGCACCGCGCTGCAGCTCGGCGTGCCCGATTCGGCGATCCTGCTTGATCCAGCCGGCCGCAGCACCTACGACACCTGCCGACGCGCCTCAGCCGATTTCGGCCTGCGCTCTGCAGTGCTGGTAACGCAGGATTTTCACCTCGACCGCGCGCTCATGCTGTGCCGCAGCATGGGCATCGACGCCGTCGGCTTCTCTGCCGATCGGCGGCCGTACCGCTCAATCTGGTGGAACCAGTTCCGCGAAATCCCTGCCACACTCAATGCCATGATCGAGCTGTGGGTGACGAAGCCGGGACGAGGATGATTTGGAATTTCAGATTTCGTAACTACTCAGGCCAGCCATTTTTCCAACGCGAAACACACTATTCTCTCCCCCTTCGGGGGAGAGAATAGTGTGTTTCGCGGGAAATACTGATTTGGGCCTGAGTAGTTACGAAACCAGTCATCTGTTAGACTCGCGCGACATGGAGCACACACGCGATACAGCCTGGTCCATCGTGACCGAATGGACCACCGACCCGGCCCTGATCCGTCACATGCTGTCTGTTGAGACGGCGATGCGCTGGTACGCGTCGCGCTACGACGGTGATGCAGAGCGCTGGGCGCTCACCGGACTGTTACACGACTTCGACTATCAGCGCTACCCAAACCTGAGCACCGGCCATCCAGTGACCGGCGTCGAGCATCTGCGCGCACTAGGCTGGGGCGAAGATATTTTGCAAGCGATTCTCTCGCACGCGTCCGAACGCACTGGTGTGCAGCCGACGACGCCGATGGAAAAAACTCTTGTGGCCGTCGACGAACTCACTGGCCTGATTGCGGCGGTGGCGTTCGTACGCCCAAGCAAGAACATCGCTGACGTGCAATTGTCTTCCATCAAAAAGAAGTGGAAGGAAAAGACATTTGCTGCGGGTGTGCACCGCAACGAAATCGAACATGCCGCGGCGCACCTCGGCGTGCCACTCGATGAGCATATTCAAAACGTACTAACCGCCATGCAGGGCAACGCAGCTGCGCTCGGCTTGGACGGCGTGCAAAGCGCCTGATCCGATGGATGCGTCGCGCCGAGCCCCCAGCAGTTTCAAACGCTGCCCCGCCTGCGGATCACGCGTCGCAGTCGAAGAATCGGCCTGCGAGCTGTGCGGCCATCAGTTCGGCGAAACCAGCGCCATTCCGCTGGCGGAAATCGAAGCGGCACGCGCCAGAGAAATAGAGCGCATCCAAGGCACCCCATCGGACGCGGCGGCGCGCCCAGCCACATCGACGACTCGCACAACGCGCACCGCCGCGCCAAAATCGCGACAGGCCCAGCCTGCAGCGCGCATCCCGTGGGGCGTCCTCAGCGTAATACTGCTGACCGCGCTCGTCCTCGGCGGCGGCTACCTCGGCCTGCGCAGGTTTCTGAGCGATGCGCCAGCGGCCGCCACCCCAACGCCAGCCGCCGGAATTGCTGCAAATGCAACTCCCACACCCGCCTTTCAGCTCGCCGAACTCGCCCCACCGACTGTGTCGCCGACGTCGTTCATCGCGCCCACGCGCACACCCATTCCGCCCAAAAAATACACCGTCGCCGCCGGCGACACCTGCGGTGGCATCGCTAAAGCGCTCGACGTGCCCTATTCGGCCTTCCTGGACGCCAATCAATTAAATGATGACGCCTGCAGCCGCCTGCAAATCGGCGATACGCTGCTCATTCCCGCAGCAACGCCCACACCCGGCCCGACCGAAACGCTTTCGCCCGATTACACACCGCCGCCCCCCGAGCCCGCCGCCGACGGCACCGGTGCCGGACCCTATATCGTGCAGCAGGGCGATTCATGCAGCGGCATCGCTGCCAAGTTCAAGATCACCATCGACGACCTGATCCGCCTCAACACCGATTTGAACCTGAATCAGCAATGCCTGATCCGCGCAGGCGACAAGCTGAACGTGTCCGGCTTCATCATCGCCACCGCACCGCCCGCCACACCGTACCTGATCCTGGCGCCCACCGCCCGCGCCGACTACCCAGCTCCACAGATGCTCAGCCCGGTCGACAACGCCACAATCAGCGACACGATGTTGCTGCTGGAATGGCTCAGCGTCGGCCTGCTGCGCGCCGATGAGACATACGTCGTGCAAATCCAGCCGGCCGGCGCCATCACCGTGCCCGTCTTCGAAACGCGCGGAACTTCGCTGCGTCTGAGCAACGATTTGCTTGGCTCAGAGCCGGAGCGCCCGATCGCCTGGTGGGTGCAGGTGCGCCAGCGCATCGGCGAACAAAACGGCGTCCCCGTCTACCGTGAAATCAGCCCGCCCAGCCCGGCGCGCCGCTTCGTCTGGCGCCGCGGCGAGCCTCCTGCCACAGCCACACCGCCAATGCCCTGACCACGCCGCTGCTTACTCGAAGGCGAAGACATACCCACACGCATAATGACATAACAATCATTGCCTCAACACCTCAATTCGCCGCTTTGACTTGTCAACTCGACAAGTAAGAGGAATCGACGAGAAATTGACATTGAATTGACTTTGAATCACGATACTCGTCACATACGCCTATTGACACGGCTGAACTGATTACTAAACTAGGTTTTCGATCATGCACAGTGTTCAATCGGATAGCCACGACAATCACTTTGCGACTCAGACAGCCGCCAAGGCTGCATCTGAACAATCCGTCGTCGAAAAAGATTGGGATCAGTTCGATTCCTGTAAACGCTGCAGCGGCAGCGCCGGAATCGATGAAACTCCGGATGGCAATCTGATCTGCGAACTATGCCGGGCAATGTTGCCGCGGCCGGTGAGCTGATAAGCCCAACTCTCAGATGGGCGTGCCCCGTCTCCCCTGTCATATACACTCAGCGTCATGGAAAACGTGACGAGCGACACCGTCGCCGCCGCTGAGAGACCGAAGACATTCGACGCCTTCGGACGCCATATTAACTATCTGCGCGTGTCACTGACCGACAAGTGCAACCTGCGCTGTGTCTACTGCATGCCGGAACAGGTCGTTTTTAGGCCCAGCGATGAACTGCTTACCGACGACGAGCTGACAACCATCCTCGAAGCGGCCAGCGCGCTCGGCTTCGACAAATTCCGACTGACGGGCGGCGAGCCGACCATCCGGCCGGGCATCGTCGACATCGTCGCTCGCATCCGCGCCCTGCCCGGCACGCGCGAAATCGCCATGACCACCAATGGCATCCGTCTGCGCCGGCTGGCCGAACCGCTGCGCCGCGCCGGGCTCGATCGCGTCAATGTCAGCATCGATTCGCTCGATCCGGCGCGCTTCCGCCGCATGACGCGCTGGGGCAACGTCACCGACGTGCTCGACGGCGTGTACGCGGCCGAAGCAGCCGGCCTGACGCCCATCAAACTCAATGCCGTCGTCATCCGCGGCTTCAACGAAGACGATATTGCCCCCCTCGCCGCGCTTACGCTGCAGCATGCCTGGCAATTCCGCTTCATCGAAGTCATGCCCTTCGCAGACGTGGCCGAATTCCAGCAGGCCACCATCGTCACCAGCGCCGAGATGATCGAACGCATCGAGCGCGAACTCGGCCCACTCACCCCCGAAAATGACGGCCACCTCGACGGCGAAGCGCGTATCTACCGCCTCGCCGGCGCGCCCGGCGCCGTCGGCTTCATCAGCCCGGTCAGCGCACCCTTCTGCGCCAGCTGTAACCGCGTCCGGCTGACCGCCGACGGCACGCTGCGCCTGTGTCTGCTCAAAGACGGCGAAATCGACCTGAAGACGCCGCTCCGCCGCGGTGCACAGGCAGACGACCTGGCCGAACTCATGCGCAGCGCCATCCTGCACAAACCCTGGGGCCACGAACTCGGTGCCGGCGTCATCCCACTCAACCGCATCATGAGCGAAATCGGAGGCTGAAGTCCATGGACCTGACTCATCTCAACGCCGCCGGCGAAGCGCACATGGTCGATGTCGGCGCCAAGGACGAAACACGCCGCGCCGCCGACGCCGAGGCACACGTGCACATGCCGCTCGCAGCATTCGCCGCTCTGCGCGCCGGTAACCTCAAAAAAGGCGACGCGCTCGGCGCCGCACGCATCGCCGGCATCATGGCCGCCAAACGCACCAGCGAGCTCATCCCGCTCTGCCACCCGATCGCACTCACGAAAATCGAAATCACCTGCGAGTTGATCGAACACGAATCGCACGGCGAGGTGCTCGTGTGCAGCCATGTCGAGTGCCACGGGCGCACCGGCGTCGAAATGGAAGCGCTCACAGCCGTATCCGTCGCCGCACTCACGATCTACGACATGTGCAAGGCGCTCGACAAAGGCATCGTGATCGAACAGATACAATTGCTCGCCAAGAGCGGCGGCAAAAGCGGCAATTGGCATCGTTGATCCAGCCCATGCACATTCGACTATTCGCCACCCTGAAGGAACGAGCCGGCCGCGCCGACATCGAAATCGACCTGACCGAAGACATCACCGTCGCCGAACTGCGACACCGCGTCGGCCAGGCGCACCCGCAGCTGGCCGAACTGGCCGCACGCTCGGTCGTCTCCGTCAACCGCGAATTCGCCTTCGACCACGAAACCGTGCGCGCTTCCGACGAAGTGGCGCTATTCCCGCCGGTCAGCGGCGGCTGAAGCCATGAATTCCACGCTCCCCACCCTGCTCGACATCACCCGCGCGCCAATCGACCTGAACGCGCTGCAAACCTCCATCACCACGCCACTCGACGGCGCAGTGGTGCTGTTCACCGGCACGGTGCGCGGCCGCACCGGTGACGAAATTACCGAGCAGCTCGAATACGAGGCCTATCAGGAAATGGCCGTGGCAAAGCTGCAACAAATCGCCGACGAAATGCGCGCGCAGTTCGCCGGCATCCACGGAATTGCGCTCGTGCAGCGCATTGGCGTGATGGCGCTGGGCGAACCCACCGTCGCCGTCGCCGTCAGCGCCGGTCACCGCGGTGACGGCGCCTTCGAAGCCGCCCGCTTCGGCATCGACCGGCTCAAACAGATCGTGCCGGTTTGGAAAAGAGAAACCCGCCCCGACGGCTCATCGTGGATCGAAGGCGACTACATGCCGACTGCCGCCGATCGCCGTTGATTTTCAGACAGAACGACGATGACGCACGCTGTCGAATTCACCGCTGCCGCGATCGTGGCGCTTCTGCTCTGGCTCATCCCAGGACTGGCTGTGCTGGCATGGCTGTGGCCGTCCGACGCACGCCCACTGACGCCCGGACAGCGACTTGCCGCAGCCGTCGGCATTGGCATCTGTCTGCCGCCGCTGCTGCTCTACATCACCGACCTGATTGGGCTGCGCTGGAGCGGCGCTGCCACCATCGGCTACGCAGTCGTCGGAATCGCCGCGCTGGCGGCCGCGCTTTTTCGCACGAAACCAGCGCGCCCGAACGCCGCGGCCCTGCTGCGCAGCGACCTGCCGGCCATTGCCGCCATCTCCGCGCTGGCCATCGTTATGCATCTCTACATGGTGCGCGATCTGAACGCCGGCATGTTCGGTGACTCGGTCCACCACACGCTCATCGCACGGCTGCTGGTCGAACGCGGCGGCCTGTTCGACAGCTGGCAGCCCTACGCACCGCTCACTACCCTTACTTACCACTTCGGCTTTCACGCCAACGTCGCATTCTTTTCATGGATCAGCGGCATCGGCGTCAACCGCAGCCTCGTGCTGGTGGGCCAGCTGCTCAACGCGCTCACGGCACCACTGATGTATCTGCTGGCGAGCCGGCTGTTTATGGGCGCGCACGGTGAACGCAGTGCCGCCGCCCGGCGCATCGGACTATGGGCGGCGGCGTTCGCCGGATTCGCCAATCTGATGCCGGCGTGGTTCGTCAACTGGGGCCGCTATACCCAGCTGACCGGACACCAAGTGCTCATCGTGCTGCTGGTCGCTTGGTTCGAACTGATCGAGGCGGCGATCTCTGGCACGGCGCGGCGCGCGATGCTGCTGCGCATGGCGGCGATCTCCGCGCTGCTGCTAGCGGCACTGATGCTGACGCACTACATCGTCCTGATGTTCGCCGCCGTCGCGGTCGCGGTATATCTGCTGCTGGCCACCGCACGCGTCGGAACGAATCGACGTGCGCTGCTCGCACTGGTGCTCTCCGCCGGTGCAGCTGCGGCTGCGCTGCTCGTCGCCACGCCATGGATTCTGAACACGCTCAACTCAGGCCTTGTGCGCAACACCAGCATGATGGCAACCGGCGCGTCCGGCGTACAGCGTCAAGAAGCCGCCGCAGCGCTCGGCGCGATCGCGCCGCTCTTCATCCGCGGCTGGCTGCTGGCGCTCGCCGCGCTCGGCGTGCTCCTCGCTACCCTGCGGCGGCGCTGGGAGGCCGCCTTCCTCATGGGCTGGGCGCTGCTGATCCTGCTGCTCGTCACCCCGCGCACGCTCGGGCTGCCCGGCACCGGCGTCGTCGAACAGTTCACCGCCTACCTTTCGCTCTATTTAGCGCTCACGCCACTGGCAGCCTACGCACTCGTCGAAATACTCGACGCACTCGCCGGTATTGCTAAACGCTGGACGCAGCGCACCGCCGACGTCGTCACCGCCTTCGGCGTCGCCGCCCTGTGCGTCTATGGCACCAGCTGGCTGCCCAGCGTGCTCGACCTGCGCCAGCAGATGCTCACCCCAGCCGACGAACGCGCGATGGTCTGGATTCGTGAAAACACCGCCACCGACGCCCGCTTTGTCGTCAATACGTTTCCAGGCTACGGCGGCTCCGTCATCGCCGGCACCGACGCCGGCTGGTGGCTCACACAAATGACCGGCCGCTGGACCAACCTGCCGCCAATGACCTACGGCAGTGAAAAGTGGGAACAGCCGAATTTTTATAAAAACACCAACGCATTCGCTGCGGCACTGCGCGGCCGCAAGCTCACCGACTCGACGCCGCTGACCGTCGACTTGACCACGGCAGAAAACCTGCAGCGCCTGCGCAACGCCGCAATCAGCTACGTGTACCTCGGCGCCGGCGCCGCGCCCGGCCCTGATGTCGCCGATCACATCGACGACGCCGTGCTGCGGCGAAACCCGAGCTTTGAGCTGGTATACGCATCGGAAGGCGTACGAATTTTCAGGCTACGGTAAAAAATGCGAGATCGAATCCAGGCCGCACTCCAATCCACGGAAACCATCCGCCGCGCGCGCGACTTCGTCGTAGGCAGCGGGCTTCGACGCCTGCCCAGCGCGCTGCGCAGGAAGCTCTTTTACGGGCAGAGTCACTTTTGCCCAGTGTGCGAAAGCGATCTGCGCGGATTCCTCGTACTGAATCGCGATTTCCTCCACTGGTGCCCGATGTGCTGGTCGCTGCAACGCCATCGACTGGTCTGGCGCTTCCTGCACAGCTCAATCATCGACATCGCCGGCAGACGTCGCCGCATGCTGCATATCGCCCCCGAACCTGGATTCGCCGACAAGCTGCGCCGCATGCCCAACCTCGATTATCTGAGCGCCGACCTGTACGCGCGCGACGCCATGGTGCGCATGGACGTGTGCGACATTCAATATCCAGACGCGTCATTCGACCTGGTGTACTGCAGCCACGTGCTCGAACATGTCCCGGACGACCGCCGGGCGCTGCGTGAATTTCGACGCGTGCTCTCCGTCGGCGGTGAAGCAATCCTGCTCGTCCCGCAGCGACACGGCGAAACCATCGAAGATCCGGCGCTGACCGATCCAGTCGAACGCGAACGCCGCTTCGGCCAGCACGATCATGTGCGCATCTACGGCGACGACTTTGCGCTGCGCATCGAGGCCGCCGGCTTCCGTGCGCGCGAATATGTCACCGCCGACCTGTCGTCGCCAGCCGAAAGCACCCGCATGGGCATCGACCCCGATCGCATCTATCACTGCATCGCGGCGTAACAAATTCGCCCGGCGCCGACTGCGTGCGACTAAGTTCCTGTCCATAAGTTCTGGCGACTCACTTAGGACATCGGAACTCGGGAACTCGGAACACTTTTCGACTTTCCGTAACTACTCAGGTCAGCCATTTTTCCAACGCGAAACACACTATTCTCTCCCCCTTCGGGGGAGAGAATAGTGTGTTTCGCGGGAAATACTGATTTGTGCCTGAGTAGTTACCTCAGATCTAAATTCGTGTTTCGCGTTGGAAAATTGGCTGGCCTGAGCGTTACGATCCTCCTTACAATAGCCATACTTTGAAGATCAGCATCGTCGGACCCACCTGGCCGTTTCGCGGCGGCATCGCCCACTACACGACGCTGCTCGTAAAGCACCTGCGCGAGGCTGGCCATTCGGTGCGCTTCATTTCGTACTTGAAGCAATATCCGCAGTGGCTCTACCCTGGCAACACGGCCATGGATCCGAGCGACGACTCCAGCGTTTTGCGCATCGAAAGCGACCGTGTGCTGACGCCACTTAATCCGCTTACCTGGTGGAAAGCCTTCCGTATCATGCAGCAGGAAAAACCAGACCTCGTGATCCTGCAGTGGTGGACGCCGTTCTTTTCGCCCATGCTCTTCATGCTGACGCGTCTGCTGCGCTACTACACGAAGACGAAAATACTTTTCCTCTGTCACCACCTGATTGCACCGGACGGTGGCGTGCTGGACTGGTTCCTCGCCCAGCGCATCCTGCGCCGCGGCGACGCATTCGTCGTCATGAGCGAAGAGGACTTCGCCCTGCTGCGCCGTGCCCTGCCGCGCGCATACATCAAAGGCACACTGCACCCGCCCTACGACGTCTTCAGCCGCGAACCACTGCAAAAAAACGATGCGCGCGCCGCGCTCTCGCTCAATCCAGACGACCGCGTCGTGCTCTTTTTCGGCTTCGTGCGCCGCTATAAAGGGCTCAAAAGCCTGATCGACGCGCTCGCGATCGTCAACAAAGAACTGCCCACCCAGCTGCTCGTCGTCGGCGAATTCTGGGAAGACGAACGCCCATACCGTGCACAAATCGAGGCGCTCGGCCTCACCGACAAAGTACACCTGATCAATGGCTACGTGCCGAACGACCAGCTCTCAAAATACTTCTCCGCCGCGGACGTCGTCGCCATGCCGTACCTCGAAGCCACCCAAAGCGGCGTCGCCCAGCTCGCCATCGGCTTCGAACGCCCAATGATCGCCACCCGCGTCGGTGGCATGGCCGACGTCATCGAGGATGGCCACAACGGCCTGCTCGTCGAAGCCAACGACCCGCATGCGCTTGCCGATGCCATTCTGCATTTCTACCGCGACAACCTGGCACCCGGCTACATCGAGCACATCCGCCGCGGCAAGGAATCGTCCTCGTGGAAGCCGATGGTGAGCCTGATCGAGGAACTCGCCGTTTCACCGCAGGCCATCTCGCCGGCTGAACAGGCGCGCCTCGCACGCGCCGCGGCCGCCCGCAATGCATAACACGCGTGATGATTCCATGGCACGCCTCAGGGAAGGCCAACCGCCGACGGTCGACCGCCGACGATGGACGGCGATCGGTGGTCCGCAGTCCGCAGTCCGCGGTCGCCCTTCCCCCACCCGCATCGCATTTCTCTGCACGTCCGGAATCGACAACGCCAGCCCGCTCGGGCGCTGGCTGCCCGTCGCACGCGAACTGACGCGCCACGGCCACGAGCTGCACCTGCTGCTGCTGCATCCAACCTACGACCGCCTCGACGCCGCCGAGCGCAGCTTCACTCGCGACGGCGTGCAGATTCATCACGTCGCCCAAATGCACGTCTACGGCCAGCCCGGCGCACGGCGCTTTTTCGGCGGCCCAAAACTCGCGCAGGTTGCGCTGCACGCTGTTATCGCCCTCGCCCGCGCAGCAATCGCCCTGCGCCCGGATGTGCTGCACATCTGCAAGCCCCAGCCCATCAACGGCGCCGCCGGCTGGCTCGCCGCGCATGTCCTGCACATACCCTGGTTCGTCGACTGCGATGACCTCGAAGTCGAAGCCAACCGCATGAGCAGCCCGCTGCTGCGCGCCGGCGTCGACTGGTGGGAACGCCACCTGCCGCACGGTGCGCACGGCGTCACCGTCAATACGCGCTTTTTGTACGAACGATTCCTGCGCGCCGGCATCGCCACCGACCGCATCGCCTACATCCCCAACGGCGCCGACGCCACAGCCGACGCCACAGCCGACGCCGCCATCAAAACAAATCCGCGCTGCGTCGCCTACGTCGGCACAATGAGCACCGTCGCCCACGGCGTCGACCTGCTGCTCGATGCGTTCGCACAAGTGGCCGCGCGCGTCCCAGGCAGCCATCTGCTCATGGTCGGCGACGGCGACGACCGGCCGGCGCTGCAAGCACGCGCGCAGGCACTCGGCATCTCCGACCGCGTCACCTGGTGCGGCCGCGTGCCGCGCGAACGCGCCCGCACACTCCTCGCCGGCGCCGCCTGCTCGGTTGATCCGGTGCGTGACGAAGACGCCATGCGCGCGCGCAGCCCGCTGAAAATCGTCGAAAGCCTCGCCGCCGGCGTGCCCGTCGTTACCGGCGACGTCGGGGATCGGCGCGAGATGCTCGGCGACGGCCAGGCCGGCCTGCTCGTCTCGCCAAGCGATGCCGCGGCGCTGGCCGACGCCATCGCGCGCGTGCTCGAAAACGACGCCCTGCGCGCACAACTCGCCGCCGGCGCGCGTGAACGGCGCATGCTCTATCGCTGGGAGGTGCTGGCCGAGAAGTGGGCTGCGCTATACTCGCAAACCGCGTAGCTGGTCATGTCAGACACACCGAACGATGCCCCTTCGAGCCTTGCACCTTTGACCAGCTCGCCTGATGCCCCCTCGGCCGTCACCCGCTTCATCCGCGGTGTGGCTGTCGCCGTGGTGGGCTCCACTTCCGCAAACCTGCTGATTGCTTTTGGCGGCGTACTCATCGCACGCGCGCTCGGCGTCGGACGCTATGGCAGCTACACCACACTGATGGCCAGCATCGGCCTGCTGTCGAACCTGCTCGGCCTCGGCCTCGACACGTGGCTGATCCACCACGGCAGCCGGCAGCCGGGCGGGCTGCTCGCAAGCGCATGGCAGGTGCTATACGTGAAATTCATCGGCGCCGTGCTGGTGATCATCGCCATCGCCGCGCTTGCCTGGTCGAATTCGAACCTCGGCGAAGTCAATCTGCTGCTCGGCTGCGTGGCCATCATTTTCGACGGCTTTACACGCACCGGCCTCGCCTCGCTGCGTGCGCGCATGCAGAACCTCAGACTGGCCATACTCGAAGCAGCCGGGCCGGCGCTCTTCATCGCCCTGTTTTATTTGTTCACGCAAAACACGATTTCGATCGGAGCCGTGCTGCTCGCACAAGCCACCGGCAACGCAGTCATCCTCGCCGCTGCCTACTCCATAGCACTGCGCGGCGGCGCACGGCCTAAGCCGCGCATACGCGAACTGCTGCGCATGGCATGGGTATTCATCGCATCCGACATGGTGGCGAACATCTACTCGCTCATCGGCATCGCCGTGCTCGGCGCCATCGCTGGCGGTGCAGCAGCCGGCCTCTTCAAACCAGCCCTATCCGTCATCGCATTCACCTACATTGTGCCGAATCTGATGTTCTCCGTCGGCCTGCCACTGCTGAACCGCTCGCTCGGCGACAAAAACTACGGCCGCATCGTCGCGGCAATGACATCCTGCGCGTTCGCCTATGGCATCGCTGCAGCCATCGCACTGCTGTGGAAAGGGGATCTGCTCATCAGCACGATCTTCGGTGCACAGTACGTCGCCGCGCTGCCTTTCGTGCACCTGATGAGCCTGATCCCGCTGCTGAAAGCTGTCAGCTATGTCTGCGCAGCCGTCATGCTCTCGCGCGGGCAGCAGATGGTGCGGCTCGGACTGCAGGCGGTCGTCGCCGTAGTCAGCCTTGCCTCATCACTGCTGCTAATCCCGCATTTTGCAGCCGTCGGCGCGGCATGGTCGCAAATCATCATAGAGCTCATGCTCCTCGGCCTGTACGCCGCAGGTGCGCTCTGGTCGACGCGCCGGCCCCCCCTCACACGCAACGCAGCATGAATCTCCTCGTCATCAACATCCACTCATCAGCCAACGCCGGCGATGCTGCGCTGACCGATCGCACGCTCGATGATTTGCGCGCCGCCTTTCCCGGCGCAGAAATCACGCTGTCCATGGACGACCCGAGCAGCCACTCGGGCGATGAGCGCGTCGTTCCATCGATCCTGCACTGGGTCAAATCGACGCGCGCCGGGACGCGCTCCACGTGGAATCTGCGCAACCTGGCAATTTTTCTGCCTGCGTCGCTGCTCAGCCTGCTCGTGTACCGCGTCGCACGGCGGCGCATTTTCCCATTCATGTCATCGATGCAGCGCGCAAGCATCGAAGCATTCTTCGACGCCGATCTCGCGGTGAGTAAACCGGGTGGCTTTCTATACAGCACCGGCGGCATCGGCATGCCGCTGCTGCTGACGATGTACACAATCGCCTACGCCGTCTTCAGCGGCGCGCCGCATTACATGCTGCCGCAGTCGATCGGCCCGTTCACAGCGCGCTGGCAGGAACGTGCGCTGCGCTGGGTTCTCAACCGCACGCGCATCACCATGCTGCGCGAGCCGATTTCGCTCGACGCAATGCGGCGCATCGGCGTGCGCACCGAACGGTACGCCCCAGTCGCCGACATGGCCTTCGCCCTGCCGCCAGCCAATGCCACCGCCGGCGCAGACTGGCTGCGGAATCACGGGATCGCGCAAAACGACGGCCGCGCGCGCGTCGGCGTCACTGTGCTGAACTGGGCGGCACAGGATCAGTCGTTCGATGCACAAGCAAACTACGAACATGCGCTCGCTGCCGCCCTCACAGTATTCATGCAGCAGACGAACGCGCAGCTGATTTTCTTTCCACAGGTGACCGGGCCGACGATCGAGCAGGACGACCGCGTCGTAGCGCAGCGCGTCGCCAAAGAAATGCGCGCGACCGGCGCCGAGGCGGATATGCTCGACGAACCAATGACGGTCGAGCAGATTCGCAACGCCATTGCCTCGATGGATGTGTTCATCGGCACACGCATGCACAGCAATATCTTTGCGCTCAGCGCCGGCGTGCCCGTCGTCGCCATCGGCTATCTGCACAAGACGCGCGGCATCATGCGTATGGCTGGTGTGGAATCGCACGTGGCCGATATCGGTGCGCTGAACGCTGACGAGCTGCTGCATCTATTAATGAACACGTGGAACGCGCGCGCCGCACTGCACGTGCAGGTGACGGCCGCCGCCGCCGCACTGCGCGCATCGGCGAACACGGCGATGGAACTCATCCGTGCGGATCTGCGCACGAGCGGGCGGCTGCCATGAAGATTCTGCAAATCTGCGCCGGCTTCGACGTTGAGCTGCTCGGCGGCGTCGAGCGCTATACGCTCGATCTGAGCCGCGCACTCGTGCGCCACGGCGTCGACGTGGCCGTGGCCGGGTTGTGGCGCTTCGGCACGCCGCGTGAAAAAGCCAGCACACGCGCGCTGGAAGATGCCGGCATTCGCACCTTCAGCGGCGCACCGAAATCACAGGACGCACCACTGCGCAATTTTGCCGCCGCCATCGCCGGCCTGCAGTCCACCCTCACCGGATACTGCTTCGATGTAATTCACAGCCAGCAGGAATTCGGCGACTTCGCCGCGATCGCGCTCCAGCACACAGTGCATGCGCACGCACTGATCCGCTCCATTCATAATCAGCCCGAATGGCGCGCCCGCCCGCTGCGCCGGCTCCTGTTCACGCGCATCGCCGCACCGTTCTTCTTCGCGCTCGAAACCGGCATCACTGATGGCATCACAGCGGAGCTGGCCACTCGCGCCACAGCACAGCTGCTGCGGCGCCGCCCCATCACCATTCACAACGCCGTTGAACTGAACCGCTTCGCCGCAAAACCACCCAGCCGCGCCGACGCGCGCGCCGAACTCGGCTGGCCAGCCGAACGCTTCATCATCGGCACCGTCGGCCGCCTGTCTCCACAAAAGGGCCTCTTCGATCTGCTCGCCGCCGCCGCCGCCCTGCGCGAGACGATGCCGGACGTGCAGTTTCGCATCGTCGGCGCCGGCGAGCAGCGTGAAGCGCTCGAACGCGAAATCGCCGCCCACGATATGCAGGACCTCGTCATCCTCGACGGCGCGCGCACAGCTATGCACGCGGTCTACGCGGCGATGGACTGCCTCGCTTCCTCATCGCTGTGGGAAGGGCTGCCGACGGTGATTCTCGAAGCGATGCTTTGCGGCACACCCGTCGTCGCCACCGCGATTGAAGGAACCACCGAACTCGTTCGACATGAACAGACCGGCCTGCTGACGCCGGTGTGCGACCCGCAATCGCTCGCAGCAACGTTGTCTGCGCTGCGCGCTGCTCCAGAACTGCGGGCGCGCATTATTTTTGCAGCACGACAACTGGCCAAAGATTACTCCATTGACCGCGTAGTAGAACAATGGCTTACTGCCTATGCGAATGCTACTGTACAGCAATGAGGACAAAGAAGTAGCAATGAACAACCAGCGTTTGAAGAAAATATCGCGCCAGATGCAGCGAGCCGTCGCACGCTTCTCACATCCACCCATCGTCGGCCGTGTGCGCCGCGCCGGCCTGACCTTCCTGGATTGGGCCGCGCTCACCGAGCTGCACACCGAGATCCGCTCAATCGAAAAACAAGGCATCACCGGCCAGGTTATCGAAGCCGGCTGCGCCCTCGGCGGCTCCGCCATCGTCATGGCCGACGCCAAAGCCCCCCTCCGCCCCCTGCGCGTCTACGACGTCTTCGACATGATCCCGCCTCCCTCCGACAAAGACGACGCAGATGTCCACCAACGCTACGAAATTATCAAATCCGGACGCGCCACAGGCCCCGGCGGACAAACTTACTACGGCTACCTCGATAATCTACGCAGCCGCGTCGCCATCTCCTTCCGCGAGATGGGCCTCGCCGTCGAAAACAACGCCGTCGAACTGATCGAGGGCCGCTTCGAAGATACCCTGCACCCAACCGAACCGGTCGCTCTGGCCCACATCGACGGGGATTGGTACGAATCGGTACGAGTATGCCTGGAACGCATCACCCCGCAGCTCGCCGTCGGCGGCCGCCTCGTGATCGACGACTACGACGACTGGTCCGGCTGTCGCGCCGCCGTGGACGAATATTTCGCCACGCGTCGCGCTGATTTTCGCTTCGTGGGATCTTCACGCCTGCACATCGTGCGCGTGAACCCAGCCAAGTAGGGCGTCAAGGCAAAGCTTGTGGACGACGGCGCTGTAAGTACTTTCTCCCCCAGCCCACGATTACGACGCGGTATTTTTCCACGGGCACAGATGCAATCGACAGATCCGGCGCGCGCTCACCACCGGAAAACATCAAAGGGCGGCGCTCTTTCGAGCGCCGCCCCCTGATGTCAGGCTTTACAGTGCGGTCTGCGAATACTACGGGGCAGCCACGACCGGGATGCCGTTGTAGTCTTCGCCGTAGTTGATCGTGCCATCCGCCGACTTCGACTGGATGCGGACGACCGCAACGAGCTGGCTGCCGACCGGGCCTTCAATGACCGCGCCGCCACCATAGGTGCTCGGAGCGACATAGCCGAAGTCGTTGTCGCCACCGACATCCATGAACTTGATCGACTGCTTCGCACCAACGCCAAGGTCGCCGAGCGTCTGCGTCGCAACCGTCGCACCGGAGGCGTCGGTGTACTTCACAGTCACAGCACCGGCAGCGATTGCGGCGCCGCCGACGTTCTGCACGGCGATGTAAGCGCGCTGGCGGGTGCCGGCGTCGAATACAGCCTGGGGCGTCCAGCGCACGTAGGGCAGGGCCAGCTTGGCCGCGCCGGTCGCGTTCGCCGGCGTCACAGCGGTGAGGCCGTTGCCGTTGACTTTGAGCAGCGCCACAACGGTGCCGCCCGCGTCTGCGCTGATCACAGCCGAACCACTCTGGCCTTCGGGGAAGCCATCCGCACAGGTCAGGAAGGAGTTCTTGGAACCAGCGGCGATCGTCGCCGAAGCGGTCGCCACAGTCGCGTTACCCTGCTTGTAGGTGACCGTCACGTTCGTCGCGCTCGCACCGGTGTTCTGCACCGCGTAGAAGCTCGAGTAGCCGTAGTATTTGCACATGGCCGACGGCATGTACACCGTCTCCGCGCCGCTGGTCAGACCTTCGAAGGCCGCAGCGTAGGCATCGCCCGTGCCGAGTTCCATCGCCGTGGCGGCGATCGGAGCAGCAGTGCTGGTGCCATGCTCATGGGCGGTCACTGTAGCCGAACCGCTGAAGCCGGCGGGGATCTCCGCCAAGTCACCCACATCGACGTGCTTCGACGAGCCAGCCGGGATGCTCGGATAGTTGTAGTTAAAGGTCGAACCATCCGTGCCCTTGATTTCAACGGCGACGTCGACGTCAGCCGTGTGCGCGTTCTGCACCGCGAAGCGCGTCGTCACGCCGTAGCGATCCTTGAGGATCGTGGCGATCAGGACGCTGCTGGATCCCTCGGCGAAGCCGTTGGACAGCGGGCGGTTCTTCACCACAGTGCCAGCGCCGGTCGACACCTGCACCGCGGTGGCGGCGAGGGGCTGATCCGACGAAAGCACAGCCGAGCCCTGGAAGCCGCTCGGGAGTTCGCTGATGCTGCCCGCCGAGATCGACGTGGCGGCGCCGGCGGCCAGGTTCGGCTGCGGAACGCTGATGGGCGTCGAGCTGCCTGCTGCGTAATACGTCAGCGAAATCGTGGCGCTGCTGGCACCCACGTTCATGTACGTGATCGAGGTCGAAAATGTCGCCGTGTAGCCGGTATCGGCATGTGCCTGCGTGGTCGCCGCAAACAGCGAACCAGTGACAGCGATGGCCGTCATCAACTTACGTTTCTGCATGATCTTAAATACTCCTCGTGATTTTTAACCGCAGGCCGCACGCTCAGCACATCGGAACAAATACCGGGCGCACAGCGTTGAGCCTTGACGAGCGTTATCCTAGGTGTTACAAGTGCTTTCGCACATTACCCGTTCGGGTAAACTCCGCAAAGGTGCCCTTAAACGCACAATTCTGAGCAAAATATGGCTAGTAAATCGTTTTTTTTCGCGCTCGTTCTCTCGATCACAACAGTCTCTGCGCTCGCCGCCTGCAGCTCACCGCCCCCGCTGATCTCGCCGCTGAAGTCGCCAATGGCCAGCCCGGTCATTCCACCGACGCCCGGCGCAGCTGAATCGGCCGTGAAAGGCGCGGTCATGCACGCCGACGGAACCACTCCGTTCGACCGGATCGAGGTCTTCTTCGCCGCAGTGACGCGCCAGAATGGCGAGGGCATCTACGTCGTCAATACCGCCTCCAGCCCCTGGACGGTCACCAGCACCGACGGCGCCTTCAAATCCTTCCCCATGCCGCCGGGCGAATATGTCATCGTCGTCGGCGACCCCGTCGGCAAAAATGCCGTGATCACCGACAAAAGTGGCAAGCCAAAGGTATGGCAAACGGTCGCCGGCCAGGTGCTCGACGTCGGCACACTGAAGGTCACGATTCCCTGACGAGGAGTTAAAGGGGTGCATTCGCCAAAAGGGGCAAACTTTCGACCGCCGGCGATCAGCACTGATTGGAATCTCGAAACGCGCTATCTCCCTCCCCCTTCGGGGGAGGGAGATAGCGCGTTTCGAGGGATTTCCCGACGATGGGCCGCACGCGATGGCGGATGACCAAATCGCCCCTTTTGGCGAATGCACCCAGTTAAAGAGCAAAGAATAAAGAGCAAAGAGTAAAAATAAGTAACTACTCAGGCTAGCCATTTTTCCAACGCGAAACACACTATTCTCTCCCCCTTCGGGAGAGAGAATAGTGTGTTTCGCGGGAAATACTAATTTGGGCCTGAGTAGTTACAAAAATAAAGAGTAGAGGGTGTACTCTCTACTCTTTACTCTGCACAGGCCGCGCCAGGCTGGCGATGATGCCTGCCGCCAGCGACGCCACAATGAGCACCAGCGTCGCCATCACGAGCTGTTCTTTGTGAATGTGCAGCATGCCCTCGAGCAGCCAATCCTCCGTCAGCATCTTCGCACCGACGAATACCAGAATGACCGCGAGCGCATGCCGCAGGTAGTGAAAGCGATCCATCACGCCCGCCAGCAGAAAATACAGCGCGCGCAGGCCCAGAATGGCCATCACGTTCGACGAATAAACGATGAACGGGTCGCGCGTCACCCCAATCACCGCCGGAATCGAATCGACGGCGAACAACAGATCCGTGGTTTCAATGACTGCCAGCACCAGCAGCAGCGGCGTCGCCATGCGGCGGCCTGCCTCGATCACGAAGAATTTCTCGCCGCGATAGCCGTCCGTCACCGGCAAAAATTTTCGGATCAGGCGAATCGCCGGGTTGCTGTGCAAGTCGCCCGCCTCGTCGTCCGAACCGCGCGCCAGCTTCACGCCCGTATACAGCAGAAACGCCCCGAATACGTAAATGATCGGGTGGAAAAGGCTCAACACTGTGGTGCCGACGGCGATGAAAACGCCGCGCATCACCAGCGCCCCAAGAATGCCCCACTGCAACACGCGCCGCTGATAGCGCACATCGACCTGGAAGAACGAAAACACCACCAGGAATACGAATAGATTGTCAACGCTCAGTGATTTCTCAAGCAGGTAGCCGGTGAGAAATTCGAAGGCGGCAGTGCGCCCATGCCACAAATACACGAAGCCGTTGAAGGCGAGCGCCACGCCGATCCACATCGCACTCATCAAGGCCGCTTCTCGCACCGAAACTGCGTGCGCCTTACGCTGAAACACGAAGAGATCCAACACAATCAGCACGAGCACGAACACATTGAACGCAATCCAAGGCAATAGCTCACTCACAATGCGCGTAATGATACCCGCCGGGATTTTCACCACCACCCGAGGCGCGTATCCGCCGTTGGGGGCGAAATTTGACAACGCATCGTCGCCCTGCCATCACCCGGGGCTGGCCGCTGGTCTGCCGCGGTGGATCGCGCCGTTGGCGCGCTCACGTTCCGTCGAAAAAGCGCCAACGGCGCGACGCAGCCCTAAGTGAGTCGCCAAAAGTTCTGGCGGCAGATTCGCCTCCCCTGCAAAGCGGGGGAGGCGAATCTGCCGGACAAAACTTATGGACAGGAACTTAGCCCAGACCATCGGTCTGGGTGACGTCCCCCGTCGTTTAGTGAAATCTGCTCAGCCACGGTTTGTGCTGAAGGCGCGGCCCTGGGCTGTGGCGCAAGCTCCAGGCGCGGGATGTTGTGGCAATCCGAAGCATTCCAGAGCATTGGTCTGGCTGGCAGAGCATTAAGGCAAAAAACGGCATCGCTTTCCCCAGCATGTTTTCTCCGCGTGAAAATCAGCGCTCTGCCCCGACTGCGCTCAGAAACGCCACATGGGAAATCTCGCACAGCTACAATCGCGGCCGCGTTCAGGAGGACGCAATGGAATGAATACGACAGCAGCCATCAACGTGGCAGCAGCCGACGAAGTGCAGGAAGGGCGTATCCTCGCGCTATATGTGCAGGATACGCCGCTCGCGCTCACGCGCGTCACCGGCCAGGTACGCGCCTTCGGTGACATCTGTACGCATGACGGCGGCCCGCTCGCCGAAGGTGAAATCATCGCCGGCTGCGTGGTCTGCCCGCGCCACGGCGCACGCTTTGACCTGACGACGGGCAAGCCCACCTTCCCCGCCGTTTACAAAGTGCCGATCTATGCAGCGGAGGAAAAAGACGGGCGCATCTGGGTTATCATCACGCCAAGTCATTGACATGAAAAATGGCCTGAAAATGGCCTGAAAATGACCTGAAAGTCTCTTAACTGAATAGTAAAGAGTCGTAATTACTCATACCATCTAGTTTGCCAACGCGAAACACGCGATTCTTTCCCCGCAGGGAGGCCCGCAGGGAAAAATCACATGTTTCGCGGGAAATGATCTAAGGCCTGAGTAGTTACTCAAAATCACATATCAGCCTTCGGGGCAGGGTGAAATTCCCGATCGGTGGTACAGCCCACGAGCGTGTTGAAAGGCGCGCATGATCCGGCGCAACTCCGGAGCCGACAGTCACAGTCTGGATGTAAAGAAGGCGCAGCACGTAGCCGTTTGATCTGAGGATTGAATGGCCGAGCGGCTGCATTCAGCGAGGCACTGCTGCAATACTGCGGTTCCACGAATACTTTTCGTGCATGCAGATCGCAGCCGCGCAGCGTTGTATCTGCGTACATCGCCCCCGAAGCACCTATACCGAGGGCACAGATGTACGTCTCTGACAAGTCAGACAAAATCGAAGCGCAAAAACGAGCCGGCGCCACCAACGCGCTGTTGCTGCGCGCGGCACCGCTGATCGGCCTCGTCGCCTTCTTCGTCGTCTGGCACCTGCTCAGCCTGCGCTACCCACCCTTCATCCTGCCCGGGCCGCTCGTCGTCGCCGAGACGTTCATCACCCGCACCACCGACGGCACACTCCCGCTGCACATCGCCGTCACCGCCGGTGAAGCGCTGCCCGGCCTGCTCCTCGGCACCGCAGCCGCTCTGCTGCTCGGCTATCCAGCCGCCCATTCACGCTTCGCCGACCGGCTCATCTCGCCGCTCGTCATCGCCTCGCAGGGCGTCCCGCTCATTGCCGTTGCACCGCTGATCTTCATCTGGTTCGGCAACGGCTACGGCGCCAAACTGCTCGTCTGCGCACTCATCGTCTTTTTCCCCATTGTCGTCAACGTGACCAGCGGCCTGCGCAGCGTGCCCCCCCATCTGCACGACGTCTTTCGCATGCTCGGCGCCAGCCGCCTGGACACCTTCACCAGGCTCGAACTGCCCGCCGCCCTGCCCTTCATTTTCGCCGGCCTGCGCACCGCCGGCGCGCTGTCGATGATCGGCGCGCTCACCGGTGAATTCCTCAGCAGCAACCGCGGCCTCGGCTTTCTAATCAACCAAGCGACCGGCCTCTACGACACCGCACTCGTACTCGCCGCAATCGTGTCCACCATCGCAACGGCGCTGGCCATCCACGCCGGTATCCGCGGCCTCGAACACGCCGTCGTACGCGGCACAAATCGAGGTGCGCTTTCCTGAAGCCTTCGCCGTATGTGCGGCGTTTGCGAAACTCTAGTGAGTTGTAGTTTTAAAGTTTAAGTTTGTAAGTTGTAAGTTATAGGTTGTAAAAGGGGTATTGAAGTGAAATTGATAAAAATTGCCTCCATCGCCATCGCTGCGCTGCTGCTCACAGCCTGCGCCACACAAACCGCACCATCCGCCAAAACCGCAGCCACCAAAGTGCGGCTGCCGATGGGCTATATCGCCAACGTACAGTACGCGCCATACTACGTCGCCATCGACAAGGGCTACTTCGCGCAGGAAGGCATCGAGATCGAATTCGATTACAAGTTCGAAACGGATGGCGTCAAACTCGTCGGCGCCGGCGAATTGCCCTTCGCCGTGGTCAGCGGCGAACAGGTCGTGCTCGCACGCGCGCAGGGCCTGCCAGTTAAATATGTCGCCCAGTGGTACCGCAAATTCCCAATCGCTATTTTCAGCCTGGCAGAGAAAAACATCGCCACACCGCAGGATCTCAAAGGGAAAACTGTCGGCCTGCCCGGCTTCTTCGGCGCTACCTACGTGGGCTGGCGCGCCTTCCTCGAAGCGAACGGCCTGTCTGAGTCCGATGTGAACACACAGGAAATTGGCTTCACACAGGCCGCCGCCGTGCAGCAGGGCAAGGTCGACGCCGCCGTCGGCTATATGGTCAATGAGCCGGTCGTCCTGCGCCAGAACGGCCTCAAGGTGAATGTGCTCGCCGTGTCCGACCAGGTCGATATGGTCGCCAATGGCATCATGACCAACGAAAAAACCATGAAAGAAAAACCTGAGCTGGTGCGCGGCATGGTCAAGGCGATTCTGCGCGGCGTTGCAGACACGATCGCCGATCCGAATGCGGCCATGACGATTTCGACAAAATATGTCGAGGGACTGAAGGCCGACGACGCCACGCAGAAAGCCGTGCTCATGGCGACGATCGAACTCATGAAGGGTGACAAACTCGGCACATCAAGCGAAGCCGCATGGTCGAAAACCCAGGACGTGCTCGTCGCAATGGGCCAGGTAAAGCAGAAGACGGACGCCACTGCGTTCTTCACGAATGAATTTGTGCCCTAAATCGCGCACCCATGCTGAATCGTTTTTTTGCCAGTGTTCGCAACTGCTCAGGTCAGACCAGCCATTTTTCCAACGCGAAACACGCGATTCCTTCGCCCGTCGGGGGAAGGAATTGCGTGTTTTGCGGGAAATACTGATTTGGGCCTGAGTAGTTACCCATGTTCAAAAAATAATGCCTAATACTTAATGCTTAATATCACAGACGTCACCCACGTGTATCCAAACGGCGTCGAAGCGCTGCAGCGTCTCACACTGCGCGTCGTGCGCAGCGAAATCACCGCCGTCGTCGGTCGCAGCGGCTGTGGCAAGAGTACGCTGCTGCGCATCGCCGCTGGGCTCCAATCTCCGCAGCGCGGCAGCATCACGCTGAACGACGCACCGGTGCACGGCCCGACGTCTGATGTGAGTTTGATGTTTCAAGATGCGGCGCTGCTGCCGTGGTGCACGGTGCGCGCAAACATCGCACTGCCGCTCGATCTGCAGCACCGCCGCGACACCGGCGAGGTCGATTATATGATCGACCTCGTCGGCCTGCGCGAATTCGCACACGCACTGCCCAGCCAGATCAGCGGCGGTATGGCGCAGCGCGTCGCACTCGCACGCGCACTCGTGCTGAATCCCCGGCTTTTGCTGCTCGACGAACCCTTCGGCGCACTCGATGCGTTTACGCGCGAATCGCTGACGCAGTCGGTCTTCGACATCTGCCGTGACGCCGGCGCCACCGTAATGCTCGTCACTCACTCGATCGCAGAAGCGGTCTTCCTCGCAGATCGCGTCGTCGTGCTCACACCCCGACCCGGACGCGTCGCCGCAGAAATTGCCGTCGGTCTTCCGCTGCGCCGCACATGGGATCTGCAGCGCAGCCCCGAATTCGCAGCAATCGTTGGTGAAGTTCGAGATGCAATGAAATAGCACAGCAGCAGAGCAAATTTTTTTGCTCTCTACCTTGACTCTCCAAAAACTTCGTTCACGGCTTCGTTCACGGCTTCGTTCACGGCTTCGTTCACGGCTTCGTTCACGGCTTCGTTCACGGCCCGCGCCCGCGCAGCCACGACGGCAGCCACAAGCCCGACGTGGCGCGCGCCAGGCTCGGCTGTGTCAACGCCAGCAGCGCCGAAACGACTTGTGCGGGATCGACGCCCCGAATCATGCGGCCGTTGTGCGCAATACTGATCATGCCGTGCTCTTCAGAGACGATCACGGCAATCGCATCGGTACCTTCCGTGACGCCAATGCCAGCGCGATGACGCAGACCAAAGCGTACATCTTCGAACTGCGTCGCCGTCAACGGCAACACGCAGCCGGCTGCGGCAATGCGCATGTCGCGCACGATGACACCGCCGTCGTGCAGCGGCGAGTTCGGAAAGAAAATCGTCGCCAGCAGCTCAGGCGTAATTCCCGCATCGATTTTCACGCCGGTCTCGACAAGGTCCTGCAAGCCAGTCTCCCGCTCGATCACGATCAGCGCTCCATGCCGCTTCACCGCCAGCCGCTGCGCAGCCTCAGCGATGCGATGCACCATCACCTCGAAATCGCCCCGCCGCGGGGACGCGATCACTTCGTTGAATCGCCCCAGCCGCTCAAGCGCACGTCGCAGTTCAGGTTGAAAAATAACCGGAATGCCCACGAGCAGCGCCGGAATCGCCGTACGCACCACCACACCGAACAACGGCAGCTGTGATGAAGTGCCAAGCAGCAGGCTAAGCGCCGCAAGCACCAGCAAACCGCGCAGCAGCGATACCGCCTGCGTCGCGCGCACCAGCAGCAGCAGCAGGAAAAACACGACCGCCACGAGCAGGATATCGGCCACCGCTCGCACGTTCAAACGCTGCACGATCCACAAAATATCCGTCACGGCTCCCCTGTGCCTCCCGACGCCGACAAGTTTCGGCGCGCCGTCCACTCTTGTCAACACGCCACAATTCCTCAGGCCTAAGTGAGTCGCCAAAAGTTCTGGCGGCAGATTCCCACCACCAGTCCTGGGGGTCAGTGCACGAGCAGCTTCACCAGCACCGCCTTCTGTGCATGCAATCGATTTTCCGCCTGATCCCACAACACCGACTGCGGGCTGTCCGCGACATCGTCGGTGATCTCCTGCCCACGATGCGCCGGCAGACAGTGCATCGCAATGGCATCCGGCCGCGCCAGGTCCATCAGCGCACGGTTCATCTGATACGGCGGAAAAATCGCCGCGCGTTTCGCCGCTTCGGATTCCTGTCCCATGCTGTACCACGCATCGGTATACAAAACATCTGCGGATTCGACCCCAGCACGCGCATCTTCAACCTGCGTCACACTCCCGCCACTAGCCACAGCGAAGCGCTGCGCATGCACAGCAACCTCGTCCCACAAACCATAGCCGCGCGGCGCAGCAACCGTCACATGGGCACCAAGCATCACTGCACCGTACACCAGTGAGTTCGCCACGTTGTTCGCATCGCCGAGATACGTCAGCTGCAATCCCTTCAACGAACCCTTGCGCTCGAGAATCGTCAACAAATCGGCCAATGCCTGACACGGATGCTCATGATCCGACAATCCATTGATCACCGGCACACTTGCGTATTGCGCAAGCGTCACCACATCCTGGTGCTCGAACACGCGCGCCATAATCAGGTCGACGTATCGCGACAGCACGCGCGCCACATCAGGCACGCTCTCACGCTTGCCAAGCTGCACTTCGTCCGGCCCGATGTACATCGCCTTGCCTCCAAGGTCGAACATCGCCATCTCAAAGGACATGCGCGTGCGCAGAGAAGGCTTGGTGAATACCATGGCCATCGCCTTGTTTTTCAACATGGGCGGATTGCCGCCAGACTTCCACTCACGCTTCAAACGCAGCGCCAATTCAAGGATGTCGGATAATTCCGCGGGCGAAAGTTCGGCGATCGTGAGGAAATCTTTCTTCTGAGCCATGCGCCCGTGATTGTACCGGCTATGGAAAGACTGCTCGGCCCCCTGCTCGCATTGCTGCTCACACTCGGCGCATGGCTCGCGTCGGATTTACGTGGCCGTCTCTGGAATTCATACGTGTCGTATTCGAGCCCTTATCTCGTTTCACTACCCGCAGGTGAGGCCGGCCCACCTCAAACACGCCGCATCGTGCTGCTGGTTGTGCGCGGCCTCACGGAACGTGAAGCCGAAGATATGCCCGCGATGCAGGCGCTGCGCATACGCGGGGCACAGGCGACGCTCGAACTCGACACACCTACATTTTCAAACCCGGCCTGGCTTACTCTCCTTTCAGGCGCATCGGCGGAAATCCACGGCGGCGTCACCGACGCCTCACCACCAAACATACATCTCGACACATTGTTCGAACGCGTCGCCGACTCGGGCAGCGCAGGAACACTGCTCGCATCCGCTTCCGTCGTCGCGCGATTTCCCTCGGGTTCGCACCTCGGCGATGTGTTCGATGACGAAGATCCAGTGCAGCACGACGCCGGCGTCGTCGCCGCAATGCTGCAGATTTTGCGCACACAAGCCTCGCCCGAACGGCTGCTCGTCGGCGAACTCGCCGTGCTCGACGCAATACGCATCCGCGGTGATGAAGCGGAACGCACCATGTCTATCGCCGCCGCTGACATTCGCATCGAATCGCTCGCACACGCCATGGACTTATCACGAGACACGCTTGTCATCGTCAGTGATCGCGGTCGCGCTCCCAATGGTGCAGAAGGCGGCACAGAACCCGTCATCGCACGCGTGCCGCTCGTACTCGCCGGCGCCGGCGTGCAGCGAGGTGCACAAACGCTCGGCCGCGCCATCGACTTCGCTCCCACTCTCGCCGTGCTCCTCGGGATGCCGATCCCAACCCACTCACAAGGCACCCCACTGTGGGACCTCGTCACCAGTCGCGCCTTCCTGCCTGCCGCCCGCCAGCTCACTGCGTTTTATGAAGCATGGGCCGAAGTCGCCGGACAGAATCGCTTTGCAGCCGAACTGCTGCGCACCTACGAAGCTGATCTCGCCGCCGGCGTCCGCGCACGCTACGACGTCTGGCACGCCGCACTCGAATACGCCGCCGGCCAGGCGCACAGCAACGCACTCGCCACCAGCCAGTCAGCACGCCTGCCCATTGCCATCTTCTTGAGTGTCGCTCTGCTGGCTGCATGCTATTTTGTCCTCGACAATCAGGCACTGCCGCCGCTCCTCGGCACCGGCATATTCATTGCCGCGTGGGTCGCCGATGCCGTCTTCCTGCGCGGTGTCTCGACCTCGCTTTCGCTCTTCGGCCAAAGCGGCAACACAGCTGTGCTTTCGCTGCTCACCCGTGACACCACGCTCCTCTATCTCGGCGCATGCATCATCGCTGCAATCGCCGCAGCGCTCACCTGCGAAACACTCGGCGAGGCCGTGCTCGCCACTATCGGCACACTCGTGCTCACCACCACCATCTGCACCGCCATCGCACTGTGGTTTTTTCTGCGCTGGGGGGACGCATACCAAATCGCACTGCCCGATGGCACATCGCTGACACTCGCACAACTTGCCCTGCGCCAAATCACAGCGCTGAATTGGTCTTTCATGGTCGGAATTCCAGCACTGCCGATTCCCATCGTCGCACTGCTGCCCCCATTGTTTACCTGGAACCTTTTCGGCGGCCGTGTCATACGCGATTAACGCCAAACTCACCGTCGTGCATACGGACGACAAGCGAATCTCCGCTGCGTGAATCATCCACCGAATGCAGTAGTGATCCGTCCGCACGACACACGATGGCATAGCCGCGTTCAAGCACAGCCTGCGGATCGAGCGCATCAAGCCGCGCCTGTGCCAATAAGAGCTGATCACGTCGCGTCGTCAACACACGCTCCACAGACTGATCCAGGCGCATCTTCAGCATTGCATACTGGCTGTGCAACATCGCCAGCCGCTGCTGCGGGCTCAGCAATCTGAGTTCATTGCGCATCGCATACAACTCTCTCCGCAGATTCGTCAGCCGAATATCCATGGTCTGTTCAAGGCTTTCCGTTACATCGTCGACACTCTGTCGCACATCATCAATGTGCGGCGTCATCTGCGCCACACCGGCAGACGGCGTCGGCGCGCGCAGATCTGCAGCAAGATCGGTAAGCGTGATATCGACTTCATGGCCGACGCCGCTCACCACCGGCACCACCGCCGTCGCCACCGCGCGCACCACTCGCTCATCATTGAACGCAGCAAGGTCTTCAGCACTGCCACCACCACGCGCAACCAGAATCACATCACACTTTTTTTCAACGCGCCGAATCGCCGCGACGATCTGCGCAGGCGCAGCATCTCCCTGCACCAGCGTCGGTGAAACGATCAGCTCCACCAGCGGCCAGCGTCCGCTCAACACGTTGATCACATCATGCAGCGCCGCACCCGTCGACGACGTCACCACACCAATCACGCGCGGCATCTGTGGAATCGGTCGCTTGCGCAGCTGATCAAAAATACCTTCAGCCTGCAAACGATTTTTTAGCTCTTCGAATTCGGCATTTAAATCGCCCGCACCGACCAGCATCAGCGAATTCGCATCCATCTGGTACTGACTTTTCGCTTTGTATGTTTTGATCGTGCCGCGCACCACAACCATCTCGCCTTCACGCGGGATCGGCCGCACGTAGGCAACCTTTGATTTCCAGATCACACACTGCAATATCGCGTCACCATCACGCAGTGAAAAATACAGATGGCCCGATGCCGGGCGGGTCATTGTTCCAATTTCACCCTTGACGCGCACATCCGCAAAACGACCGTCTTCGACCAGCGCCTGCTGCACCATGTTCGACAACGCCGTCACGCTGAGCGCATCATCAGCCGGTGGAAACAATATCGATTGAAATCCTTTCTTCATCACCTTTCCCCCATGTGTACGGTGTATGTGAATCGTCCCTCATAGCGCTCATCCAACACAGGCAGCATTTCATGCGAAACACTGTCGTACACCACGATTTCACCCAGCTGCCCATCAAGCCCAGTCGCTGAAAGCGGATGGCGATCATCGATGTGACTGCCGCGCAGCCACTTGAGCGTCGGCAACGCACCAAGCATCGGCACACCATCGTGCGCAACGCCGCCTGCACGCACCGACACAATGTAATCATCGATGAGCGGCTGCGCCGATAACCAGCCGACATCAATCAGCGTTTCATCACCACGCTGCATGCCGGCAATTCCAGTCAGCACCATGCGATTGCCAAACGACACGTAACGTTCACCATCAACATAGTCGCGCAGTGCAATCATCTCCGTGCCATCCACACTCCGCATCTGCAAACGCAGAGATCGCTCCGGCGGTATATCGAACGCGAGCGACTGATATGCATCGCCCGCAGCAACGAGCACGCGCGCAGGCGCAAGCGACTGCCCCACCGCATTCATCACCATCACCGTCGCCGTATATTCGTTGGTTCGAAAATGCACCCACAGGCGCACACGCCCCGGCAGACCAAGATCGTAGTCGACGCCGACCAGTCGATTTTCTCCACGCCAATTTATAACCGCATGCTGCGTCGCTGGCTGTGTGGCTGTTGCCTCGATGCGCAGCATAGCCAGCGGCGCATAGCCGCGACCATCCGCATCTTTCAACATGGTGAAGCCGCTGCCATCTGCACGATATGCACCAGCGACGAGTGCGTAGTCGCCCGGATCGAGGTCGAGTGGTATTCCCAATACACGGCGCCGCACACCTGTACGCGACTCATTCAACTGCACGTCCACGTTTGCAGCCAGCCGCCCATCGCCGCGAAAAATACGCAACGTGATCGCTTCTCCTGCATTGGCTTCGCCCGACAACTGCCAGCCGATATCCAATGGAAGCATTTCACCCGGATGCGCCGGCCGCTTCGGCAACGACGCAACCCACACACGAATACGGTCGTCAAACTTCGGCGCACTTGCAGGCACAGTATGTGTCGTGGCGCTCGCGGCTGCAGCCAGCATCCGCCATGCTTGCACTGCACGAATCGGTTCAGCATCGATGCCGGCCCGCGCATATTCCCGCGCAAAGTAACTCGTCACCAGCACAGGCGTCGGCGCAATTTCTTTGGCACGCGCTGCAAATGTTTCGGCATACATCTGCGCACCATGCGGTGCAACATACTCGACGCGCACATCCCTGCGCACAGCTTCGACTTCCTGAATCACCCACATCGGCGTGACCTGATGCCACTGCGCAAGCACAACGCCATTGACGGGTGCAGCCATCAATACAGCCGCGGCCACATCATGCACAGTCGCATCACGCGCAAGATGCACGAATGAAGAGAGACGCTCACCGTTGCCAAACACAACAGCAAGCAGCATGCACGCAGCAAACGCTGTCTGCAGCCTGCGCATCCGCTCAGCAAGCACGCCCACACCGACGCCGAATAATGCACACAGCATGACCCACGCCGGCAATGCATATTCCACAGTTTGCGGTGCACGATAAGTCAGCGTGATGAACAAATGCAGCACACTCGCTGCGAGCAGCGTCCATGCGAACGAAGTGCGACGCAGCAGCGCAAATACAGCACCCAGCCCAATGGCGATCGCAACATGTTCGCTGAAAACAAACGTCATCAGATTTGGCAGCAGCAGCAGTCGATCGACGAAGCGCTGCGGCTCGACAAACACATACCAGAACATGTCACCACCGAAGCCGCGCGCAAGCGCATGATCGAGCAGGCCATTCCACGTGCGCAGCGTGCCAGGCGCAAGCGCCGCACCCGCGGCATCTCGCAGCGGCAGATATAACCACACAACCTGCGTCGCAGCACCAAGCAGCACAAACGTGAACAAGCGCCGCACAATGCCGCCGCGCAGTTCACGCACAAGTACATACATCACCACAATCGCACCCGGAAATAAGAGCGATGGATGATGCGCCACGCCGAACCCCACTATCAACGCAAGCATGGGCCACGCACGCCGTCCAGCATACGAGCGCGCCGCTGCCCACACCAGCAAGGCTGCGAACAATGCAGTCAGGCTGCGAATGTTCACACTCGTCGCCTGCGCCCAAAACGTGGCACTCACACCAAGCGCAACCGCAGCGACGATCCCTGCTGCGGTCGCGCTACTGTGCGGCGACGATCCCTTCGAAAGCACAGTCTCCACCGCGTGCGCCACAATCAGCAACGCCGCGACGGACGTGACAAGCGAAAAGAGCGCAATGCCAACCAGCGGTGTGATCCATGGCAGGCGCACAAAAAAGGGCAGGCGCGCAAAAAAGCCGGCCAACATCGACCACAACGGATACCCGGGCGGATGCGCCACACCAAATGTAAGCGCTACCAGCTGCAGCTCACCACTGTCGGCCGCCTGTGCATTCGTCTGCAGCGTCGAACCATACATGAACAGCGCAACAGTCGTCAGCAACACATACGAGGTACCGCGAAAAATTCGCATCGCGTCAGCGATTGTATGCATATAAGACAGCGAACGATCGCGGAATCGCTGAGGATGTATTCGCCGTTAGGGGTAAGATTTTCGTGCCAGTCGCATGTCTGCCGTCCTCCCCACAAATTCACAAATACGTCTAGACTCTTCTTGCAGCCTGCGCCGCAATCCGGCGCATATTTCCAGGATTTATAGGCATGACCAAACTCACTCATCTGACGTGCGAATACCGCACCAACCCCATCGGCATCGACGTCACCGCGCCGCGCTTTGGCTGGCGCATGGATTCCGCACGGCCCGGCGCACGGCAAAAAGCCTTCCGTCTGCGCGTCGCGCACACTCTTGAAGCGCTCGCAACACCTGATCTGTGGGACACCGGTCGCATCGAATCTGATCAGTCCATCCACATCGTTTACACCGGGCCAAAGCTCGAATCACGACAGCGCGCGTACTGGCAGGTCACTATATGGGACGAGACCGGCGCCATCATCGAGAGCGAAAGCGCCTTTTTCGAAATCGGCCTTCTAAAAAAAGTGGATTGGAAAGCACGCTGGATTGGCTCTGACATGCGTGGCGGGCCGCGCAGCCCGATTCCAGCACCATACGTCCGGCGGCGATTCGCACTCGACACAGAGATCATCTCCGCACGCCTCTACATCACCAGCCTCGGCGTGTACGAGTGCAGCATCAACGGCCACGTCATCAGCCCCGACGTCCTCGCACCGGGCTGGACGGATTACAAGCAGCGCATTCAATACAACGTCTACGACGTAACCGAACTGCTCGCGCGCGGTGACAACATCATCGGCGCCATCCTGGGCGACGGCTGGGCATGCGGCCGCGTCGGCTGGGGCGCACGTCAGCAATATGCAGATCGACCACAGCTGTGCGCACAGCTTGAAATTAAACTGGCCAGCGGTCGCACACTCACAATCCTCAGCGACAAAAGCTGGAAGATGTCCTTCGGACCAACGCTCGACAACGACATGCTGATGGGCGAAGCATACGACGCGCGGCTCGATATGCCCGGCTGGGACGCAGCCGGCTTCAACGACGCACACTGGCGCCCAGTCGCCGTCTTCGACACGCCCGCCGCCAGGCTCGTAGCCACCAATGGCCCTACGGTGCGCCGCATACAGGAAATTGCACCGATCGCCGAACCCACCATCAAACGCGATTTCACAGGCTCCGTCGCCGTATATGACCTTGGCCAGAATATGGTCGGCCGCGTGCGGCTGCGCGGCAGCGCGCCAGCCGGCACAACTGTGACGCTGCGGTTCGCCGAAGTGCTGAATCCAGATGGCACGGTATATACGGCAAATCTGCGCACCGCGCGCGCCACGGATTACTACACGTTCAAGGGCGAGGGCGAAGAGATTTGGGAACCACGCTTCACCTTCCACGGCTTCCGATACGTCGAGGTCGCAAACTATCCGGGCGAATATACGAAAGACACAATCACCGGCGTCGTGCTGCATTCGGCAATGGCACAGACCGGCCATTTCGAATGTTCAGACCCGACGATCAACCAGCTGCAGAGCAACATCCTGTGGGGCCAGAAAGGCAACTTCGTCGATGTACCGACGGACTGCCCGCAACGTGATGAACGCCTCGGCTGGACCGGCGATATTCAGGCATTTATCGGCACAGCGACGTTCAATCTAAATGTGGCCGGCTTCATGGCGAAGTGGCTGCGCGATGTCGGCGATGCACAGTCGCCCGCAGGCTCAGTGCCAGCAGTGGTTCCCAATCAGCCCCCACTGATGGATGACGGCGGCCCTGCCTGGTCCGACGCAGCGGTGATCTGCCCATGGACGCTGTATCTCGCGTACGGCGACATGCGCATCCTCGAAGAAAACTACGTCATGATGACGCGCTTCATGGACTCACTCATCGCGTCGAGCCCGGACTGCATTCGATGCGCACCGAATTTCATCGGCTGGCCCGGCTTCGGAGACTGGCTGTCAATCAACGCAGAGACACCGCGTGATCTGATCGGCACCGCCTACTTCGCCTACGACGCGCTTCTGATGAGCCGCATCGCCGATGTGCTCGGAAAACGCCGCGACGCAGCCAACTATCGCCGCCTGTTCAATGAGATTAAGAGCGCCTTCGCAGATCGCTACCTCGTCGGCGGACAGGGCGCACCGAAAGACGAAGTTGCGTCCGAGATGCGCCGTGGCATGGACTCCAACGACACCATCGTGCGTGGGAATCTGCAGGCGGTCGACTATGGCGCAGTCGAGTCGAGCGTGTTCAACACGAACGTCTTCCAGCCGACGCAGACGAGCTACGTGCTCGCGCTGCACTTCGATCTGCTGCCGAAGCGCCTGCGCACTGCCGCCGCCGCCGAGCTCGTGCGCGACATCGAACGCCGCGACATGCACCTGTCGACAGGCTTCGTCGGTGCACCGTTCCTCTCGCACGCACTCAGCGACGCCGGCCAGATCAACACTGCCTACACACTGCTCCATCAGAAGACGTGGCCGTCGTGGCTGTATTCGGTGACGAAGGGCGCCACCACAATCTGGGAACGCTGGGACGGCTTCACCGATGAGCGCGGCTTTCAAGACGCCAGCATGAACTCGTTTAATCACTACGCGTACGGCTCGATCGGCGCATGGATGTATCGCGTCATTTCCGGCTTCGACATCGATCCGGAAAATCCAGGCTACAAACACGCTGTGCTGCGGCCACAGCCAGGCGGTGGTCTGACGCACGCCTCAGCCAGCCTCGACACCGCATACGGTGAACTGAGCTCGGCATGGCGATTCGACGACGGCGCGTGGCACTGGGTCGTCGTCGTCCCGCCGAACGCCACAGCCACCGCATACGTGCCCGGCGTCGGCACGCACATCAGGCTCGACGACGCCGTCGTCGAAGGCACTCAACACAGTCTCGCCGCCGGGCGACACGTGTTCGAAGTGCGCTGAGTCGCAGCTGCTGCCCACACACGACGCAAAAATTTCGCGCCTTGTGTGGACAGCGCCTTATTCCGGCGACACAAATACTTCATCTCCCCATGCTGCGAACGGAGACTGCAGGCCGCCGCGAATCCAGACAAATTGACCGTTCATGTGCGCCGCGTCGTCAGACGCCAGCCACGCAGCAAGATGCGCCGATGCTTCCGGCGCATCACCACCCTGCTCCACTGTGCGCACCCAGCTGCGATATCCCTCCAAACGAACTGCATCGCCATGCTCAGTCTGATCACGTATATCCGCCCACATCGCCGTCTTCACATCACCCGGATGAATCGCGTTCGCAGTGACGCCGCGGCCAGCCACTTCATTCGCAAGGAAACGCGTCACATGGTTCAGCGCCAGCTTACTTGCAGCGTATGCGCTCGTGTCCGTTCCAGGTGTATGCAGCGCCGCAGCCGAAGAAACATTGATCACACGCCCAAAGCCACGCTCGAGCATCGGCCCAACGAAGGCGCGGCACAGCCGCAGCGGGCTGATCAGATTCACCTGAATCGTCTCCTCCCAGGCATCTGCATCAACATGCGCAATCGGCGCAATCGGGCCAAATATGCCCGACGCATTCACCAGCACCTGCACCGGCCCGAAGCTCGCTTCAATTTCACCTCGCAGTCGATCCACGGATTTCGCCACGCGCAAATCGCACGGAAACGCCGCCGCACGTCCGCCACCTGCACGAATGTTTTCCACCGTTTCCGCGAGCGCGTCCGCACCACGCGCAACCAGCGCCACGCTCGCGCCGCGTTGCGCCATCTCGATCGCGATCGCACGGCCAATGCCGCGACTGGCGCCCGTCACCAGGGCGATTCGATTCGTCAACATAGCCGAGATTATGGCCGCGATTACGGCCATGATCGTAGAGAGGGCTCGGCATCATCGCGCAGCAAGCACAGTCACATGCACCGGCGAGCTGACCACTATGCGCCCATCTGCTGAATGCGCACGCGCAATGAATGTATGTTCACCAGGCATGAGCTTCCAGAATCCGCGCCCACCCACCGCTGAAAAACGCGCGACGATTTCGCCGTCATCCATGATCACATCGACGAACACAACATCAGCCGCGCGCACACGCACTTCCAGCGGTAACTGCTGCACCTCGCGCGGCAACGCGCTATCGATCCGCACCACAGCACCACGATCGGGTTGCACAAGCTCGATTTCGGATGAGGCAGCAGTTGATGGCGCGTTCGCCAGCGGCCAGCCCTGTAACAGCGCCCAGCTGCGCGCAGATGCAGGCACGTCGATCACCAGCCGCCCCGCTTCACGGCGATACCACGTATCCGTCTGCGTCGGCGCCGTCCCATCTATGAACCACTCCCAGCGCGTGTACAGGCAATTTGCCGATGGCAACATACCGGACAATGTGCAAACGCGCACGCGCACAAGACCTTCCGGCTGTGAAAACGCACGCACGGGCAGGTCGCGCACCACCGCTCGCATCACGTCATTCCAGATCGGGCCGGCGCCACTTACGCCGCTCACATTGCGCATCGGTGATCCGTCGGCATTTCCCACCCACACACCCACGGCAATCTGCGGCACATATCCCACCGTCCAGTTGTCGCGAAAATCAGTCGACGTGCCGGTCTTCACCGCTGCCAGCCGATCAAGTCGCAGCACGCTGCTCTCACCAAACGCCGGCGCACGCGCTGTGTTGTCGGCGAGGATGTCGCTGATCAGCCATGCCACACGCGCATCCAGCACACGATGACGTACCGGCTCGTCATGCGCGTACAACAGCTTCCCACTCACATCGCGCACTTCGACAATGGCATACGGCAGGACAGCTTCACCACCCGCAGCAAACGCCGCATACGCCGCCGTCAAATCGATCAAACGCACTTCGCCCCCACCGAGCGTAAGCGCGAGTCCATAATCACGGCCGTCGCTGAATGTGCCCATGCCAAAATCATTGGCCAGTGCAACCATGTTCTCCACACCAACCTGCTGCAGCACCTGCACTGCAGCAACATTGTTCGACGTGGCAAGCGCCGAGCGCGCCGACACAATGCCATGACTGCGACGGTCGTAGTTCAGCGGCACGTACGGTTCGCCTTCACGCGTTGGAAATGACGTGCGCACATCGATCAACGGCGTCGCCGCAGTAAAACCACGTACGCGCGCAAATGCCGCCGCATATGTCACCGGCTTGATCGCGCTACCCGGCTGGCGCAGTGCCAGCGTCGCATTCACAGCACCCGCTGTCGCAGCATCAAAGTAGTCGGGACTGCCCACCATGATGCGCACCGCACCGCCATCCGGCTCGAGCGCCAGCACCGCCGCATTACCCGCATCACGCACCGGCGAATCAATGCTTGGCTGCGCAAGTTCATGCAGACGCCGCCGCACCGAGTCCTGCGCCGCATCCTGCAGATTCAAATCGAGCGTAGTGGTCACGATCAGCCCACCCGCTAGCAGACGCTCAGGACCAACCAGCTGTTCGAGCTCGTTGCGCACATACGCCACAAAATGCGGTGCGCGAATTTCATACGCCGCCGGCGCCAGCTGCAGATGCTCTTGTTCAGCCTCACGAATTTCACGCTCCGTGACTGCACCAGCACGCATCATCAGCGTGAGCACGGTACGCTGACGTTTGCGTGCCGCATCAATATTTTCAAACGGGTCATACGTCACCGGTGACTGCGGCAAACCCGCCAGCAGCGCAGATTCGGCAAGATCCAGGTCGGACGCGCTTTTGCCAAAATATGTGCGCGCCGCCGCCTCAACGCCATAAGCGAGATTGCCGTAGTAGATCTCGTTCAGATACAGCTCAAGAACTTCATCCTTCGAGTAACGCTGCGCAATGCGCCATGCCAACAGCAATTCACGCAGCTTGCGCAGCAGTGTGCGCTGACGACGCTCAGCCGGTTCGAGCAGCATCTGACGCGCCAGCTGTTGTGTAATCGTGCTGCCACCAGCGAGCGCCTCACCACCACGAACATCGATCCACAACGCACGCAAAATGCCGATCACATCAACGCCAGGATTGTGATAAAAACTCGCATCCTCAACAGCGATTGTCGCTGCACGCAGATGCGCCGGCATGCGCTCCAAGGCAAGCTGCGCATGCCGCCCCGCCTCAGCGCTGCGTGGATCGAGCAGCTCATACAACAGCCGCCCGTTACGGTCGACGATGCGGCTGCTCGGCGCACGGCTGTTTACGCGCAGCGCACTGACATCGGGCAGCCCCATCCACAGCCATGCTAGCCACGCAGCAGGCACGATTGCCAACGCGACAAGCACAATCAGAAGGGTTTTGCTCCGGCTTCGCACGCGAGCCTCTCACATTTCCATTTGAAACACCATCGGACGAGGTGACTGCGCTCGGTCGCGAGCCGCAGCAAAGCTCAGCAAAAAGCCTCGCGGCGGCAGCGTCGCCAACCACTCATCAGCCGCATCACGATTAAAGGCCGGGCTGGTCTCCGCAAGCAGCGCAGTCGTCAACGCAGGGTCAGCCGTGTGTCCGACGAAGACAGCGCCAAAGCCGCCGTGCAGCTCACGATCGAGCGCAGTCGCTTCGTCCGATTGCATCACAATGCTGAAGCCAGCCGCCCGCGCAAATCGGAGCAACATGCGCAACGGCTCGACATCACAGCGATCCGCATCAGCGATATACAGCATGCAGCGCAAATGCGGCACACCCGCCTTCAAACGCATCCACAACAAAATCTGGGCGAATAGAAACGTCGTAAATACGCGCTGATCCGCCGTGTCCAGATGCGCCAGATCGAACACCGTCGCACGCGTGCGCCCAGCCGGATTGACACCCCCACCAGCACGATCAGGCTGCAACAGCTGCATGACATCAATTCGATCACCTGTGCTCCATTCACGAAATGACGTCCCCGATGCAAAATTGCTGATCGCCAGCGCCAATGCGACTCGCCGATCAAGCGGAATATAAATATCCATCTCAAACTCGCCGATTCGGCTGATGGGCGGTTCTTGGATCATGCGAATGAGGTCTTCAGCTTCAATGCGCTGGCCCGCACGCCAGGCACTTTCGATAACCGCACACAGCAGGCCATGTTCACGCGTCTGCTGCGGATCGCCGGGCATCCCGAGCCGCGCCAACAACGCACCAGAAATTCGCGCAATGTGCTCCCGCAATAAATCACCCTGCTTCGTCCACGACAGCGACGTATCCACAGGGAATCCAAGATTTCCGAACACGTCGACCGCTTCACCATCAGCGATTCCAGGCGTCACTCGGCGCACTGCAATATGCGCTGAGAATTCTTCCTGCGCCGCAGCTTTTTGAACAAGCATGCGCGCCAGCGTCCCGCACACATCAACGACGATGCAAGGCACACCTTGCAACAACACTTCGCTGATCAGCGCCGTCCCCAGCGCCAGAGCGTCATCGGTTGCACCAATGCACAGTGCATGCGCAGACAAGTCGCGCTGCGCAATTTCTGCGGATTCCTCAGCGGCTACGCCGAGCGTGGTGTCGTATTCCTGGCCTAATCGCAATCGAGGTGGTCTGCCGAACATATGTTCGCATTGTACGCGCTTGTCTTCAGCGTTTTCATTCAAGTATTCATTCAAGCATTTATTCAAGCATTTATTCAAGCATTTATTCAAGCATTTATTCAAGCAAGCCCACAAGCAAGCCCACAAGCAAGCCCACAAGCTCATTCAACGGGTGCATTGGAGTACATCCATCGTGAGAGGCAAAAATGCAGATCACTTCACACAGAGGAAAAGAGAGCACCTTTTTCCCCCGCTCACGCCCCGGAAGCGAGCGGAGATCACGGATTTTGTAACCACTCAGGCCAGCCGGTTTTTCAAAAAAATCATGCGCCATTTACCCCAGATCACCAAAACGAACGCGGCGCTCGCCGTCAATCGTCTGCAGGACGAGCGCTCCGTCATCTTCAATACGCAGCGCCAGGCCATGTATCTGCTCAGCACCGCTCACAGTCACCTGTGTCCCGAGGGTGAGCAGCCGGCTGCGATATTCATCGAACGGCGGCCGCGTCTGCAATTCCGCGTAACGACGTTCCACCGACGCCAGCAGACGCACAAGAATGCGCTCACGATCAGGCGCACGCACGCCCACGCCGCGCAGGCTCGTCGCACGCTCACGCACTTCCACCGGCGCATTTGCAAAATCCGCGTCGACATTGACGCCAATGCCGATCACACAATATTCGATCGCATCACCAAGCAGCGCAGTCTCCACCAACACGCCGGCAAGCTTGCGCCCATCGATGAGCACATCGTTGGGCCACTTGATGCCCGCACTCACACCGAACGGCAATTCGGGTTCGACCGCATCAAGCACCGCCAGCGCACCCAGCATAGTGAGCTGATTGGCACTGCGCGGCGCAATGCGCGGCGTCAGCAGAATCGAGACGTAGATCGCGCCGCCAGGCGGGGAATACCACGCACGCCCAACACGGCCGCGGCCACCGGTCTGTTCCTCAGCCGTCACCACCGTGATTTCACCTGCACCAGCAGCAAAGAGTGCGCGACATTCGTCCATCGTCGAGACGACGGAATTCCGTCGAACAATTTTCATGAAGCGCATCGTAACGCGCGATTTTCCTCTTGCAGCCATAATCGGCGCCTATGCAAGTTCAGCACGAAATCCGGGGCGTGCTCCCAGTCTTTCAGACGCCCTTCAACGACGATGCAGAAGAATCAGTCGATTTCGCCACACTTCGCAGCGAGATCGAGTGGCTCTTCAAAGTGGGCAGTCACGGTGTGGTGCTCGGCATGGTCTCCGAGGTGCTGCGCCTCGGCGCCGACGAACGGAAGCGCGTCGTCGAAGTCGTCTGTGATGCTGCGCGCGGCCGCGGCCCCGTCGTCGTCAGCGCAGGTGCGGAATCAACCATCGTCGCCATCGACTACGCACAGCACGCCGAGCGCGCAGGCGCGGGCGCACTCATGGTCATCCCACCGGTTTCCGTCGGTGTGAGCGAAGACGAACTGGTGCGCTATTACGAACGCATCCTCGCCGCAGTTTCAATTCCGGTCATCGTGCAGGACGCCAGCGGTTACGTCGGGCGCCCAATGTCGATCAGCCTGCAGGCTGAGCTCTTCCGCCGCCACGGCCCACGCGTGATGTTCAAGCCCGAAGCCACACCGCTCGGCCCACGCCTCAGCGCACTACGCGACGCCGTCGGTCCCGATGCACGCATTTTCGAAGGCAGCGGCGGCATCGCGCTCGTCGACAACCACCGCCGCGGCATCGACGGCAGCATCCCCGGCGCAGATCTGGCAGATTTCGTTCTGGCCTTGTGGAACGCACTCGAACGCGGCGACACGGCACGCATCGATGCAATCTCGACGCCGCTCACTGCGATGAACTCGCTGCTGCACAGCCTCGACGCATACGTCGCCGTCGAGAAGTATCTGCTCGTGCACCGCGGCGTGCTGCACAACACCATCGTGCGCGGGCCAACCGGCTTCGTGCTCGATGCACATACACGCACTGAGGTCGATCGCCTATACCAGCTGCTGGAACGCGCCGTCGCATAGCCAGGCTGTGCCGCAGGGGCGGCGCAAGCGTCGCCTTTACGCGGCGGCGAATTCGGCGATAGCCTGCACAGTGCGTTCGGCGGCATGGCCATCGCCATACGGATTTCCAGCCTCGGCCATCGCCCGATACGCCATCGCGTCGCTCATCAGACGCGATGTCTCGCGCACGATTGCGTCGAAATCAGTGCCGACCAGCCGTGCAGCACCGCGCTCAACAACTTCCATACGCTCAGTTTTTTCGCGCAGCACCAGCACCGGCTTGCCCAGGCTCGGCGCTTCTTCCTGCACGCCGCCCGAATCCGTGAGGATCAGATACGACTGATCCATCAGCGCCACCATCGTCTCGTAATCAACCGGATCGGTCAGCGTCAGATTCGGCAGGCCCGCCAGCATTTCGTGCGCAGGCTGCTGCACGTTCGGATTGAAATGCACCGGATAAACAAAATGTGCTTCGTCACGATACATCTCCGCAAGATGGCGCAGCGCGCGGCATGTGTTGATAAATGGCTCGCCGAAACTTTCGCGCCGATGCGACGTGACAAGAATTAGGCGGCGCCCGCCCAACGGCCCAGTCAGCGATTCGAGCGACCGCCCACGCACGCGTTCGCGCACCATCAACAGTGCATCTACGACGGTATTGCCGGTGACGACGATACGATCGGCGCGCACACCTTCACGCAGCAGATTGTCACGCGACGCATTCGTCGGTGCAAGAAAAAGATCGGCCAGCGCATCAGCAATGCGCCGATTGGCCTCCTCCGGAAACGGCGACCGAATATCGTACGTGCGTAGTCCGGCTTCGACATGCGCCACACGCACACCACGATAAAACGCCGCCAGCGCCGCCGCCATCACCGTAGTGGTGTCACCCTGCACAATCACCCAGTCTGGCCGATGCTGCGCCAGCGCTTCATCGACGCGCGTGAGAATGCGCGCAGTGGTTTGTGCCAGCTGCTGATTCGGCTGCATTACATCTAGGTCGACATCAGGGTGAAGGTCGAAGGTGCGCAACACGGAGTCAAGCATCTGACGATGCTGTCCAGTTACGCACAGCACCGATTGCATGTCCACATGGCGCTCGACGGCGCGAACCACAGGCGCCATTTTCACTGCCTCAGGTCGAGTGCCGATCAGAGTCATAATTTTCAACACGGCGAAAGATTATAGTAAGGGCTTAATGCTTCGAATTTATCAACGCTTCTGGATGATCAACTGGGCCGAGCAGTGGCAATACCGCGCCAACCTGCTGATGTATCTCGCTTACTGGGTGGTGTTCCCGATCGTATATCTGACCGTGTGGTCGGCGATCGCGAACGGCGCACCCAGTGGCATGGTGCAGGGAATGAACGCACGCGATTTCGCTGCGTATTACCTGACACTGCTGGCAGTTGACCTTGCGACAACGTCAGTTTCTATTCACATGCTCGCCTCGAAAATTCAGGACGGCACAATTTCAAACGAGCTGCTGCGACCAGTGCATCCGATCCTGACAAACACATTTGTAAATGATCTGGCATTCAAAGCCCTGCAAATGTTGATTTTTGTGCCGGTGTGGCTTGCACTCACCTGGCTGTTCAACCCGGCGCTGACCTACACATGGAGCAGCTTTCTGCTAGCGCTTCCCGCGATCGTGCTCGGTTTTCTCATGTCATTTTTGATCACCACAACGACGACGCTGATGGCATTCTGGACCACGCGCGTCCATGCATTGCACGACCTCGTCTTCGCAGTTGCGAAGCTTTTCAGCGGCCAGTTCGTGCCGCTGCTCATGCTGCCGCTGTGGATGCAGGGAATCGCGCGTGTGCTGCCATTTCAGCTTTCGATGTCGTTCCCAACGTTGATCCTGCTGAACAAAATGACGCCAGGCGACATCGCGTTGAACTACGTGCTGCAGATCGTCTGGATCGTCGCGTTGTTCATTTTGTTTCGAATGATCTGGACGCGCGCGTTGCGCAGATTCTCGGCGGTCGGCGCCTGAGGCGAGGAAAATCATGAAGCATCATTTCGACGTACTCGCGGCCTACATTCGCCAGAACATGAAGGAGACGCTCGCCTATCGCGTCGATACACTCGTCAACCTCGGCATCATGCTGATGTGGCAGGCGTGGGATTTCGCCGGGCTGGCGATCGTATTCTCAAACACAGAGTCGATCGGCGGATGGCGCATCGGTGACATGATCGTGATGATCGGCATTTTCCGCCTCGTCAACATGCTCATGTTCAGCCTTGTCTGGCCCAGCACCGAAGCCTTCAACCGCGGCATCCGCGAAGGCACGCTCGACTACACGCTGCTGCTGCCGATCGACAGCCAGTTCGCGGTGACGTTTCAGAAGATCGTCGTGTGGCGTGCAGTGGATCTGCTGCTGGCGGTGATCCTCATTGCAGTCGGTCTGTTTTATTCGGGAGCGATGCCCGTGCTCTCGAACACCCTCGCCTTCGTGCTGCTCATGCTTTCCGGCGGTGTGGTGCTTTACAGCGTGTGGGTAATGCTGATCGCGCTGACGTTCTGGTTCACGAAGTTCGACAACAACGTCACGCTGATGCAGGCACTCACCGACACCGGCCGCTATCCGGCGACGATTTATCCGGTCTGGCTGCGGCTGCTGGTGACTTTCGTCATCCCAATCGCCGTTGCCACGACAGTGCCTCTGCAGGCGCTGCGCGGCGAACTCGAGTGGTGGCAATTCGCAGCGGCGCTCGCAGCCGGATTCATCGCGTTCGCCGTTTCACGTACAGTCTGGCGCATCGGCGTGAAGAAATACAGCGGCGCATCGGCCTAATGCACGATCTGCTTCAGATGCGCGACGACAGCGGCCAGCTGCGCGTCAGTGAGCGAAATCTGCCCGCCGTACGCCGGCATGGTCGAACCGCTGAAATTTTCCGGGCTGCGCACATCACGTCCGTTTTTCACGAGCGCGACGAGTTCGGCATCACTGTGTGCGGAGATGAACTGCGGACGTATGTAAGTGATCGTCGATCCGAGTGACTGATGACAGCCACGGCACGAACGTTCGAACAGCACCGCACCGTCAGACGTAGCAAGAGCACCAGCCGGATTCAACTGTGTGATCGACGCAGCCGGCTGCGCTGTGGCACGGCGCGCAGCCAATGCACCAGCACCGAACAGCACCAGCACCGCCAGCACAAGCACTGTTACAAAAACAAACGGGGGCAGTCCTTCAATTTCGTCTTCACGCAAGCTGCGACGCCCCAGCAATGCTGCGACGCACATCGCCGTTATCAGCAAAAACGCAAGAAGCGCCAGCATCGGCACAGTCACCCAGTGCGGAAAAATTCCGATCTGCCACAGCGAATCAGACGAACATGGCACACTGCCCTTGCATGGATACATGAGCATGATCTGCGGGATTTTCTGCAGGCCGATGTGCCAGAGCGAAGCGAGTATGCCCAAAACGGAAAGCAGGAGCACATAGCCTGGAATACGCGCATCACGCCGCACGATGCCTGCGGCGAGCAGAAGTACCTGCGGATACATCAGGATGCGTTGATACCAGCACCACAGACAGGGCAGCCAGCCAAGTACGTCGCTCATATACAGGCTGCCAAATGTGGCGACCAGCGCGACGAGCAGCGAAACATACAGCCCAAAATGCACGCGCTCGTGGACGGACGGTGACATCGATTTATTCATGGTGTACGAAAGGACGAGGAGAAATGATAGCGCGGCGTTCCCAAAAAAGCAGGGGTCAAAGTCGTCGGGCGCAGATCCTCCCTATTCATTTACTTAATGTATCTATGAATGCCTACTGGCAACGCCTACAGCGAATGCCTACAGCGAATGCATCCGCAACTACTCAGGCCATCCAGTCAGGCCATTCAGTTCCCCAACACGACACACACGCGTAGCGCAAAAAATTACTCACTCATAGAAAGTGTCTGTGCGTACAATCATCGCCATCGCTATGAACATCAGCAAAGCCGTCATCACGGCAGCCGGCGCCGGCCAGCGCAGTCTGGCGCTTCAATCCATCATTGATCAGGATGGCACGACAAAAACCGCTCTGCAGATTTTGATCGAGGAAGCGCAAAGCGCTGGTGCGACTGACATCGCCATCGTCGTACAGCCCGGCGCCGAAGCCGCGTATGCCGAAGCGGCCGGCGCGCACGCCGATCGGCTGCATTTCATTCCGCAGCATGAACCGCGCGGCTACGGCGACGCAATTGCCCGCGCGCGCGATTTTGTCAGCGACGACCCATTTCTGCATCTTGTCGGCGATCATCTGTGCCTGAGCCGCACTGACATACGCTGTGCACGCCAGCTCGTCGCCGTCGCCGTCGCCGAAAACTGCGCCGTTTCCGCAGTGCAGGCCACGCGCGAAAGCCGGCTGCCGAATTTCGGCGCCGTCGGCGGCAAACGACTGCAGTCCAGCCCCGGCCTGTATGCAGTTGAAGCCGTCGCAGAAAAACCAACCCCAACCGAAGCGGAGCAAACGCTGCTCGTGCCTGGTCTGCGCGCCGGACACTACCTGTGCTTCTTCGGCATCCATGTGCTGATGCCAACCCTGTTCGATACTCTGGATGCGCAGTTGAAACGCACGAACGGCAACGTAAATCTCTCCGGTGCGCTGGCCGAACTCGCCGGCAGCAGCCGCTATCTTGCCTATGAAGTCGCTGGCGATCGCTTCGACATCGGCGAGCGCTACGGGCTGCTGAACGCGCAGCTTGCCCTCGCGCTGCACGGCAGCGATCGCAGCGAAATTCTGGCCGGTCTCATCGAAATACTCGCACGCTGACGTGACTATGCTGATCGACCTCATCACCTCCAGCGAAACGCACGTGCGTGATCGCTCCCTCGATGCAAGCGTGCGCGATTTGTCGCTCGATGCCCTGCTCCGCGAATGCGCCGCACTGGAAGCATTCCGCAAGCGCAGCGACAATCTCTACGAGCGCGTGCGCGCGCTGTTTTTCCTCGCTTCGATTCATCGTTACCACGCGCCGAGCAGACCGGAAACGCCCACACGCGGACGCGTGCCATACATCGGCCACCAGCATATGCTGCAGCGCCGCTTCGAAGATGCCATCACCGAATTCCTGCATGCGCAAACCGAGCAGGGCGCAAGCGCACCACTCAGCAGCGCACTTGCCGAGGCCTATCACCGCCTGGCGTTCGAAACACTCGCCGCTCAGGTGCGCCGCAGCGTGCGCTCAGTACGCGGCAACCAGTGGATGTTTCGCATCGGCCATCCAAGCGATCAGCCGCTGCGCATCGTCCAGGAAATGCTGCACAGCGAAAATGGCGTCACCCCTATTCTGTGCGAACGCACACCCGTGCGCATGGATCTTTCTCACAGCGCATGGAGCGACATTTTCTTTCTGGGGATGGATTACCCAGAAGGCGCACGCGTACTGAACGTGTCGATCGACCTCGCCGTGCGCGGCCGCGATGAAAAACCGAAGCCGCCCGTCGAAGCCTATTTCCGCATCATCGATGAACCAGTGCTGCGCCTCACCAGCGTCGACCTGCAGGCGAGTGCGGACATTCGCGACCTGAATGAAGTCTTTGATTTCGCCCGCGATTACCTCGGCCTGCTCAAAGCCGCAGTGATCGCCAGTGGCATCATCCCGCCCGGCATCGAAGGCAGCGGCGCCAGCCTGGAGCAACTGCTCGTACGCCTTGCCGGCCCAGGCCGCGGCATCGAGCTCGTCAGCAGCGTCAACGACATTCCAAAAGGCTCACGCCTCGCCGTCAGCACCAACCTGCTGGCCGGCCTGATCGCCGTATGCATGCGCGCCACAGGCCAGGCGCGTTCGCTGACCGGTGCACTGACCGAAAGCGAGCGACGACTCGTCGCCGCGCGCGCCATTCTCGGCGAATGGCTTGCCGGCAGCGGTGGCGGCTGGCAGGACTCCGGCGGCGTGTGGCCCGGCATGAAACTGATCCGCGGCGTCACCGCGGCCGAGGGTGATCCCGAATTCGGCGTCAGCCGCGGCCGCCTGCTTCCGACGCATCACATCCTCGACGAACATGACGCACCCGCGCGCGTGCGCAAGGAACTCGAAGACAGCCTCATCCTCGTGCACGGCGGCATGGCACAAAATGTCGGGCCGATTCTCGAAATGGTCACTGAGAAATATCTGCTGCGCTCCGAAACCGAATGGCGCGCGCGCGGCGAAGCCGTAGCACTGCTCGAAGATATCCTGGCGGCGCTGCGTGGAGAACACGCCGGCAACGCCGCACAGCGCATCGGTGAGCTGACCACGCGAAATTTTTTCGGCCCGCTACAGGCGATCATTCCATGGGCGAGCAACCGCTACACGGAACTGCTCATCGAACGCGCACGCGCAGCATTCGGCAACGATTTCTGGGGCTTCTGGATGCTCGGTGGCATGAGCGGCGGCGGCATGGGCTTCATCGTCGCGCCACATATCAAGCAGCGCGCACAGAACGAACTCCAGCGCATCATGCTGGAAACAAAACGCGAACTGCAAGCCGGTCTGCCCTTCGCCATGGATCCGGTCGTTTACGATTTTTCAATCAATCCCACCGGCACAAGCGCCGACATGAACACTGGCGCACAGGCGCTGATGCCGGCAGGTTATTACGCGCTTCATGTTCCGACGCTCGTGAAGCGCAGCCGCGACGAACTCCCTGCGCTGCGCCGCGCCGAGCTCGATCACTTCGGAGCAGCCACCCGCCGCAGCCCGGAACTGCGTGGCATGACACAGGTGCTGTTCGACCGACTCTTCCCGCAGATCGCCGGCACACAGCGCAAAGATGGTGCAACGGCGCCGCTCGATGTGACACTGAATTCGCTCGGCTTCGATCGCGTACAGCACGAACAGATTCGCAATGATCTGCGCACCGGCCGAATCGGCCTCGCACAAAATCGACTTCCCGCGAATTCGTTGATCGAGGATGTGCACCCCCAGGATGTGCTCGAACCTGGCGAACTCGCCAGTCAGGAAAAACGGCTGCGCGCCATCGGCATACAGGCGTTGCGCTCAGGTGCCGTCGGCGTGGTCTCACTTTCCGCCGGCGTCGGCAGCCGCTGGACGCAGGGTGCCGGCGTCGTCAAAGCGCTGAATCCGTTCGCACGCCTCGGCGGCAGCCACCGCTCATTTATCGAAGTCCATCTGGCGAAATCACGGCGCGCTGCCCAGCAATATGGCACGCGCATTCCGCATATCCTGACGACCAGCCATCTGACGCACGATGCCGTTGAACAGCTCGTGCGCAGTGCTGCGAACGACGGCGTCGCCGCACATCTTTCGCCCGGCCGCGCCATCGGCCTGCGCATGATCCCGACCGTGCGCGATCTGCGCTTTCTGTACGAGGAAATGCCACAGCAGGTGCTCGATGAACAAAAACAGAAGATGCGCGAAAGTGCGCACCGCGCCCTGATCGGCTGGGCACAGTCTGCCGGCGAAGCATCCGATTACACGGACAACCTGCCTGAACAGTGCCTGCATCCGGTCGGCCACTGGTACGAAGTGCCCAACATGCTGCGCAATGGCGTGCTCGCCCGCGTACTACGCACCCAGCCGGCGCTGCGTTATCTGATGCTGCACAACATCGACACGCTCGGCGCAGACCTTGACCCAGCCATGCTCGGTGCGCACATCACAAGCGGCGCGTGCCTGAGCTTCGAAATGATCACGCGCAACATGGAAGACCGCGGCGGCGGCCTCGCACGCGTCGACGGGCGCGTGCGCCTCGTCGAAGGCCTTGCCATGCCCGATGACAAAGCCGAATTCGGCCTCAGTTACTACAACTCGAACACCACATGGATCGACGTTGATGCGCTGCTGAGCGTGTTCGTCCTTTCACGCAGCGACTTGGATGACGAAGCAAAAGTGCTCGAAAGCATCCGCCGCATCGGCGCGCGCATGCCCACATACGTCACGCTGAAGGACGTCAAAAAACGCTGGGGCCACGGTCAGGAAGATATCTTCCCCGTCGCACAATTCGAGAAGCTGTGGGGCGATATGACGGCACTGCCCGAAGTGCGCTGCAGCTACATTGCCGTGCCACGCCTGCGCGGTCAGCAGCTGAAAGACCCGGCACAGCTCGACGGCTGGCTGCGCGACGGCAGTGCAGCCTACGTTGAAACCTTGTGCGCGTTCGAGTGATCACACCAGAGCCCCGCAAGGCCGGATAGCGCTAACGACGCAGTCCTAGCCCAGACCGATGGTCTGGGTGACGGCCCGCAGCATTTCGTGAAATTTCGTCCCATACGGCGGATGCACCCCCTCGTCCTCGCAGGCGTTTTCACCGATGACCCATACAATACATACGTCATGTCGAAGACCTCGCGCACCGCGCACCGCACATCGCTTTTCCCCGAGTCCGTCATCCGTGAAATGACCCGCGTCGCACTCAGCGTCGGCGCGATCAATCTGTCGCAGGGCTATCCTGACTTTGCAGCACCACAGTCGATCAAGGACGCAGCGCGTGCCGCCATCGACGCAGACCACAACCAATACTCGGTCACGTGGGGCCTCAAACCGCTGCGCGATTCAATCGCCGATCACTATCGCCGCCATTACGAAATGGACGTCAACCCAGACACGCAGGTTGTCGTCTGCACCGGCGCAACTGAGAGCATGATCGCTGCGATGCTCGGCATCATCGACCCGGGCGATGAAGTGGTCATCTTCGAGCCATACTACGAAAGCTACCTGCCCAACTGCCACATCACACAGAGCACGCCGCGCTTTGTCTCCCTGCGCCCCCCCGTCGAGGGCGCCGTCAATGGGCTGGCCGAAGCCGGCGCATGGTGGTTCGACCCCGATGAACTTAAGCGCGCATTCGGACCCAAGACGCGCGCCATCATCGTCACCAGCCCGCACAACCCAACAGGCAAGGTATTTAACCAAACCGAGCTCGAACTGATCGCACAGTTGTGCCAGCAACATGACGTAATCGCGCTGACCGACGAGATCTATGAGTTCATCACGTACGACGGTCAGCAACACATTCCGCTGGCAACGCTGCCCGGCATGGCCGAACGCACGGTCACGATCAGCGGTATGAGCAAGACGTTCTCAGTCACCGGCTGGCGCCTCGGCTACGCCGTTGCCGCGCCGGACATGATGACGAGCATTCGCAAGGCACACGATTTCATGAGTGTGTGCGCTGCTACACCGCTGCAGCATGCAGGCATCGCCATGCTCAATCTCGGCGACGAGTACTACGCGAAGCTCAAAAACGACTATCAACAGCGCCGCGATTACATGATCGAAACGCTGCGCGCCGTGGGCTTCAAACCAGTCGTCCCACAAGGCGCCTATTACACGATGACCGACTTCAGCGCAGTCAGTAGTCAGGATGATCTGACTTTCAGCATGCGCATGGCGAAGGAAGTTGGCGTCGCCTGTGTGCCAGGCTCACCGTTCTTCTCACGACCGGAACTCGCGCGCAACATCGTGCGCTTTGCCTTTTGCAAAAAACGCGAGACGCTTGAAGCCGCGCGCGAACGGCTGTGGAAGGCGTTCGGAAATTCGTAACTGCTCAGACGATCGTTGAAATTCTCCGCAGCACGTCATCCGTTTCCACCGTCCGACGGACCGCACCACACACGATGGTGCAGCTTGAGAATTTCAACGATCGCCCCGCGATCAATGCGCGATCAATGCGCGATCAATGCGCGATCAATGCGCGATCAATGTCTGTGCGCAAACGCGTGAGAAGCTGCCAGTCGCACGACATAGCCCAGATCGACGCTGTCCGCGGCGCCGTGCCAAGCCTGCGAACCTGTGGCGCGATTCGCCGCACCCTTCAGGTTTGCATCAAGAAAGCGCGTCAGCTGCGCCCACGCTTCCCCTTGCGGGCCGCCGGCGCGCACAGAGTCCATATCGGTGACGAACGCATGCGGCTGGCCCTCGTAGACCTTCACCTCATGCCGGATTCCAGCTTCGGTAAGCGCGGCATCGAACGCCTGCACCTGCGAAAGTGGAATGCTGCTGTCCGCTCCGCCGAAAATGCCCAGCACAGGGCCTGTCAGTGCGCGCAAACGCTCTGGATCGGTCACCGGTGCGCCGTAAAACACTGCCGTGGCCGCCAGCTGCGGATTGGCCGTGGCATAGCGGATGGCACTGCCCCCACCGAAGCAGAAGCCCATCACAGCAATGTGATCCGCCTGCACGTCTGGCTGCGCAGCAAGCCAGGTAAACACATCGGCCAGATCCGCATCGACCTGCGCCGGTGGATTCGTAATCACGTTGACGATCGCGCTCGGCAAGCTGTTCGTGGTGCGGCCACGAAACATATCAGGCACGATAACAACATATCCACGTGCCGCCAGATCATCAGCCTTTCCAAGAATTTCAGGCCGAATGCCCCAGAATTCATGAATCATGATCACGGCCGGATGCGGGCCTGCACCAGACGGCCTCGCAACATAGGCACGAATCACCGCGCCACCTGCTCCCGGCAGGCGGGTATTCGTCAGCGCGTCGAGACGCCCAGACATAGCCGCCGTGTCGATGCCGATCATGGCAGCTAAAGCGACGACGACGACGAGCACAAGAGAGATCAGTGAGAGCACAATGCGTCGAATCCATTTCAACATAGAGCTGACTCTAGCCGAATCATGCTCTAAAAAGGCCCACAGCCGGATTTCTCAGCAATTTATTACGAGTCAGCTTGCATCCTTTGCATACACATATGCATACACAAAATGCATCCCCCAAGCACAAATTTTCCGCGGCATCATATACTTGCGATCCAGAGGTACCCCATGTCCGATCAAACAAAATTTCTGCTCAGCGAAAGCGACATGCCCAAGGCCTGGTACAACATTCAGGCCGACCTGCCCTTCGAACTGCCCGCCGTGCTGCACCCCGGAACGAAGCAGCCCATCGGGCCTGCCGACCTTGCGCCCCTCTTCCCAATGGATCTGATTCTGCAGGAAGTCAGCAAGGAACGCTACATCGACATCCCCGAACCGGTGCGCGATGTCTATAAGCTGTGGCGCCCCACGCCGCTGTATCGAGCACATCGGCTCGAGCAGCACCTCAAAACACCAGCGAAGATTTATTACAAGTATGAAGGTGTCAGCCCGGCTGGCAGCCACAAGCCGAACACGGCGATTCCGCAGGCGTTCTACAACCAGCAGGCCGGCGTCAAGCGCCTGGCCACTGAAACCGGCGCCGGTCAGTGGGGCAGCTCGCTGGCGTTCGCCGGCAGCCTGTTCGGCATCGAAGTCAAGGTTTACATGGTGCGCGTGAGCTATGACCAGAAGCCCTACCGCCGCAACCTGATGGAAACATGGGGCGCCAAAGTCGTCGCCTCACCGTCGCCCGATACGCAGGTCGGCCGCACGATTCTGGCCAAGGATCCGAACAGCACCGGCTCGCTCGGCATCGCAATTTCTGAAGCAGTCGAAGACGCCGTGACAAACGCGATCCCGACGAAATACGCGCTCGGCTCAGTGCTCAATCATGTGCTGATGCATCAAACCGTGATCGGTCTCGAAACGCAGCGCCAGCTCGACATGGCCGGCGTGTATCCGGACGTGGTCGTCGGCTGCATCGGCGGCGGCAGCAACTTCGGCGGCTTCGCGTTCCCGTTCATCGGGGACAAGATCAAGGGCCGCGCGTCGAACACACGCATCTTGGCGATCGAGCCCGCAGCGGCACCGTCGCTCACCCGCGGTGTGTACGCCTACGACTTCGGCGACACCAGCATGATGACGCCGCTCGTCAAGATGTACACCCTCGGCCACGACTTCATCCCAGCGCCGATTCACGCCGGTGGCCTGCGCTACCACGGCATGGCATCCAGCATCTGCGAACTGTACCGCGCCGGCATCATCGAAGCGCGCGCCGTGCAGCAGCGCGCCACCTTCGAGGCCGGTATCACCTTCGCACGCACCGAAGGCATCGTCCCAGCGCCCGAAGCCGCCCACGCCGTCCGCGGCGCGATAGACGAAGCAATCAAAGCCCGCGAAGAAGGCGTGGCGAAGACCATCGTGTTCAACCTGTGCGGCCACGGCCACTTCGATATGGCCTCGTACGACCGCTACCTGCGCGGCGATATCCAGGATTACGAACTGCCGCAGTCCGTCATCGACGAGGCGCAGTCCGCACTGCCCCAGGTCTAAGTGAGTCGCCAAAAGTTCTGGCGGCAGATTCGCCTCCCCCGCTTTGCGGGGGAGGCGAATCTGCCGGACAAAACTTATGGACAGGAACTTAGTCATTACAGATTTCAAATTTCGTAACTATTCAGGCCTAAATCTGTATTTCGCATTGGAAAACCGGATGGCCTGAGTAGTTACGAAATCTGAGATTTAAAGTCTGAAATCCCATGTCTTCCACTTCTTCCTGGGCCGACGAAGCACGCGAAGAACGCAAGTTTTTCGACGGGGTTTCAATCGCCGCACTGCATGAGCTGTTGCATCGCAGACAATTCGGCGCCACATACGCCATCTGGTACTCCATCGCCGAACGCTCGACGCTGGCCACATCCGCATGGCCGCTGCTCGAAACACTCGAACGGCGCAGCGTACATCGCACCTTCCGCCATCACGCCGCCACAGCACTGCTGCGACTGATGGATTCGCATTCATGGAACGCCGAAGACCTCTGTGACGAAAATGACCCGGACTTCGACGCACGCCTGCGCGAATTTCGCCACGCTGTCATGGACCAGATTCGACAGCAGACGCAATAACTCATGCAATTGGCTAGTCTGATGCCATGTCGCTGTTTGCCACAAACGGCTTTTATTTGCGCAACATCGCCTTGCGCAACATCGCCTTGCGCAACATCGCCTTGCGCAACATCGCCTTGCGCAACATCGCCTTGCGCAACATCGCCTTGCGCAACATCGCCTTGCGCAACATCGCCGCAGCGGTTTCCTTCCTGCTGCTGCCGATGATGTTCCGCACCGCATCTCCTGTACGGCCAGCCTTCGAGCATATCTTCGTCATTGTGCTCGAAAAAAACGACTACGCCGCAGTACAGAAAGATGCGTACTTCGCACAACTGGCAGCACGCGGCCAGCTGCTCACGAACTATTGGGCACTCACGCATCCGTCGCAACCAAACTACATCGCCATGATCTTCGGTGACGTGATGAGCGTCACGAATTCGGCCAACTACGACATCGCCGGCCGCAACCTCGTCGAGCAGCTCGAAGCACATGAACTTTCATGGAAGACGTATCAGGAGAACTACCCAGGCAACTGCTGTACGAAAAGCTTCGAAGGGCCGGAGATGCTCTATGGGCGCAAGCACAATCCGTTCATCAGCGCCGACTCCGTGCGCACGAATCCGCAACGCTGCGCACGAATCGTTGATGCAGCAGCGCTCGATGCCGACATCGCCGCCGATGCGCTGCCGAATTTTTCTTTCTACGCGCCGAACAAGTGGCACAACGCACACAATTCGTAACTACTCAGGCCAGCCATTTTTCCAACGCGAAACACACTATTCTCTCCCCCGAAGGGGGAGAGAATAGTGTGTTTCGCGGGAAATACTGATTTGGGCCTGAGTAATTACTACAATTCAGACATCGCCACTGCAGCTGCATGGCTGCGCGATTTTCTCGAACCAAAGCTGCGCAATCCAGCGTTCGCCGACAACACGCTTGTCGTCATCGTCTGGGACGAAGGCAGCGGACCCGGCGCTCAGCGCAGCCATGTCAGCACAATCCTGCTGAGCAGCAGTATTTTCGCCGGCGCACGCGACGCCACCGCATACGATCACTACAGCCTGCTGCGCACAATTCAACACAATTGGAATCTCGGCACACTCGGCCGCAAGGACGACGCAGCACGTTCGTTCGGCATCATCGCCGGCAAACCAAAGCGCTGAGCCTCGTGCATTTTCTCTGTTCTCAGCTGGGCGCATCCGCTGTTGGGGGCAAACGACGCCGTCAGCAACCCCGTCACGGCTGTCACCCAGACCAATGGTCGAGGCTGAGGCTGTGCCGCACCCTTCAGATCAGGCACTACCAGCGATAATGCGCGCATGATTCCGGTGAAGACCATCGAATGGGTCGGCGATGCGCACGGCTGCGCCCGGCTGATCGACCAGACGCTGCTGCCAAACGAAGTGCGCTACCTCGACGTGACTGACGTCGCAACCATGTGGGAAGCGATCAAGATGCTGCGCGTGCGTGGAGCACCGGCCATCGGCGTGGCCGCAGCCTTCGGCATGCATATCGCGCTGCGCAGCGCTCCTTCTCAATCTCACGCCGAATTCATGACAGCGGTGCATGAAGCGAAGCATTATCTCGATTCCTCACGTCCCACTGCGGTGAATCTCTTCTGGGCCACGGAGCGCATCACGAAGCTCGCCGCAAACGCTTCCAGCTCATCCGTCCAGGAAATCAAAGCCTCTATCCTGCGCGAAGCACAGCTCGTGCTCGATGAAGATGTCGCCATGTGCCGTGCAATGGGCGAATTCGGCGCAACGTTCATCAAGGACGGCGATGCATGGCTGACGCACTGCAACGCCGGCGCGCTGGCCACCGCAGGCGTCGGCACCGCCACTGCCGCGTTTTACGTCGCACAAGAACAAGGCCGCAGCTTCCGCGTCTTCGCCGATGAAACACGCCCACTGCTGCAGGGCGCACGCCTCACTGCGTGGGAACTGCAACAAGCTGGTGTGCCCGTCACTGTGATCACCGACAACATGGCTGCCACCGTCATGGCGCAGGGAAAGATCAACGGCGTCATCGTCGGCACCGATCGCCTATGTGCCAATGGCGACTTCGCAAACAAGATCGGCACACTCGGCGTCGCCATCCTCGCCAAGGAATTCGGCATTCCGTTCTACGTCGCTGCGCCGAGCAGTTCGATCGACCTTTCGCTTTCCAACGGCAGCCTTATTCCGATTGAGGAGCGCAAAGCAGAGGAAGTGTCGAATGGCTTCGGCCGACGCACAGCACCGGAGGGCGTCGATATCTATAACCCTGCCTTCGACGTCACCCCGCACCGCTATCTCACTGCGATCATCACCGAGCGCGGCGTCGTTCGAGCGCCGTTCGAGATCGGTTTGCGTGAGATGCTAAAAACGTAGTAGTTTGTAACTACTCAGGCCCAAATCAGTATTTCCCGCGAAACACACTATTCTCTCCCCCTTCGGGGGAGAGAATAGTGTGTTTCGCGTTGGAAAAATGGCTGGCCTGAGTAGTTACAGTAGTTTTTATTTTCTCCACGCCCCGGCTGGAGCAACATTGCGCGCAGCGACGATCTCGGCCATCGTCGCCAGCGCAATCTCTGCAGGCGAGCGCGCACCAATGTCCATCCCCACCGGACCTGAAATGCGCTCAAGCTCATGCGCACCAAAACCGAGCGACTCCATGTGTTTGCGCCGGCGTGTGCTCGTAGTGCGGCCACCGAGCGCGCCGATGTAAAACGCGTCGCTCCGCAGCGCCGCAGCCAGCGCAGGTTCATCAAAACGCGCATCGTGCGTAAGCGTCACAAGCGCCGTCGAACACGAAATTTTCAGCGTCTGCAGCGCCTCGTGCGGATGCGCAATGATCATCTGATCGACCGTCGGAAAACGCTCCGTCGAGGCAAACGCGCTGCGCGGGTCGATCAGCGTAACGCGAAAGCCGAGCGCCTGCGCAAGCACCACGAGCGTCTGCGCAATGTGCACGGCGCCGATGATGATCAGCTGCGGCGCCGGCATCTGCACATCGACGAACACTTTCTGAATGCCTGCACCCAGATTTTCAATCTGCACAGATCGGCCTTTGCGCATACCCGCGTGCGCCAAATCCTGCAACAGGCTGGCGCGTTCCGGCATGCAGTTGAGATAGCTCATCTTCACATCAAAGACCTGAGCGGATTCGCCGAGTGTCTCGTCTGCACCTGCGATCACCGTCGCCGTCGCCGTCGCCATGTCTTTTTCAATTGCCAGCGCCCTCTGACGCTGCATCGATTCACCGAACACACAGACGAACACCTCAATGCTGCCGCCGCACGCAAGCCCGACAACTTCGAAAGCCGCCTCATCAGCGACGCCGTAACGCACGAGCTTCGGCCGACCGCTCGCCAACACATCCAGTCCTTCCTCAAACACCGCAGCTTCGACGCAGCCACCACTGACAGATCCTGCGATGCGCCCACTCGCCGTAAACACCATGTGTGAGCCGAGCGGACGCGGCGCACTTCCCCACGTCGCCGTCACTGTCGCCAATGCAATCGGTTCATCCCATGGAAAAATCACACCAAGCAGGTCACGCATGTCGTGAGTATACGAAAGTACAAACCATGCAGAAAAAGGGAGTGACTAAATCGTAACTACTCAGGCCCAAATCAGTATTTCCCGCGAAACACGCTATTCTCTCCCCCTTCGGGGGAGAAAATAGTAGTGCGTCCAGGCAAAACTTGCGGGTCCCCACTAAACATCCTGATATCGGCGCCACGCCGTTGCCAGGGCTGCGCCTTCCGCACAAACCCTGACTGAATCGAAGTACGCCCTTTCAAGGCTGAAAAAGCGCCAAAGGCGCGACGCAGTCCTAGCCCAGACCATCGGTCTGGGATGCACAACCGCACCCGTGGGAAATTGCCGCGTCGCAATATGAGCGAAAT
>CANJQH010000001.1 GCA_947476335.1 Anaerolineae bacterium | reverse complement strand
CTGCACCGGTGCATCGACGGCGACCGGCTCCACAGCGCGCGGCGCTTCCACCTGCACCGGTGCATCGACGGCGACCGGCTCCACAGCGCGCGGCGCTTCCACCTGCGGTGCATCGACGGCGACCGGCTCCACAGCGCGCGGCGCTTCCACCTGCACCGGTGCATCGACGGCGACCGGCTCCACAGCGCGCGGCGCTTCCACCTGCTGTGCATCGACGGCGACCGGCGCGATGAGTCCGCAAAAATTGCACTTAATGCTTACGCGATCATCTCCCTCAAGCAAACGAATCGGAGCAGAACAATATGGGCATTTAAATGATTTCGTCATGGCGTGACTTAAGCTTGAATCGTATCACTGGAAATCCAATTTATTCGACGGATGAAGAGCAATTTTTTGCACGGATAAAATTCTCTGGATTTACGCACAACCCTACAAATCTTAAATTTTCAGCAGTCAGTCGCCGCAAAAATTCTGCGGCGTAGCAGCTTCGTTATTGCTTTGTTCGTAACTACTCAGGCCAGCCATTTTTCCAACGCGAAACACACTATCCTCTCCCCTTTCGGGAGGGAGAATAGTGTGTTTCGCAGGAAATACCGATTTGGGCATGAGTAGTCACCCGATGATGTATATGAAATCGTTCTGCCAATGCACCTGCAACAGACCCTGCGTGACAGCGGCAAAAAACTGCGCGACAGCGTCGAGGATGAACTAAGTTCCTGTCCAAAAGTTCTGGCGGCAGATTCGCCTCCCCCGCTTTGCGGGGGAGGCGAATCTGCCGGACAAAACTTATGGCGACTCACTTAGATCGACTGGCGCTGAAAAGCGTCCGACGCATACTCCACATCAGCGTCGCCGTCGCCGACCGTCTTCTTCTACACTACCCGTGCGCTGCTACCGCGTGAACTCTTCGTCACTTCGATGCGCGCAGGAAATGCATCCTTCAATTCGTCGATGTGCGTAATCACAAAAATGCGCTCAAAGTCGCCCTCGATGGCCTTGATCGCCTCAACAAGCCGCTCGCGACCCTGCGCGTCCTGAGTGCCGAAACCCTCATCAACGAACAGCGTGCGTAGCGCAGCGCCGGCGCGACGCGCCAGCAGCCGACTGAGTGCGATGCGCACCGCGAAATTGATGCGGAACGCCTCGCCGCCTGAAAACAACTCGTACGAGCGCTCTCCCACCTCGTCGGCGATGCGAATCTCCAGCGTCTCACTCGCGTCCCCCTTCTGCGTCAGCCGCTGCGTTTCAAAACGCACATTCATACGGCCGTTCGTCATGCGGCCAAGCAATTCGTTCGCACTCGCTTCCAGCTCCGGCAACACACTTTCAATGATCATCGCTGGCACGCCGTTACGGCCGTATGCGGTACGCAGTTCCTCCAAAAGGCCTTGCCGCCGCGTCAGCACCTTCAGCTCAGATACCTGACGCGCCGTCGTTGCTTCAAGCGAACGACACGCCTGCACACGCTGATTGGACGCTCCATAACGGCGCTGCCATTCAAACATCGCAGTCTGCGACGTCTGCAGCGCACGCTCGACCGCTGGCGCCCCTGCGAGGCCAGCCTCGGCCTCCGCCATCCGTGCGCGCAATTCCGCCAAATCCTGCCCCTCCGCTGCGTGCTTCTCCTGCAGCAACACCTGCTGCGCCTCCAGTGCCACCGCCGCTGCGCGCTCCGCCTGCATGCCGATTTCGGCGCGATCGGCTTCGGCCTTGCGCGCCACATACCCCTGCAGACGCGGCAGCGTCTGCGTGCGCAGCGCATTATGCGCAGCCGCGTCGTAGCCGAGCTCGGCCAACTCCGCCTCCACCTGCGCCAGAGCTGCGCGCGCCGCTGCTGCAAAATCGCCCGCATCCAAGCGCTTCGCCACCGCCGATTCCGCTGCGTGCGCATCCGGCAGCGCCACCGCCGCCGCCTGCGCACGCAGCAGCTTCTCCTGCAGCGACGCTTCATCACGCTGCACCGTCGGCAACGCACGCAGTTCCGCCTCCAGTGCGCTCACTTCAGCATCAAGGCTCGCCCGCGCTTCCGCCATCTTCTTCACACGCGTTTCATTCGATCGGAATTCGTCCCCTTTCTCGGTGCCGCGCGCACGCCACTCCTCCAGCAAGCGCGCACGATCACTTTCATGCAGCTCACGTCCACATGACGGACAAATCGCGCCGACGCGGCTCAGCGCGTCCATACGCTGCTTAATCTCATTCATCTCGCGCTTGAGTGTCTCGTTGCGGCTGCGCATCACGCCAGATTCTTCGCCAGCAGCGACACGCTGCGCATTCAGCACATTTACGCGCGACTGCCCAGCCGTCAGCCGCATCAGGCGCGTACGCACTTCGTCAAGCCGCCGCTCGATATCCTGCGCATCCGCCGCCGTCTGCAGTTCAAGCACACGCCGATGCGTCGTATCACGCTCGCTTTCCAAAGCGTTGCGCTCAAGCGCAATGCGCCCGTCAGCATCACTGCGACGCGCATTCAGCTCGACCATGCTGGAAAGCTTGAGATTCAACTGCTCGCTTTCCGCGCGCGCGCACTCGAGTTCGGCGAAACCTGCCTCGATCTCAGCGCGCTGATCAAGTGCCTGCTGATAGCGCTCCATGCGCAGCACATGCGCGCTGCGTTCCTGCTCGACGCGCTGCACATCCACATCAAGTGCGCGAATGCGCGCTTCACCCTGCGCGAGCTGCACACGCAGGCCACGTGCACGATCGCGCTGCAGCAACATCTCGCGGTGCGCCGCCTCGACGCGTATGAGTTCATCGCGGGCGGTGTCGAGCGCCGCATGCGCTTCACCAAGCTGACGTTCGTATTCCGGCAGGCGCGCTTGCTCTTCTTCTGACTGGCGCAAATCCAGCGTCAGCTTCAGCACTTCGCGTTCGAGCGTCGACAAGTGCGCCTTGACGCGCTCTTCATATTCACCCCACACGTTCAGGCTGAGAATTTCGCTCAGCAGCTCCTTGCGCTGACCAGGCGGCTTGACCGTAAATTCGTCGGCACGGCCCTGCTTGAGATACGCCGAGTTGATGAACGTGTCGTAGCCCAGATTCAGCGTGCGCTCGATTTTTGACTGAGTCTCGAGCATCTTCGCTTCGCTGATGGTGCGCCAGCCATTGACCGCCTCATCACGGATAAAAAAATCGAGCGTGCCGCTGGATGCCGGAGCCTTCCCCTTCGCCGCCTTGCCGAGCTTGCGCGTGCGCACCACCTGGAAAACCTCGCGGCCTTCGCTAAAAGTAAGCGCTACACGCATTTCACTCGCGCCCTGCGCAATCATTTCTTCGTCGCGCCGCGCACGCGCCTGGCCCCACAGCGCCCATGTCATCGCATCCAGCAGCGAGCTCTTACCAGCGCCGTTGTCACCCGTGAGACACACCACGTGCAGCCCGCCCAGATCCAGCGGTTCGGCTTCTCGGTAAGCCATAAAATTGCGGAGTTCGAGCTTAAGCGGAATCATGCTTGCAAAGCGTATCTAACTCAGCTCTTGCCCGTATCCCCAAAATCCCACTCTCTTTACCTTTCCAGTAACTACTCAGGCCCAAATCAGTATTTCCCGCGAAACACACTATTCTCTCCCCCTTCGGGGGAGAGAATAGTGTGTTTCGCGTTGAAAAAATGGCTGGCCTGAGTAGTTACAAAGAATGAAATTCGAGACGGTAAACAGGCAAAAACAAGCTTGGAAAACAACCTAAAACACGCGCACGAGCGATCCGTCGTCTGAGCGCGCCACCTTCGTCCAGCGTTCGCCAAAAGTCACCACCGGCGTCGTCCAGCGATATACCCACTGCGAATCCTCAGGCAGCAGGTTTACGCAGCCATGGCTGCGCGGATAGCCGAAGTCGTTGTGCCAATAGGCGCCATGGAAGGCGATGCGCGACGCAGTGAAATACGACACCCACGGAATGCCAGGCAGATCATAAAAATCTGTCTGGCCCTTCGTGCCGCCGATCATACGGCGCGAGGGCGTTTTGAGGAAAATACGATGGTCGCCGGTCGTGGTGCCATAGTCCTTCACCGAACCGTCGTCCATAGTGAAGCGCGCACCCGTTGCGCAGCGTGCGCGGAAGACTTCTTTATCGTTCTCGTACGCCACCACGATCTGCTTTTTGATATTGACGTCAATCCGCTTGTCATGCAGCGGCACTTCCGGTGCAATCGGGGCAAAGTCATCCGCCCCGAGCCGACGCAGCGACTCAGCCGGCACGAAAAATTGCTCGCCAATGCCATCAGAGACGCGGTACCACGGATTTTTGTCCACACCCTGAACGACCTCAAGCACCTGCAGATTCGTCCCGAACGGCAGCTGCATCGGATACGCACTGCCCGCCAATGGATCCGGCTTGTAGCGCACAATTATCGACGCCAGTGCCGTCTGCGCCCAGAAACCGTCAACGGGCACGCTGCGCTCAACCGGCTGCGGCGCATTCTCAACCGGCTGCATAAAGCGCGAATGCACATAGCCATCGGCTGTGCGATACCAGAGTTTGTTGTACGCACTCGGGCTTTCGTCAGACAACACCTCGCCGCTCACCGCGACAACTTCGTTCCATTTCAGGTTGCGCACCAGACGCGCCTTCACCGAAGGCTGTTCACGCACGGGAACACCCGTATTCATCACACGTGCGAAAGGCCGGCGTGTCTTCGTCACTACTGGCTCACCCGCAGCAGCAACCAGCGACGGTGTGCGCAGAAAAAACACCGGCACACCAACGCCGACTATCCGCAGCAGAGAACGTCGAGAAATGCTTGTACTCAACATATATCGAATATACCAACCTATCTGAGACTGCTTCGCAGAGCAAAACAGCCAAATATAACAATCAGGAGGTGAACTATAACGCGGACATATAAGTCAGCGACGGACAAGCGACACCCACTGACGTTTTTTCATCGTTTGGCGTTCATCGTCGCCCTCCCGCGGTATCATCACAAGCCATATTATCTTGCGGCGCACGCAATTGCGGCGACGTGCTTGAGGAGCTTCATGAAAATTGCTGTACTCGGTGGAACAGGCAAGGAAGGATCCGGACTGGCGTTGCGCTGGGCAAACGCCGGGCATACCGTGGTCATCGGTTCGCGCGATGCTGCGCGCGCAGCGGCTGTGGCCCAGGAGCTGAACCTCGTGTTCGGCGACGAGCGCATCGCCGGCGCCGACAACCTGTCGGCTGCCACTGACGCCGACGTTGTCGTCCTCAGCGTGCCCTACACCGCGCACGCGGACACCATCGCCGGCGTCAAAAACGCACTCACCGGCAAGGTCGTCATCGACGTCACTGTGCCGATTAATCCGACCGACTTCCTGCGCGTGCAGGTGCCGGCCGGCGGCTCCGCCAGCCGCGAAGCGCAGTCCATGCTCGACAACGGCGCCCGCGTCGTGGCCGCCTTCCAAAATATCTCCGCTACACATCTCAAGAAGCTCGACGCCGTCGTCGACTGTGATGTGCTCGTCTGCGGCGACGACGATGCAGCCAAGCAGATCGGCATGCAACTGGTCAGGGACGTCGGCATGCGCGCCTGGGACGCCGGCCCACTCGACAACGCCGTCGTGGTCGAAGGCCTCACCCCGATCCTGCTCGGCATCAACAAGCGCCATAAAGTCAAGGGCGCAGGCATCCGCATCACAGGCGCGTGAACGGCATTCAGCTCTTTCCACTGAGCGGCCTGCCCGTTATTCGGCCCGGGGACGACCTGGGCCGGATGCTGGCCGACGCCCTGCGTCCGCTCGCCCCACAGCCGGGCGACGTGCTCGTCATCACCTCGAAAATCGTCAGCAAGGCCGAAAATCGCTTCGCCGACCTGCGCGATGTCACGCCGAGCGCCGCCGCCATCGAGCTCGCCGCGCGCACGAAGCACGACCCGCGCCTCGTTGAGCTGATCCTGCGCGAATCGCAGTCAGTCTCACGCGCCGCGCCCAACGTGCTGATTACGCGTCACCGCCTCGGCTTCGTCTCCGCCAACGCCGCCATCGACCACAGCAACACTTCGGCCGACCCAAACATCGTGCTGCTGATGCCGCTCGACCCTGACGCTTCTGCCCGCGCGTTTCGAAGTTGCCTATGCGAATTGACCGGCGTTGACATGCCTGTCATCCTCGCCGACAGCCACGGCCGCCCCCACCGCCTCGGCACCATCGGCGTCGCTATCGGCCTCTCCGGCATGCCCGGCGTCGAAGACTGGCGCGGCCGGCCCGACCTCTTCGGCTACGCCCTCCAGCACACCGAAATCGGCCTCGCCGACATGATCGCCTCCGCTGCCACACTCCTCATGGGCCAAGCCGCCGAATCCATGCCCGCAACACTCGTCCGCGGCGTGCAGTTCTCCTCACGCGACGCCACCGCCCGCGAAATCGAACGGCCACCACATATGGACCTCTACGGCTGACCCATTCGCCCCATGTCCCAGCGCCGCTCCATCCGCCGCTCCATCCGCCGCTACACCGACCAGCCCGTGCCCCCTGCGCTTGTCGACGCACTGCTCGACGCCGCCGCACAGGCACCCTCCCCTCACAATCGCCAGCCCTGGCGCTTCGCCGTCCTCCGCGACGCCGCCCGCACCCGCCTCGCCACCGCCATGGCTGCCCAGCTACGCATCGACCGCCTGCACGACGGTGATTCACCCGATCTCGTCGACCGCGATGCCCTCCGCAGCGTCGAACGCATCACCTCCGCTCCCGTCTCCCTGCTCGCCTGCCTCTCCATGGCCGACATGGACACTTACCCAGACACCCGGCGCAACGCCGCCGAACGCTGGATGGCCGGCCAGGCCGTCGCCTGCGCCGTGCAAAATATCCTCATCACCGCCCCCACCCTCGGACTCGGCGCCTGCTGGATGTGCGCCCCGCTCTTCTGCCCGCACACCGCCCGCAACACCCTCGCCCTCCCTACCGATTGGGAACCCCAGGCGCTCATCACCCTCGGCTTCGCCGCAGACGACGGCCGGCACCGCGAACGCCGCCCCCCAACCGATTTCGTCATCATCCGCGACGAATAAGCCCGTCATCCGCCGTCCGCCGTCTGCCGTCCGCCGTCTGCCGTCCGCCGTCTGCCGTCTGCCGTCCGTCGTCTGCCGTCCGTCGTCTGCCCTCCAAAACAAACCCCATTTCTGCAACGCGATTCACGCGCCTGTAAGGTTATTTGCATAGCATCTGCCCCATGCCCCGCGTTCGCCCCAATATTCCCCGCATTGCATCCTCGCTGATCACGCCGGAATCGGTCTATATGTCACGCCGCCGCCTGCTCCGCATGGCCGGTCTCGGCCTCGGCGCCGCTGCACTAGCCGCGTGCACGCCAGCGTCTGCACCCACCCGCACGTCGATGCCCGCATCTGCCATCGCATCACCCCTCGCCACCAGCGATCCAAAATTCAAAACAGACGAATTTGGAACCAAAGCCAACTCCTGGGACGAAATCACGCGCTACAACAACTATTACGAGTTCAGCACGGACAAAGAGGCTGTGGCCGACCTCGCGGCAAATTTCAAGACCAACCCGTGGAGCGTCACCGTCGGCGGCCTCGTCGACAAGCCGAAAACCTTCGACCTCGACGACCTGCACAGCCTCGGCGAGGAAGAACGCGTCTACCGCCTGCGCTGCGTCGAGGCATGGTCTATGGTCATCCCATGGATGGGCTTCCCACTCAGTCGCCTGCTGCGTGAAGTGCAGCCCACCAGCAAAGCAAAGTATGTCCGCTTTGAAGCCGCCTTCGACGCGGCACAAATGCCCGGCGTCAGCTCGCCCTTCTACAACTGGCCCTACGTCGAAGGGCTGCGCATCGACGAAGCCATGCACGACCTCACCTTCATCGCCACCGGCCTTTACGGCAAGCCGCTGCCGAACCAGAACGGCGCTCCACTACGCCTCGTCGTGCCATGGAAATACGGCTTCAAAAGCATCAAAGCCATCGTGAAAATCGACCTCGTTGAAAATCAGCCGGTGTCCCTCTGGTCGGCCGCCGCACCCAGCGAATACGGCTTTTATTCGAACGTCAATCCCGAACGCGCGCACCCGCGCTGGTCGCAGGCCACAGAACGACGCATCGGCGAACTCAGCCGACGCGATACCCTGCGCTTCAACGGCTACGAAGCTCAGGTCGCTGACCTCTACACAGGCATGGACCTGTATGCGAATTACTGACGGCGGTCGGCGGTCGGCCGCCGTCTTTCCATCTGCCATCATCCACTTCGGCGCGCTATTGCCGCTCTGTGTGCTCGCATGGCGCGCATGGCGAGGCGATCTAACCTTCAATCCAATCCAAGCCGTCATCCAGAGCAGCGGCCGCACCGCCGTGCACCTGCTGCTCTTGTCGCTCGCCGCCACGCCGGCGGCGCTGCTGCTGCGCATGCCCATACTGACCAGCGTGCGGCGCCCGCTCGGGCTCTACGCGTTTGCATGGGCGGCGCTGCACATGTTCACTTTTGCCGTCGTCGATTTTGGCCTCAATCTGCCACGCATCGCCTCCGAGCTGCGCGAAAAAGCGTACCTCTGGTTCGGCCTGCTCGCCTTCGGCCTGCTCTTGTCGCTGGCCATCACTTCCACACGCGGCTGGCAAAAGCGGCTCGGCCGCCGCTGGAAAATCCTGCATCGCACTGCCTATTTCGCCGCCGCTCTGGCGCTGCTGCACTTCCAAGCTTCACAAAAAGCCGAGATCAACATGGTCGTCGTTTATTACGCCCCCCTGCTGGCCGTGCTGCTAATTCTGCGCCTGCCAACTCTGCGCAAAGCACTGGCCGCGCGACGATGAGCCATTTCAAGCCAGACTATCGTTTCGTCTAAGTGAGTCGCCAAAAGTTCTGGCGGCAGATTCGCCTCCCCCGCTTTGCGGGGGAGGCGAATCTGCCGGACAAAACTTATGGACAGGAACTTAGCCCTGCGTGAAACCGGCTTCGCGCTAATTCTTTCCAGCTTTCTTTCCGGCTTTATTTCCGGCTTTATTTTCAGCTTTCTTTCCAGCTTTCTTTCCGGCTTTATTTCCGCCTTAATTTTCAGCTCTACTTCCGGCTCTTCGACTTCGCGCTGCTGCGCCGCACACGCAGCAGCAGGCCGACGAAGGCGCCCGAAAACAGCACCGCGCACAGGAGGCCGACGACTGCGGCCTCGATCATGCTCATGCCAGCGCCTGATCGATCGAACGGCTGGTGTACGCCGCTGCATCTTCGAGTGACATGGCTTTCACGGTTTTGCTGAACGGCTCCACCGTGAGCGGGCCGTCGTAACTGATGGCGCGCAGCGCACCGACAAAGCCCGCGATGTCGATCACCGCCGTGGCGCACACCATGTCGCGCACCTGGTCGAGCTGCTCATCCGGCCCGAAGCCGGCCTGCGCATCATTCAAATGCACATACACAACGTCGTCGTTGCTCAATGCCCGCAGATCAGCCGTCGTGACCTTCGCCGTATAAGCATGAAAACAATCCAGCAACAAGCCAGCGTTCGGCCCGATCGCCGCGGACAAGCCGAGCATGCCGTCCATCGAATGCACAAAAACATGCTTGAACGAGCTGCGCAGCGTGGCCGGGCCAATAAACTCCAGGCCAAGCCGAATGCCGTGCGAACCGAGCACGCGCGCAGAAGCGCCGAGGCGCTTCACGGCCAAATCCCAATAGGCGCGAAACGACAATTGATTCGAACACGGCATCACCCATGTCGCCGCACGCGTACACCCGAACAAAGCGGCCAGCGCCGCTTCCTGCTCGAGCGCATGCAGACTGCTCTGAAAGTCGGCGTCACTGTCCGACTCGCGCCATTTCACACTGAATCCCATGCCGCCGGCGCGCAGGCCGGTCGCGGCGAACCAGTCGTGCGCCGCCTGCGGCGATTGCTCCGCCGCCATGCGTCCCAAAAAGCCCATGTCCAGGTCGACCCCTGCGAAGCCATGAGCAACGGCCAGGGCAACCGTCTGCTCGAAGCTGGCGCTGATTCCCAGCGCACCAAAATTCAGATTCTTGAACACAACGGAAGTGTAGCGCGGATTCGCACGCGCGATAATTGAGCCAGGTTCCAACACAAACCGCCTAAGCACTTGTTCTGTAATTACTTGGGCCAGTCCATTTCCCATAGTGCGTTTCGCGGGAAATATCGACTTAGGCCTGAGTAGTTGCCTTATTTTGCAAAGCCGGTGAAAGCGGGTGAATCACGTGGAAAACAAAAACTACTACAAAACGCTGGGCGTCGACCGCACAGCCGATGCGGAGACGATCAAGAAGGCCTTCCGCAAACTCGCCCGGCAGCATCATCCCGACGCGAACAAAGGCGACAAAAAAGCCGAAGAAAAATTCAAGGAGATCAACGAGGCCTACGAAGTGCTGAGTGATCCCGAAAAACGCAAGCTGTACGACCAGCTCGGCAGCAACTTCAACCAGTACCGCCAGGCGCCTCCGAACGGCCGCAGTGCGGGCGGTACCGGCGCCCCCGGCACAATGAATCCGGAAGATTTTGAGGAAATGCTCGGCTCATTCTTCGCCAACGGACCCAGAAATGCCCGCAACGTCCGCACCCCGCGCGACTTCGAGCAGGCAGTCGAAATTACGCTGGAGGAAGCTTTTCACGGCACCGCACGCCGCATGACGCGCAGCGGTGAAGGCGACATCGAAGTGCGCATCCCTCGCGGCGCACGCAGCGGCACCAAAGTGCACGTGAAAGGACAGGGCGGCCGCAACAGCCGCGGCCAGGCTGGCGATCTCTACCTCATCATCGAAATCGCCAAACATCCGTTCTACGAACTGCGCGGCGACGACCTGTACCGCGACATCGCCGTAGATGTATTTACCGCACTCCTCGGTGACGAGGTCTCCGTCGATACGCTCGGCGGCCCGCTCGTCGTCCGCGTTCCCCCGGGCACTTCGTCCGGCCGCCTCATCCGCCTGCGCAGCCGCGGCATGCCTAGGCTGAACAGCAGCGAAGCGGGCGACTTGTATCTGCGCGTACTCATCACGGTGCCCACGGACCTTGATGAAACAGAGCTCGCACAATTAACGGCAATGCGACATCGACGCACAGGAAGTCAGCAATGACGAAATAACGTCCATGGTAACTACTCAGGCCAGCCATTTTTCCAACGCGAAACACACTATTCTCTCCCTTCGGGGGAGAGAATAGTGTGTTTCGCGGGAATTACTGATTTGGGCCTGAGTAGTTACCATCCATGAAATTACGTTTCGAGCCCCCGATTTATTTCATACACTTGCTCAAGGCGGGTGGAACCGCCGTCAACGCTTGGCTGAAATCGCTGTACAAAAGTAAACAGCATATCGATCTCACCCTGCCCAACGTCGCGGCGCTCACTCCAGGGAACAACAATGGACGCGATATCAACGACGCAGCCTTCGGAACTACACGCTTGCTCCGCGACTGCGCACCGTCAAACGCCGCATCAAAACCGTTCTGCGCGCATGATGATCCAACAGCAAAGCATCTCTCGACATCAGCACCGATCGGGAAATGCTCAAACCACAGCGGGTGAAAATTGCAAAACACACCCTTCAGCTCAAGTTTGAGCACTCTCAGCGATCGCGGCAAACTACATTTCCGAATACACTCTTCCGCACTATGGCAATGCTCCGCACTCCCACACCACTGGACGATTTCATGTTCGACCTGAACGGCTTCGTCGTGCTGAAAAACGCCGTCGAACCTGAGCTGATCGACGCCGTAAACGACGCCATCGACGCGCTTCCATCATTGGAATTCGGCCAGTGGCACGGCAACACACAGCGGCGCGACTATACAAAAGACACCGGCCTCGAGCTGCACAATTGTGTGGAGGCGGGCCAGCCGTTCGAGGCGCTGCTGGACCATCCCGGATATATCGAACATCTGCGCCACTGGTGCGGCGAAGAAAAGTCGTACGTGCAAGGGCTGTTTGTCGACGAATGCATCGTCTCCGTGCGGCGCGCCGGCGGCCATCATCCGGTGCACTCTGGCGGCTACCAAGGTGCGCTGCGCGGCGCATATCACTACAAGGACGGCATGTTCCGCGTCGGTCAGTGCAACGTCATCGTCGCATGGACGGATATCGGCCCCGGCGACGGCCCGACGATGGTCATTCCCGGCAGCCACAAGTCGAATTTCCCGCACCCACACGCCGGAAATTACGGCGCAGGCGATCGCATGGATCACCTCGAGGGCGCCGTGCCGGTCTACATGAACAAGGGCGACGCGCTGATCTTCTGCGACGGCGTCATGCACGGCGGCAGCAGCCGCACGAAAACGAGCGGCGAGCGCCGCGTGACGATCTACCGCTACGGCCCACTGTGGGCGACGACGCGCTTCGGCTATGTGTATTCCGACGATCTTCTCACGCGCGTCACGCCGAGCCAGCGCAAAATTCTGCAGCCGATCCCTCCCCTGAAACCAGGCGACGCTCCGCAGGACAACCAGGGCAACAAGCTGCAGGCATAGCAAAATCATGAAAGAAGCGCTCCGCCGCATCGCTCTCGCGTTCATCAACCGCGTGCGCCCTCCGATCGACCCGCTGATCGAAGCGCGACGGCTGGCGCGCTGGCTCGCTGCCGGCTCGCCGCATCCCATGCCGCCCATCGTGAAGCACGCGGTGCTCGAGCGCTTTGCGCCGGAGCACGGCCTGCGCACGCTAATCGAGACCGGCACACGACGCGGCGACACACTCGCCGCCTTGTACGGCAAGTTCGACGCATAGCACAGCATCGAACTGCTGCCGGACGTCTACGAAGCAGCGCACCGACGCTTTCGATCAAGCCCCAAAATTCATTTGTATCTTGGCGACAGCGCCGTACTGCTGCCGCAGATCATCGCCGATCTGCACAAGCCGGCGCTGTTCTGGATCGACGCACACTCTCCACCCGGGCAGCCGCGCCCAGGCGAAACGGTGACGCCGATCCTCATCGAACTGGAGCATATCTTCGCAGCGCCTTTTCTCGGCCACGTGATCATCGTCGACGATGCACACCTGTTCATGCCCGACGTCTGCGAACAGAACGGCTATCCAGCACTCAGCAACGTGCTCACACGCATCGAACGCGACGGCCGCTGGAATGCCGAGGTCGCATTGAACGGCATTCGCCTCACGCCGAAGTCCAATGCAATGCAAAGAAATTGAATGCAGTTCCGCTTCAAAACTCTGTCAGTCTTTTTTATGCGCGTGCCAAAAACCGGCTGCACAGCGTAGGCGCCACTGACGAACCATGACCGACATCCTGCATCGTCTCCAGCGTCTGACGGACCGCCTCACGAATCCCGCGCGAACACGTCTGTCGCGTTCACTGCCGGATCCGCTGCCGCCCGCACCGCCGGTGCGACTCGTCGGCCATCTCAGCGCAGCGACCGGCGTCGGCGAAGTCGCACGCAACACCCTCACCGCTTTGCAGCACGCCGGGCAGCCAGTCCGCTGCACCGACGTCGAGACAATGCCAACGCTCGCTTCCACAGACGTGCCAAAAGATACGCCCGGCGATTTTCAAACGAAGATCAATCTCGTGCACGTGAATGCGGCCAATACACGCAAGCTCTACGATTCGCTCGGCGCACGCTTCTTCGCCAGCCGCATCAACATCGGCTACTGGTTCTGGGAAATGCCGTCCTTCCCACAGAAATGGTACGGCGCATTCGCGCTCTATGACGAAGTCTGGGTCGGCAGCCGCTACACGCAGTCGGCGCTTGCTGCTGTGTCGCCCATCCCCGTCGTGCACATTCCGACGACCGTCGCCCCGGCCATGCCCGCCACACTCACACGCGCGCACTTCGGCCTGCCCGACGACCGATTCGTCTTTCTGTTCATGTGCGACGCATGCAGCATCCTCGAACGCAAGAATCCACGCGCGCTGATTCACGCGTTTCGGCTTGCCTTCGGTGCACCGGGACGCAGTGGCCCACTGCTGGTGCTCAAACTGAACAACCTCGATCTCGCACGCCGCAGACCGCACCTCTACGATTTGTCGGAACACGAGCTCGACGCACTTCTCACCGAACTCGACGCCGTCGGCGGCGTGCTGATCGATCGTCGATTCGATCGCGCGGAAACCAGCGCGCTGATGAACGCATGCGATGCCTACGTATCCCTGCATCGCTGCGAAGGCTTCGGTCTGACGATGGCCGAAGCGATGTACTTCGGCAAACCCTGCATCGCCACCGCATACTCGAGCAACCTCGATTACATGACGCCGTCGAATTCGTACCTCGTCGGCTTCGAGCTCGTTCAACTCGAACGCAGCCATGGCCCGTACGCAGCCGGCGACTTCTGGGCGGAAGCGGACATCGAACATGCCGCAGACCAGATGCGGCTGGCTTTCACACAGCGCAACGAAGCTGCCGCGCGCGGACGCCGCGCCGCCGCCGACATACGCCGCACAAACGGCATCGAAGCCACCGGCCACATAATGCAGCGCCGGCTGCAGCACGCAGCACTGCGGCCCCGATGAACCAGTCGAAAGCTCACCGCATCAGCTTTCGCAGCCCTTTCATGATGAATCTGTGCATCTTCCAAACAATTCTCGGCGGCGCGCACAGCCACAGCACTACGGCGCACAATCGAATCAGACCTTCCATCCGCACAGTGCGATCGGCATTGCGAAATGCTGCCTTCAATCGCAAAACCTCTCGAATATAGAAGTACGAATGCGTCCTGCCGTCGTAGAAGTGCATCATCGCCCGCCGCAGAATTTTCTTGTTTTCGAACTGATCGCAGCGACCGGCAATCACGTCGATGTCTGCTGACCGCACTGGCCCCCATGTAGGGTTGATCAACAGCCCCGGCGTACGCGCTTTTCGTGCATGCAGCCCTGTTCGAACCATCGCGAGAGAGAAAATCGGCTCGTCATTCCTCATCCCTTCATGAAGCTTGATTCGCAGTCCATCGTAGCGCCCATGAATCACGCGGGCTTCACGGAAAACCCTGTCGGCCACCTCACCTTTCACGAAGTAGTACAAGCCCCCGACAAAGCGCGGAAACTCTTTCGTGAGGAACTGCTCCTGAACCAGACCAGTCGATTCGAACCAGCCCGTCTCCGCCTGCAACTGGCCGATCACACTGAACTCATCCACCGCAAAATGTTCGAACACAGGCTGCAGCGAAGTGAACATCAAAATATCAGTATCGAGAAACAGCGTCACATCGAACGGCGACATTTCGTACGCATCGAGCTTGCTGACGAGTCCCGATCGGCCGGCAAAATTCCAAGGGATCACGTGATCGTATATTCCCTCGAAGAGCGCCGCAGGCAGGTCGGTCACTACCGCAAGCGGCAGGTTCGGATCACGCAGCCGAATCGAACGGGCCAGCGCCACCGCCTGACGCGCAAAACGCGACTGCCCGTGCGCGATCGTCAAAACGCCTTTGCCGATATTCATTTTCAGTTACTCAACCCTGGCGCATGGATCGCAGCCGTCTCTCGATGGGCGCACGCATTTTCCACACACCGCGCGGCGGCGTCATCAGCCAGGCAAAAAGCGCACGAAGTCGGATCAGCGCATCGAAACGCACCCTGCGCTCGGAATTTTCGAACGCCGCACGCAATCGCATTTCCTCTCGCACATAGTTGTAGCTCGATATTGCATCACCGTAGTAGTGCAAGATTCCGCGGCGCACGCGAACACCCTCTTCGACTTGATAACACGTGCCTGCAATCACATCGGTCTCAACGGCCATTCCGTTCGGCCAGATTGCATCGACGCGCGAACCATCCGCCACGATCGGCGCAGCATGCAGCCCTCCCTGCGCCATCGCCAGACTGACGAGCGCCTGGTCGCAGTCCATCCGCCGATTCCGCTTCAGCTGCAGTTCGTCGTAGCGCGCGTGCAGCACTTTCGCGTTTCGAAAAACCGACTCGGCAGTTTCACCCTTCACGAAGTAATAAAGACCGCCGTTAAAAATCGGGTACGTCTCGGATGGAACCACCTGCCGAATTTTTTCCATCGACTTGTACCAGACGACGTTCGTCACATCATGCCCGATCACACCGAATTCACTGCCCTCGAAATGTCCAAAGATTTTCTCGAGCGATTCAAACACCAGCATGTCGGAATCCAGATACAGCGTGATGTCGAACGGCGTCATCGCGCATGCATCCAGCTTCGCAAGCCAGCCCGTCCATTCCTTGAATTCCCAGGGAATCACATGGTCATACATCCCCTCGAACAACGCAGGATCGAGATCAGTCACCACCGCCAGCGACAAGCCCGGATCGCGCAGACGAATTGAACGCGCCAGGTTCACTGCATGTCGCGCATATTCCGGCTTCCCATAAACAATCGTAAGAACGCCTTTGCTCTTGTTCATCGATATCATCATTTTCGTAACTACTCAGGCCCAAATCAGTATTTCCCGCGAAAAACACTATTCTCTCTCCCTTCGGGGGAGAGAAAATAATGTGTTTCGCGTTGGAAAAATGGCTGGCCCGAGTAGTTACAAAAAATCAAAAAAAAGTCAGAAGAAGAAAGAACAGTGTGGTTCACGATGAAAAATAAATCGGCCCAGGTCGTTACCCATTTTTAATTCGTGCTGTGAAAGAGAGTATCGATAGTCGCTCGCAGTCGCTTCACAATCGAAATTCGAATCTTCCCAACGCCCAGCGGCGGCATCGTCAACCAGATCCAGAACGCGCGAATGCGCACCAGGAGGTCGAAGTACGGCCTTCGTTCGCGGCCGCGAAAGGCGACCTGCAACCGCAGCGTCTCGCGCACATATCCATAGTGCTGCATCTTGCCGCCATAGTAATGGAGAGCCAGGCGCGACGTTCGCTGGGCGTTCGAATACTGGCGACACCGGCCTGCGATTACATCCACCTCCACGAGCGTGCTGCTCGGCCAGATCGTCTGCAAATGGATTCCTCCTGCACTGATGCCCGTCTTCGCCCGCCTGCCCGCCATCGCCATCGCCAGGCACAACAGTGGTTCATCAGCCAGCATTCCCTGCGAATACTGAATCTTCAGTTCGTCATACCGAAGCAGCAGCGATTTCGCGCTGCGCAGCAGATTCTCAGCGGCGGTGCTCTTGACGAAGTAAAACATCCCGCTGTTGAAAAGCGGAAATGTCTCGGATGGAATGTGTCCGCGAATCAGATCGATCGACTCGAAATAGCCGGGATCGGCAAGATTGCGGCCGACGACGCCGAAATCGTCCCCATCAAAATGCTCGAACACCGCCTGCAATGATGCGAACAACAGGATGTCGCTGTCCAAAAACAACGTTACATCGTACGGAGACATCTCGTACGCGTCGAGTTTGGAAACGAGCTCGGCGCCTGCGGCGAAGTTCCACTCGATGATGGAATCGAACATCCCTTCGAAAAGCGCCGCGGGCAGGTCCGTCACCACAGCCAACGGCATTTCAGGATCGCGCAGTCGGATCGAACGCGCCAGGTTCACCGCCTGCCGTGCGAAGCGTGGATGACCGTGCGCGATCGTGAGCACCCCTTTGCTGCAAGTCATTGCATCCTGCCTCTCGGCAACAGGGACCGAATTCTTTTCTCGATCCTCGTGCGCCACTTTCCCAAACCGCGCGGCGGCGCCGCCGTCCACGCAATCGCCGCTTGCATTCGAATGAGACCCTCGAAGCGCACTCGGCGCGCAGTATCGTAATACGCGGCCTGCAGACGCAGTACCTGCCGAATATAGCCATAGCCATGGACTTCACCGGCATGAAAATGCAGCATCGCGCGTCGCGTGCGGCCACCACCGTCGATCTGCCAGCAGCTTCCGGCAACCACATCGACGTCGACCAGCTCGCCGCCCGCACCGGTCGGGTTCAAAATCATGTCCGCCGTCCGCGGTCTTTTCGCAAGCAGCCCGGCCTCCGCCATCGCCAGCGCAAACAATGGCTCTTCGTTGATCGCTCCCCGCAGCATACGAATTCCTAGATCTCCATACAACGGCAACAGCTCCTCCGCCCTGCGGAAGATCCCGCACGCCAATTCGCTCTTGACAAAGTAATACAGGCCGCCGACGAAAATCGCGTAGGTCGCCGCCGGGATGTGTTCGCGGATCAGATCCATCGATTCGAAATACACGGACTCGGCCACGTTCTGTCCGATCAATCCGAACGCCTCCCCTTCGAAATAGTCGAAATAGTGCTGCAGCGATGCGAACATCAGGATATCGGTGTCCAGCAGCAACGTGACATCGAACGGCGAGATTTCATACGCATCCAGTTTCGAGATCAACCCGGAGTGGCGCGAAAAATCCCACGGAATCACCTGGTCATACATGCCCTCGAACCAGGAGGCATCCAGATCCGTCGCCACCGCGAGCGGCAGATCCGGATCGTGCAGTCGGATCGAACGCGCCAGGTTCACCGCCTGCCGTGCGAAACGTGGATGACCGTGCGCGATCGTCAAAACACCCTTGCTCTTCATCATCCTCACCTTCTGTGGCCGGTCGTCTAAGTGAGTCGCCAAAAGTTCTGGCGGCAGATTCGCCTCCCCCGCGTTGCGGGGGAGGCGAATCTGCCGGACAAAACGTATGGACAGGAACTTAGGATGTAGCGATGCGATGCAGTCAGCCCGCCGGATCCACCGAAATAATGCAAAAACACGCGAGATACGCACACATTCCCTTCAAGCTGATGGCATGTCCCTGCAACCACATCGCTGACGAGTCGATGGCCGAAAGGAAACCATACGCCGAGAACGATGCCGTTTCGCCGCGCCGGCCGCGCCATGATGCCACGCTCCGCCATCGCCAGCCCGAACAAGGCTTCTTCGTTGCGCTGCCCGTGCAGCCGCTTGAGTTGCAATTCATCGTACTGCTCATACCTTGCAGAAGCCACTTGAAAAAGCTGTGCGGCTTTTTCATTTTTCACGAAGTAGTACAGCGCTCCATTGAAAGCAGGAAAGTGTGCTTCCGGAAAGAGTTCACGGAGTCGTGTGAGCGTCCCGTACACAACCTCCGGAGGATCAGTAGTGCGAATTACTCCAAAGAAGTCTCCTTCGAACTGCTCGAACACCAAGGAGAGCGAGCGATACGCCAGCATGTCCGAATCCAAAAGCAGCGTCGCCTCGAACGGCGTGATCGCATATGCCTCGAGCTTCGACGTAAACCCGCTCCGTCGGCTGAAATCCCAGCGAATCACATGATCGAACGCGCCCTCGAACAGCGCCGGATCCAGATCCGTCGCCACCGCCAGCGGCAAATCCGGATCGCGCAGCCGAATCGAGCGCGCCAGATTGACCGCCAGCCGTGCATAGCGCGCATGACCTTGCGCCATGGTAAGAACGCCCTTGCTCTTCGTCATCCTCCGAATCCTGTTCGAAAATTTCGCTGAAAACTATGCAGCTTCTTTTCAATCGGCGCACGCAATTTGCCAAACCCGCGCGGCGGCGCTGCGAACCACCTAATCGCCGCGCGCAGCTGAATCAGGAGCTCGAAGCGCACCCTGCGTGTGGAGTTTCGAAACGCCGCGCGCAGGCGCATCACTTCGCGCAGATAGCCGTAGCTGTGCAGCGCACCACCGTAGTAGTACATCCACGCACGGCGTTCGCTAAGTCCGCGCCCGGTGACAACGCAGCACCCGGCGATCACGTCCTGTTCCACGCGCATCTCCTGCGGCCACATCAGAGAGATGCACAATTCACCCGCCAGCGCCGAACGTGCATGCAGTCCATCTTCGTACATCGCCAGCGCGAAAAGCACTTCCTCCATTTCAGCACCGTAGTGCTTAATGTCGAGCTCTTCATAGCGCAACCGCCATTTCCTGGCGCGCGCGAACAACTCCTGCGCCGCGCTGCAGCGCTCCCAGTAATACAGCGCACCAGCGAAGGCGAGCTCTCCGAGATTCGGCATCACCTCCCGCACCTTGTCCATGCTTCGAAACCACTTGTTCGCTCGAATCACCTCTTCGACCACCGTAAAAATACAGCCTTCGAAATGAGCAAACACCGGCCGCAGATCGACGAACACGAGCATGTCCGAATCGAGACACAGCGTTCGTTCAAATGGCGAAGCATCGTACGCATACATCTTCGCCAGCCATCCGGGCCACTCCGTAAAGTCATCGACGATCACGAAATCGACGCACGCTCGAAACCACGTCGGATCCTGATCTGTCACGACGGCAATCGGCAGATCCGGATTGTGCAGGCGAATCGAACACGCCAGAGCAATCGCCTGTTCCGCATAGCGTCGGTGCCCATGGGAATAGACGAGCACGCCTTTTTCTGCGACGACCGACACCGCACCGCGCTGAAATACTTTCGCCCGACTGTCGATTTGATGATTCATGACACGACGCTCGACATCAATCCGTTCCCGCAGGAATCCGCCGTATGCGCATCAGCGCTTCGGAAAATCTATCTCTGCGCCACGGCCACTTCAACGCCCACACAATTGCACCAAACAAACGCAGCAATCGATCCGCGGCAGCGCGCTGAACAGGGTATCGACCCACCAGCGCAAGGCGCAGCGCCTCACGGCGATAGCGATACGAATTCACCGCGCCGCCGTAAAAGTGCATCATCACACGATGTACTTTCTCTTTGCCTTCCAAGTGCCAGCACTCGCCGGCGACGGAATCGATGTAGTACGGCTTGCCGTGCGGCCAGGTCGTGGCGATCCAATACGCACGCGAATGATCTGCAGTGACAGCGATTCCCTCGCGCGACATGATGAGGCCGAACATCGGCTCGTCGCTCAATTTCCCATACAGTCGCTCGACGCCGAGATCGTCATAGCGAGTTTCGATGGAAGCCACATCACGAAAGAGGCGCTCGGCAGCATCACATTTTTCGAAATAGTACAGACCGCCGTTGAACCGTATCCGTTCCACTTCGCCGAATTCGCTGCGGAGCCGTTCGAGGTTCTCATACCATGTTCCGCGCGGCTCATCATCCTGCATCACCGCGAACGGCTCGCCGGCAAAACGATCGAATACCATCGACAAGGGGCGCCAGACGATGATGTCACTGTCCAGAAACAGCGTCTTCTCGAATGGCGAGATGTCGTACATGTCGAGCTTCGAAAGAAACCCGCGCCGCTGAAATTTCCACGGCACGACCGCATCAAACAATCCAAGAAAAAACCGCGGATCCAAGTCCGTGCCGACCGCGATCGGGATGTCCGGATTGTGCAAGCGCATGGATCGCGCCAGCGTCACCGCCTGCTTCGCATAGCGTGGATGCCCATGCGCAATCACCAATACACCTCTGCTTTCATTCATTACTTCGCCCCACGAACTTTTTGATAAACCTGCGCACGCGCCAGCGCCAGCGCTTCGGCATCGACGCCCATGCCAACAACGCGCGTGCGCGAATCAGCCAGTCGCGACGCACATGGTGCTCTGGATTGTGAAACGCAGACTCGAGCCGCAACGCTTCGCGCTCGTATCCGTAACTCAGCATCGCGCCGCCATAATAGTGCAGCACCGCGCGCTGCTCACGACCGGCGTTCGTCACCTGCTCGCACACACCGGCAATCACATTCGTCTCGACCGCGCACCCATCCGGCCAGATCGGGTTGTAGTACACGCCATCGATCTGCGTCTCGCGCGCCCGCATGCCCGCCTGCACCATCGCCAGGCTCAACAGCGCCTCATCGGATTCCATGCCGCGGTCGTACTTGATGCGCAGCGCGTCGTAGCACACATGCCACGCCCACGCCGCACGTAGCAGCGATTCAATCGACTCGCCCTTCTCGAAGTAATACAAGCCGCCATTGAACTTCGGATAGGTCGGCGCCGGCAGCGCCGCACGAATCAGATTCATGTCCTCGAAGTAGCTCGGCGCCGGGTCGTTGCGGCCGAATACGCCGAATGCGTCGCTTTCGAAAATCTCGAACACCGGCTGCAGCGAACCGAACACCAGCATGTCGGTGTCAAGATACACCGTCGTATCGAACGGCGACATCGCTGCGATTTCCAACTTATAGAGAAAGCCAGCCGAGTGGTCGAACTTCCACGGAATCACAACGTCATACATGCCCTCGAACAACGCCGCGTCAAGATCGGTCGCCACCGCCAGCGATAAATGCGGATCGCGCAGTCGAATCGAGCGCGCAAGATTCACCGCATGCCGCGCATATTTCGGCTGCGAGTGCACGATCGTCAGCACGCCTCGACTCGTGGTCATAGCACCGCCTGCCGTCCGGCGCGCCGCCACGCAACATACGCTGCGATCTGCACGAACGCATCTCGCAGCGGGAAAATTCGGCCGCTCGGATACGCCGCCGCCAGGCGCTTCCGCTCACGCGTGTATGCAAATGCCTTCTTACGCTGACCGACGAAATGCACAATGGCCGGCCGCACCAGTCGCCCACGACGAATAAAGGAACAGCGCCCATCCAGAATATCGAAGTCAACTTCGCAATGCGGCAACTCCGGCGTATGCATCACATCCAGATGCTCGCTGTTCGTCGCAGTCAACCCAGCCTGCACCATTGCCAGGCTTACCAGTGGTTCTTCGTTGTAACTCTGATGCAGATGTCTGCGCAGTCCAAGCACGTCGTATTCGCTCTTCAACGCCTTCGCACGGCAAAATATATCCGCAGCCAATTCAGACTTGCGGAAGAAATACAAGCCTCCGTTGAACACAGGGAAAATGTCTTTTCCAGCAAATGTGTGAATCCGATCTTCGATGCCACGAAACCAAATCGCATCGACTTCATTTCTTCCATACACGCCGAACTGCTGCGCTCCGAAAAATTCGAACACGTCATGCAACGACCGAACAGCCAGACAGTCGGCGTCGAGAAACAACGTCGTGTCGAAGGGTGTTGCATCGTACGCCTCGAGCTTCGACAACAGGCCCTGCCACTGCGTGAAATCCCACGGAATCACAACGTCGTACATGCCCTCGAACAACGCCGCGTCGAGATCAGTCGCCACCGCCAGCGGCAAATCCAAATCATGCAACCGAATCGAGCGGGCTAGGTCGATGGCCTGCCGTGCGTATTTGGGATTCCCGCTTGCAATGGTGAGTACGCCCTTTGTCGCTGTCATGTTACGCAGCATCATATCTGCCCACCAATTTTCTTGCGCAGTCGTCCGACGCGCACAGCCATGCGCTGGATCAGCCACACGGCGAGCGCATATGCCCGCACCGCCGGCTCCAGCCAGCGCGGCAACTCGCCGAGCCTGGTGCGTGCCGCAACGCGCACGCACTCGCGCGCATATGCATAGCGATGCTTGTCTGCACCTTCGAAGTGGCAGATCATCGGCTGCACCATGCGACCATTGCGCTCCATGGTGCAGCGACCCGCGAGCACGTCCACTTCGAACGGCTGCAGTCGCGGGCCGTACATGATGTCGTGCCGCGCGTTTTCCACTGCACTGCAGCCTATCTCCGCCATCGCCAGGCTGAACAGCGGCTCATCATTAATCGCACCACCGGGCAAGCGCTCGAAGCCCAGCACGTCGTATTCCGAAACCAGCGACCGTGCGCGATCGAACACCGCCGTCGCTCGCGCCGAGCGACGAAAATAAAACAGCCCGCCGTTGAAGCCGGGATAAAAATCTCTCGGCAGATGCGCTCGTATTTTTTCGGGTGCACGAAACCACCATGGAGTCTTCACGTTCTGCCCAGCCACACTGAAATCGTGCCCCACGAACAGTTCGAAAATCTTCGACAACGGCCGCAGCACCATGCAGTCCGAATCGATGAACAGCGTTTCATCGAACGGCGACATCGCCCCCAGATCGAATTTGCATTCGTAATACGACGCATAATCGTGCTTCCACTGCACGACATGCTCGAACATCCCACAGAAAAGTGCTGCATCGAGATCAGTGACCACGGCGAGCGGCGTCGTCGCATCGCGCAGCCGAATGGCGCGCGCCATATCGACGGCCATGCGCACATACGCAGCGCCACCGAAAGCCAGGGTCAGCACTCCTCGGGAATCACCCATGAAAGGCGAATGTAGCATATAGCGTTGTACTTTCATGAAAATCGCTTTCTCTCTCGAAGACATGCATCTCGGCGGTGGCCCGAAGTTCGTACTGAACCTCGGACGCGGCCTCGTCGAAGCGGGTCATTCGGTCACAGTTGTCACACAACGGCGCGGTGAATGGTGGCGCGAGATCGCCTCTACCGGAATGCACGGCTACAGTCAACCGCAGCCATCGCTCGCAAGCATCGCAGGTCAGGCGCACCGGCTGGCGCACTACTGGAACCAGGAAGCGTTCGATGTACTTTTTATCAATATCGGCGGGTTAAATTACCGCGCACAATCAGCACTGCATCTCGTCAATGACTGCACCGCAATCGTACCAATTCTGCACGGCGACTGGAAGGAGCTGTACCACATTTCAGCCTCGCTCACACCGCTGTGGAATGTCGCCGTCGGCGTCGGCCCAGCTGTGCAGCGCGGCGCCGCTGCCCACATGCCATACAAGCCTGTCGTAAGCATCCCGAACGGCATCGACATCCCTTCCGATGCACACATGCGTACCCGCGCGGATTGGCGATCTCCCCTGCGCGTGCTGTTCGTCGGCCGCATGATCGATGCACACAAAGGCATTCTGCGCCTGCCAAAGATTCTGTCCGCCTGCCGCGCGCGCGGCCTGCTCGTGCACCTGTCCGTCATCGGCGACGGCCCGGATCGTGCAGCGCTGGAAAACGAATTCGCCGCACTCGACCTGCAAGATATGGTCACCATGCGCGGTGCACTCGCACCTGCAGACGCCACAGCAGCCATGCTCGAGCACCATGTGCTGCTGCTCCCCTCGAACACCGAAGGCCTGCCGCTCGTCATGCTCGAAGCAATGGCCGCCGGCTGCCCCGTCATCGCCTCACACCTGCCCGGCATCACCGACGCCGCCATCGAAGACGGCATCTCCGGCCGCCTCACCGCACCAAACGACATCGAGCGCTGGACCTCGCACATCGCCGACATGCTCGATCCGGATGTCTGGCGCAGCCACAGCCGCGCCGCCGCCGCACGCGCACGCGCACGATTTTCCTCCGCCGTCATGACGCAGGCGTACCTCGATCTGCTCGACGGCATCGCCCGCGGCGAGTTCCCACTTGCACAGTCGCGACGCACCTTCCCATCCCCATTCGGTCTGCGTGACAGGCTGCCTCTGCGTCTGCAGCAGTATCTGCCCATCGGCATCGCGCCGCGTCTGCGTCACGCCCTGAATTCGCGCCGTCCCGTATGATTACGTCCAACGTCCTGATGCCAATTCTTCCGAATTTCTTCATTCTGGGTGCACAAAAATGCGGCACCGACGCGCTCTACGACGCGCTGCAACAGCACCCGGATGTGTACATGAGCACGAACAAGGAGCCGGCGTTTTTCAGCATGGACGAAGCCCTGCCGGACTTCCGTATTCCCACACTCGGCTACAAAAACCGGCTCGTCTATGACCGATCAAAGTACCTGCGTTTGTTCGACAACGCCTCCGGCCAGCGCGCCATCGGCGAAGCATCAGCGATTTATCTCAGCAGCTATTTCCCAGACCGCACCGCCGCGCGCATCCGGCGCGACGTTCCCCATGCCCGCCTGATCGCCCTGCTCCGTCAACCCACCGACCGCGCATACTCAGCATTCAATTTCTATCGTGCCCGCGATCTCGAGCCGCACGCTAATTTCGAAGCCGCACTCACCGCAGAATCCGAGCGCATCCGCACGAACGAAATACCCGACATCCGTCATCGCGCGAACGGGTTTTACTACGCAAATCTCAAGCCGTACTTCAACTTGTTTCCACGCGAACAAATCCGCGTCTACCTGTACGACGACCTCCGTTCGAATCCGCGCAGTATGCTGCAGGACATCTGCCGTTTCCTCGGCATCGACGACCATGTCGAACTCGATCTGCACCAGCGCAACGTCACATACCTGAATCGCAGCCAGCGCCTGTGGAGATTTCTCGAACGGCCCACGCCGCAACAGATGCGATGGCGCAAGCGCATCCCCGCCGCAGCAGCACAGCAACTGCTGCGCTGGAATCGCTTTCGCCCACCGCCGCTCGATCCGGCGCTGCGCCGATCGCTCACACAGGAATTTCGCGACGATATCCTGCGCCTGCAGCAGCTCATCAGCCGTGATCTCTCACAGTGGCTCGCCATCTGAACACATCCAAATATTCATGCCTCTGCACTACGAACCACCCACAACATGGTTTGCACATGTACCGAAAACCGGCGGCATTTCCCTCGGCACTTTAATAGAAGCGGCATACAAACCTTCGGATGTGCTCCGTCTGCAACCGCCGTCTCTCGCGGAAATCGCAGTCTCAGAGCTGAGCCGCTTCCGCTGCTTCCATGATTTTCATCATGGCCGCGCCATGCTCAATCTCACCGGCCGCACGGATCTCGTCTGCATCACCATGCTGCGCGAACCAGTCGAACGATCCGTTTCGCAAATTCTGTACTTTCAACGCACAGTCGCCGAAATCCCCCACACGTTCACACCAGAATATCTGCAGGCGACGCAGCCGATCCTGCAGTTCGATCTCAGCACTCCCATCGATCCCACGATTTTCGAGCTGGTCTGCGACAGCCAGTGGTCGATGCTCGGCGTCCTGCGCGACTATCGGCCGCTCTTCAAAGGCAGCCTCGACGTCGCCAGCGGCCGTTCGATCATTCGGCCTTTTCCACTGCCGCTGCTGACCGATTTGAGCGACATGAAAACTGTGCTCGACAGCGCGCGCCACTGGCTCTCAGAAATGGCTGTTGTCGGCGTCAACGAGCATTTCCATGAATCGGCTCTGCTCGTGTGCGACGTGCTCGGGATCCTGCCGCCGACCAGCCTGCCGCGCACCAACCGCAATCCGCAGCGCACAAACCTAAAAGAACGCTACCGCAGCACACTCACACCTCGCGTTGCTGAACAGCTTGCAGAACTCACGCAGCATGATCAAGAGCTGTACAGCTTCGCGTACGAACGCTTCCAACAACAGTGGGCGCACTATCAGGCGCATCCACGCCGCACCTATAGCATCGCCCCACGCCTGCGCGCGCTGCGCCCAAAAGCAGAAAAATTGAAACGTCAGCTCATAAGCCGCGTTCGCGGCCCAAAGATTTCACAGGTATGAAAATCGCCGTTTGCGTCGTCGCCGTTGGCCTTGATGGATCCGCAACAGCCGCTGGCCTCTACGCAGAAGCCATGGCGATGCGCGGCCATCACGTTACGCTGCTGGCCGCTTCGCCGCGCAGGCTCGCTACTGCTGCGCTCGCTCCCAGCGTTTCATACCACTGCATCGGACAACGCACATGGGAAAGCAAGGCCAAACATATTCGTCGCATGATCGCATTTTTTCAAACTGAAAAATTCGACGCAGCTTTCCTCTCGACCGGCATGCCCATTCCCCATTTCCAGCCGGTGCTGCGCGAACTGCCCGACGCCACTGCACTCGTTCCCGTCATACTCGGCGACCGCGATCACGTCTACGATCCCGCCGTGCAATCAGTCTCGCTGTGGAATGCCGCGCTCACCATCAGCCCGCGCCTGCAAAACACGCTCGCGGCGCGCCTACCCGACCGACCGGTGCGCATGTTCACGCACGGCATTCATCTGCCGCAGAAAAATGCCGTCGCCGCACGCACGCCGCACACAACACCGCTGCGGCTGCTCTATGTCGGCCGCCTGTTCGGCCGCAAGAACGTGCATATGCTGCCGAAGATCGTGCACGCCTGCACACGTCACGGACTGCCCGTCGAACTGACGATTTGCGGCTACGGGCTGGACCGCCCGGCGCTCGAACAGCAAATTCGCAGCAGCGGCGTCGGCCATCTCGTGCGCTTCCTGGAAATTCCACAGCAGGCCGATCTCTATCGCGAGCTGCGCGCACATCACGTCTCGTTGTTCACTTCGACCATCGGCGAAGGCCTCGGCCTGGTGCTGCTCGAGGCGCAGGCCAACGGCTGCGTCCCGGTCGCCACGCGCATCGACGGCGTCACCGACTACGCCATCGCCGAAAACGAAACCGGCTTGCTCGCGCAGGACGGTGACGCCGAATCCTTCGCAGATCAAATCGCCGCGCTGGCCGACACCTCACGCTGGCAGCGCATGAGCGCAGCAGCGATCAAGCGCACGCACGCGACCTTCACGATGGATGCCATGAGCCGCGATTTCGAAGACCTGCTGCAGGCACTCGCACGCGGCGAATATCCGCTGCCCACGCCGCGTTCGCACTCGACGATGCCGCGCGCACAATTCGACGCATGGGCACGTATACCGAAAATACTGCTGCCCGCCGCGTCCCTGGTCGAACGCATCAGACGCCGAATGCGCTCATCTTCGCAGCGATGAAACCCAATCGCCGCTCGCTGCGCTCCACCCTCGGCGCCGTCCGGCGCGCGCTTGTGCAGCACGCTTACCCGCTGCGCACCTGGACGCACCGAATCTCGGCGACAGAACGCGAACGATTGCGTCATGCGGCGGATGCCCTCGCAACGCAGCCGCGCTTCGCGATTTTCGTCGACTGCGGCGCCGCAAAACATGGCGACATTCGGCGCACCATCGAGTCGATCCGGCGGCAGATCTATTCGAACTGGACGCTGCACATCGCCGTCCCTGCCAATGCCGACGCACACCTGTTGCGCCGGCTCGACGACCTCGCCGTCCACGACTCACGCCTCCGCATATACCAACGAAGTTTTACAGTCAATTCAGTCGAACCCGCTGATTTCACCATGCCGCTGACGCCCGGCGCAGTACTTTCCGAAGATGCACTCTTCCGCTTCGCTGAGAACATCTGCGCACATCCGGACGCCGGCCTGCTGTATGCCGATGAAGACGAAGTCAATGTCTGGGGGCTGCATGTTCGCCCGAATGCGAAGCCTGCATGGAGCCTGCATCTGCTGCGCAGCCGCGATTACATCGCAGGGGCGTTCGTCGTCGAGGCCAGGCACTTCTGCACAGGCGACGCATGCACATACGACCTGCTGCTGCGCGCCGCAGAAAATATTCCAGCGCACCGCATCATGCACATTGCACGAGTGCTGCTGCATGCACCGCCACAGAAAAATCCGCCGAATGCGCAGCGCCGCGCACTCGAAGATCATCTGGCGCGCCTCGGCCGCAGCGCAACGGTCGAGTGCGTTCGACAACATCCACCGTGCTTTCGCGTCGCTTACGACGTGCCAGCGGACCAGCACCTCAGCGTGATCATCCCGACGAAGGATCGCCTGGCGCTGCTGCGCACTGCCGTCGACGGCGTCCTGAACCACACGGACTATCCCGACATCGAACTCATCATCGTCGACAACGGCAGCACTGAACCTGCAACACGCGCATACTTCGATCACCTGCGCAATCACTCGAATGTGCACACATTGCGCGTCGACGGCCCGTTCAACTTTTCCTCGCTGTGCAACGCAGGCGTGCGCGCCGCATCCGGCGCTGTGCTGTGCTTCCTGAACAACGATGTGGAAATCACACAGCCGGGCTGGCTGCGCGAGCTCGCAGGCCTCGCTCTGCAGCCTGAAGTCGGCGCTGCCGGCCCGCTGCTCACCTACCCGGATGGCCGCGTGCAGCACATGGGCATCCGCGTCGATGACGGATTTCCGACGCTGATCGGCGACGGCGCACGCGTCGAAAAACTACACAGCGGCACACAGCTGCTTGAACGCCGCGACGTCAGTGCGCTGACCGGCGCGTGCCTCGTCATGCGCCGTGACGCCTTCGATGCCGCCGGCGGCTTCGACGAAGCGCTGGCCGTCGCCTACAACGACGTCGATCTGTGCCTCAGCCTGCGCGCTGCAGGCTACGACATTGTGTGGACGCCGTTCGCACAAATGATCCACGTGCTGTCCGCTTCACGCGGCTTCCATCGCACCGATCTCGATCGTGCTCGACACGAGCGTGAATGGAATCACCTGCGGGCAAAGTGGTGTAGCATGTTTCGGAACTGACAAAGAAATGGTCTAAGCCAAAGCAGTTGCCACCCCTCCCTTCACAACAGCCATGCAGCGCATATTCACCATTGTTCTGAACTGGAACGGAAAGTCCGACACCCTGACATGCATCGAGAGTTTGCAGAAACAGACGCATCCCACGACCATCATCTGCGTGGACAATGGCTCGGGCGACGACTCTGCAGCGGCAATTCGCGCGCGCTTCCCTGCAATCACACTGATCGAGACAGGCTCAAACCTCGGTTATGCCGGCGGAAACAACGTGGGCATACGGCATGCGCTGGCGTCCGATGCGGATTTTATTTTCGTGCTCAACAACGACATCACGCTGGAGCCGGACTGCATCGAGGTGCTCGCAAACGAACTTACTGCGCATCCGGACATCGACGCCGCTGCACCGAAGACGGTGTTTTCGAATGACCCACACATGATCTACTTCGCTGGCGGACACATCTCTGCCGACGGACATACGCATCACATCGGATACGGCGACGTGAACAAGCCGGAATACGAAGTCGCCTCGCCGACCGAATGGATCACCGGGTGTGCATTGTTTGCGCGCCGCGAAACGTTCGAGCGCGTCGGCCTTTTCGACGAGCGCTTTTTCCTGCTTTTCGAGGACTCAGACTGGAGTCTGCGCGCACGTCACGCAGGCTGCCAGCTTCACTACCTTCCTGCAGCACGCGTCCGACACGCCGGCTCAGCCAGCTTCGGCGGCAAGCGCTCTCCTCTGTATCAGTACTACCGCACTCGCAACAGCCTGCTGTGGATCGAACGTCACTTTTCTTTTCCGAAGTGCATCTACCTGGGTGCACGCATGATCGCCGACTCGTGGCAACGCAGCAAAAGGCTATCCGATCCCGGCCCGGAACGTGCCCGGATGCGCAGCGCCACCGTTGCAGGCGTGCGAGATTATGCGATGCGCCGCTTTGGATGTGGCCCCCCAGGTCCGTCTTTTTCACAGCTTTCGTAACGACTCGGGCCAGTTTATTTCCCTTCGCGAAATACGCTTTTCCTGCTCCATTCGGGAGGAGGAGAGGAAGAACAGCATGCTTCGTAAGAAATTTAATCCCCCCCCCCTTCAAATATCCATGGCGATGCACAGCACTGAATCACAACTCCCACTCTTCACCTACTTTGGTCACCATAAATGTGCTTCCATGTGGATTCGTGAAATCATTGCAGACGTATGCAGTTTGACGAACATGCGTCTGGCGCAGGTGTCGCGCGCCAGTGATCTGCCGAATTCAGATTTTTCGGCGTTCCTCGCCGCAACGCAGCCGGACTTTCTTGTGTATTCGAACGCAGAGCTGCAGCACGTAGCATCACTCGGAAAATTGCGCGGATTTCACGTCGTCAGAGATCCGCGCGACATCATCGTTTCCGGATACTTCTCACATCTCTACTCACATCCGGTCAACAGCTGGCCCGGCCTTGCCGAGCACCGTGAGCGACTGCGCAAAGTCGACAGACGGCAGGGGCTGCTGCTGGAAATCGAATTCAACACGCGCGTGCTTCAGGATATTTTCGAATGGAACTATCAAAATCCGGACATCCTCGAGCTGCGTATGGAGAACCTGATTCACAAACCATATGAAGAATTCGTGGATATCTTCAAATTTCTTGGACTGACACGCCGGGCAGGAGCATTAATCGAAAGCCGTGAAGAAATCCTCCATGTGCTGCTCGCAGCATTTCATCAATGGCGCATGAAAGGCCATCGTCAACGCGCGTCAAAACAGCAGCCATCCAGCGGCCCTCCTGAGCGCACCCGCAGCTGGCCACGCATCCGAAGGCGCTACGTCGCGTCGGCCAATCTGCTGCAAGCCGTTTACCGCAACCGCTTCGAAACCAAGGCTGCAGGACGGCACATCGGTCAGGAAAATGAACGTAGTCACTACCGTAAAGGCGCGACAGGCGACTGGATCAATTACTTCGAAGACGTGCATGTCACCGAATTCAAACGCCGATTCAACGACGGCCTGCTCCGACTCGGTTACGAAATCGACTCCGACTGGAACAAAACGAAGTATGTCCGCCAGTAGCCCGGTCTTCATCGTCGGCGTTGCGCGCAGCGGCACAAGCCGCCTGTATCTGGCTCTGCAGAAACACAGCCGATTTACTCCGGCGAAAAGCATTGACAAATTTGACCTGACGGAATCACGCGTTTTTCTAAACGCCGCGAGCATGCGGCAGCGCAGCGGCAACGCATGGGATTTTCTGCTGCACGATGCACAGGAACACGACGCGCTCATGCGCACGCTGCCCAGCATTCAGCGCAGCCGCCTGCATGACCACGCCACACTTCAGCGGATCACCGGCTATACCAGACGCACGCGCGTCCTGTGGTGGCGTCTGTGTGGAAATCACACGGCCGTCCGCAGCTATTTCGCACATGCACAGCGCGCGCGCGGCGTCCAGCGCATCGTCGAAAAGACGCCCGATCACGTCTATCGCATGCCAGAGATTCTGGCGACCTTTCCGCAGGCACGCGTTGTCTGCACAATGCGCCATCCGCTCGACGTGTTCAGTTCATACAAGCGCCGGCTCACGATCGCCCGCACCGTCGAGCCGTCCGACTCACGGAGCGTGCGCTGGCTCGACGGAATGCGACCGGCTGAATTTATCGCACAGTACCGCACGATCGCCGCGCTTGCTCTGCGTGCACACCCATCGCGCATGCTCGTGCGCTACGAGGATTTCACGGCGGCGCCGCAACGCATCTTCGCAGAAATTTGTGCTTTCACCGGCGAAGCATACGAGCCGAACTGCATCGCAGACGGCACACCCGGCTTATCACACTGGAAGCAGGATCCGCTGCTGTCCCAGCCGGTCACCATGAACGACAGACCCTGGTTCGATTACATTTCACGTGACGACGCCGCGCATATCGAAAACTCGCTCGCAGACATCATGGCGCTGCTCCACTATGATCGCCTGACCTGAATCATGGGCTCGATCATTTTCATCACACGTGCACGCGTCACAGACATCGGCCCCGGTGGCAGACACCGCTCGTACCAGATCATGCACGATCTGCTGTCACATTTCGGCGCCGCGCAGGTGCACGTGCACGTGCTCAGCCTGCAGGACTGGCGCGAACAGACGCACGCCGACGCACGCGAACCACGCATCTCCTTCAGCGAACTCTGCCTCAACCCATTGCGTGCGCTCATCGACACCGGCTACACACAAACGAACTACACGCCGCATGGTTTCGCAGCACATTACGCGGCATACATCGCCACATTGCCGCAGCCGCTGATCGCCGTCGTCGACGATGTGCGGCTCACGCGCATTCTCGACATCAACGCCCAGCGCAGCATCCCGACGATCCTCTGCCCACAAAACCTCGAAACGCTCGACATGCTGCCGGCGGGATCCGGGCGCGTTCGCACACGCGCCCACCTGCTCGATTTTGCCGCTGAAACAGATACGCTCCGCACGCTCGCTGCACGGCTGATGATCTCGAAAACCGAAGCCGGATTCATCAGCAGCCTGGGCATGAGCGCAGGCTACTATCCCTATCTTCCCGCGGGTCAAATCGGCGCGCGTCTGCGCGAAATTCGCATGCAGCGCGCCGTCAGCAAGCGAGACCGTGACCGTGGGCTCTTTCTGATGCTCGGCAGCGCCATGCACGCCAGCACACGCCATGCATTCGAACACCTCGTCGCGCAAATGCGCACGCACGGACTTCCCGCCGCCATGCGCATCGTGCTCGCCGGCACCGGCACGCAGCACATCGATATCACAGGATTACGCGGCGTCGAGGCGCACGGCTGGATCGACCAGGCCGAGCTCGATCGGCTGCTGGTCGCCGCACAGGGCGTGCTCGTGCCGCAGATGCACGGCTTCGGCGCGGTCACACGAATCTCGGAGATGGCGTGCGCCGGCATCCCTACCCTGACTGGACGACATGCAGCGTGGGCGATAAATATTCCTCCCGGCGTACAACTCGTCGATGATTCGTGGCCAACATGGCTGCGCGCAATGGAACAGATTTCTACACAGTCGCCCGAAGTCACCGGCTACGACGAATGGGAGCGTGCACAGCCGCGCCCACTGGCATCCGAAATCGAGCACATTCTGCGTGAAAGGGCAACGCCATGACAACTCCAAAAATCTCCGTCTTCATGGTCGACGGCGGATTCCGCGAAAATTTCCGCCTGCTCGATTTTCTCGGACAGCAGACGCTGCCCGCCGATCAGTATGAAGTTTTTTGGATCGAACATTGCGCGAAGATTCATCCGCGCCTCGCCGCCACAGCTGCGCAATATGCGAACACACAGGTGGTCGCGCTCGATCGCATCGGCACGTACCACGCCGGCTACTGTCGCAACGAAGGGCTGCGCCGCAGCCGCGGCGAGCTGATCGTCTATCTCGACGCCGACGTCGTCGTCGACAACGATTTTTTAGAACGCATCGCCGCAGAGCACGCGAAGTGCGACGATCTCGTCATGCACCTGTATCGCTATGACGAACCGCCCGAACTGCGAAAATCAGACTGGGACATCGAGCACCTGCGCCGCGTCGGCCGACTCGAAAATCCGCTGAACTACGGCGCATGCATCAGCGTGCGCCGCCGATGGCTGGTCGACGTCAACGGCTGGGAACAGCATCCGGTGCTCGGATCGCATTTCAACTCCCACGCTGCGGACCTGCATGCGCGGTTACGCGCTTTCGGCCTCGCCGTCAGGTGGCATCCTGGCATCCCCATGTACCACCCCTGGCATCCGCTGAACAACGCCCAAGCGGACGCCTATGCGCTGCAGGCGACGCTGACCACGTGGCGCACGAACCATCGCGTCATCATGGCCTACGACGGCCTCGATCCTGCACGCAATATTCCCGTGCCGGCAGAACTCACAGAGCTGCTCACGACGCAGGCGCGGCGCATGCGCCGCAGACGCTGCGGCCTGCCCGGACGCGCCATAAACGTCCTTGAAAAAATCTGGATGAAGTTGCGGCCGAAGTATTGAGCCGAACGCAGGGCATCCACGGTTTAAGGCAAAGTCGCAATCATGACAATTAAACTTAATATTCTCCAGCCGCTTCTCAAACGTGCACGCCGCCTGATCCGTCGCTTCGGCTGGGAAATCATTCCCTACCACCCAATGTGGCGAACGCTGCTCGGCATCGAGCGATTGCCCATTCGCACCGTCATCGACATCGGCGCCTACGATGGCGACACCGGTTGAGCCTTTCAAACATTTTTTCCCGGTGCACAGATGCTCTGTTTTGAGCCGCAGGAAAAACCATTCGAACAGTTGAAGAAATGGGCGGAGAAGCAGCGCAACGTAACGGCATTTCCATATGCCCTCGGCGACCACAACGGTGATGTGACGATGAATGCGTTTCCAGGCATGCCGCGGCATTCCACACTGCACACGATAAATCCGAATTTCTCGCACGCCTCGAAATTCGCCGCAATGCAGACGATGATCACCGTCCCCATCCGCCGGCTCGATGACGTCGTCGCCGACATGCAGCTTCAAGAATCCATTCTCATAAAAATCGATGTCGAGGGCTTCGAGCTTGAAGTCATCGCCGGCGCCCACGAGACGCTGCATCGCACCACCGCCTGCATCATCGAAGCCCACACCGACGAACACTTCGTCGATCAGCCTAATCTGAGCAAGATCATGCAAGCGCTCGAGCCACTCGGTCTCGAATACGTCGGCAACCTCATGCAGCACGCCGACCCGAAATTCGGTGCGGACTATATGGACGCGCTGTTCATCAATCACCGCCTGCTCGGCGCATGATGCACCCGCCTCAGCCTGCGTTCAGCACACCAGCGACAATGAGCGCATGCTCGCTCCACGCTGGAGAAAAGTCTTTCGCGACCTCGCTTCGAGCAAGGCGCGCACCCTGCTCGTGATTCTGTCGATCGCCGTCGGCGTTTTTGCCGTCGGCTCCGTCGGAGGTGCGCGCGTCATTCTCGGCCATGACCTTGCCGCGGCCTACGACGCCGCCAACGCCTACAGCGCTCAAATCTCCGCCTCCGACCTCGACGAGGCGTTCGTGCGCTCGATTGCCCGCATGCCCGAGCTGAGCAGCGCCGAAGGCCGCAGCGGCCTGCTGCTGCGGGTGCGACGCCCCGATGGCAGCCGAAGCAATGTGATTCTGTACGCCCTCCACGACTTCGGCGCGATTGCAATCAACCGCATCCGCTTCGAGCAGGGCCCGCAGACACCACCATTGCGACAAGCGCTGTTCGAGCGCAGCTCGCTCGGGCTATTCGACACGAGCATCGGCGGCGTGCTCACCGTCGAACTGCCAGACGGCAAAACGCGCGACATCGGCGTGGCCGGTACCGTCTATGACATCACCGCCCCACCCGTGCGCTTCGCCAACTTCGGCGTCGGATACATCAGCGAAGAAACTTTCCACTGGCTCGGCTTCCCGAGTAATTTCAATCAGATGCGCGTCGTCGTTGCCGATCATAAATATGACCGGACCTATATCCAGTCCGTGGCCGACGAAATCAAAAAACGCATCGAAGACAGCAGAAGAATTTTCTACGGCGCGACAATTCCGCAGAATCCCGGGCGGCACATCGCCGACGAGCAGATTCAATCCATGCTGGTGATTCTGAATGTGCTCGGCGCACTGGCGCTTTTTCTGAGCGCCTTCCTCGTTACAAATTCGATCTCGGCGATCATGGCGCAGCACACACGCCAGATTGGCATCATGAAATCAATCGGCGCGCGCAACGGCCAGATCGCTGCGCAGTACCTCGCCATGGTGGCGCTGCTCGGCATCGGCGCACTGGCAATCGGCCTGCCCGCTGGAAGCCTCGGGGCGCGCGGCCTCGCTGGCTTCGTCGCCAATCTGCTCAACTTCGAGCTGCTTACGCAGGGCATCCCGACTGAAGTACTCACCACCCAGGTGCTCGTCGGCCTGGCGGTGCCGCTGCTCGCGGCCGCCATTCCGATCACAGCCGGCGTGCGTATGACCGTGCGCGAAGCCATATCATCAACGGGCGTGCAGTCCGAATCAACAAGCAGCGGCGGAAAATCATTTCGCCTCTTCCGCTTCCTGCCGCGCGGCCTGCTCCTCAGCCTGCGCAACACGTTCCGCCGCAAAGGCCGCCTGGCACTCACCGCCGGCACCCTCGTGCTCGCTGCAGCGATTTTCATCTCCGTCTTCAGCGTGCGCGACGCACTCGGACGCGCCATGAACGATTCGCTCGGCTACTGGAACTACGACATCGAAGTCAATCTTAAGGCGCCGTTCGGCGAAGACCAGGTGCTCTACGAAATGCGCAGCATTCCCGGCGTCCTCGATGCTGAAGCATGGACTACCACATCCGCTCGCCGCCTGCGCGACAACGACTCCGAGAGCCGTGCCATCGCCGTCGTCGCCCCACCGATGCCGACGGAGCGGCTGCATCCAGTCCTGCTGCGCGGGCGCTGGCTGACGCCCGAAGACGGCAACGCCGTCGTACTGAACTCCGACGTGCTCGTCGATGAACCTGACCTCGACGTCGGCAGCCGCGTCCGGCTGCGCTTCGGCGAACGCACACGCGAATTCGACGTCGTCGGCATCGTGCAAAGCACCCTCACCGGACAGGTGCGCAATCCGCGCAACGCTTATATCACGCAGACCGGCCTGCGCACAGCGCTCACACTCGGCCGTCAGACATCGAATATCGTCGTCGTTACGTCCACACACGACAACGAAACGCGCGCCGCCGTCGCCCGCACCATCGAGACGCACTTCCGCTCGCGACACATGCCCGTCGATACCGCGGAAACGATGAGCGAACGCCGCAGCCAGATCGCATTCCAGTTCGACCTGCTGATCACCTTCCTGCTGCTGATGGCCGCGCTGCTGGCCGCCGTCGGAGGCCTGGGCCTGGCCGGGACGATGAGTATCAACGTGCTGGAGCGCACGCGCGAAATTGGCATCATGCGTGCAGTGGGCGCAGGCAGCGGCGCCATCCGCGCCATCGTCATCGGCGAAGGATTGCTGATCGGACTGCTCAGCTGGGGCATCGGCGCACTGCTCGCAATTCCCATCAGTGCACTGTTGAACGAAGCCGTCGGACAGGCGTTTCTACACCGCTCACTGGGATTCATCTGGTCGTGGAGCGGCGCGCTGCTGTGGCTGGCCGTCGTGCTCGTCGTCGGCGCTGCTGCCAGCTTCGCGCCAGCGCAGAATGCCTCGCGCCTCACCGTGCGCGAAGTGCTGGCATGGGAATAGGCCGCACCGTATGGTTCGACCTTCACACACGTGCATGACACGTGCATTGGGGAGTGGCTAAACTCGACTACATGAACCCGCGAATCACGGCATCGCCCCGCCGCCCTGCGGGCGGCGGGGCGATGCCGTGATTCGCGGAATATCCTTGAGTTTAGTCACTCCCTGCATTGACAGTTAAAGATGGCCGTGGTATGAACGCCGGGCTATGAATACCGCTGAATGCCCAGAATGCGCGGCTGAAGTCGCGTTCAAGGAAAAGCCCGTCCTGCACGAACTGGTGCGCTGCCCGGAATGCACCACCGAACTCGAAGTGATCAAATTGGACCCGTTGACGCTCGAACCGGCGCCGACGGAACAGGAAGACTGGGGTGAGTAATTCGAGCATGAAAGTAGCTCTGATCTGCTCCCTGGTGCGCCCCGAAGAAAAGATGCTGATCGAGGCGTTCAACACGCGCGGCATCGAGATCGAAATCTTCGATGACCGCAGCCTGGTCTTCGATCTGCATTCGCTGGGCGAATGGCGCCGCTTCAATGTAGTGGTGGAACGCTGCGTATCGCAGAGCCGCGCGTTGTACGTGCAACGCATCATGCGGCTGGCCGGCGTGCGTACGGTGAATACGCACGACGTCATCGAAAACTGCGGCGACAAGTTCATCACCACGCAGCTGCTGCTGGAGAACAACGTACCGACGGCGCACGTGAAGATGGCATTCACGCCGGCTTCGGCACTGGAAGCCATCGAAAGCTTCGGCTATCCATGCGTGCTTAAGCCGGTCGTCGGCTCGTGGGGCCGCGGCGTTGTGCGCGTCAATGATCGCGACGCAGCAGAAGCCGTGGTGAACTTGCGCGATGAGCTGGGCGGCTACGCGCAGCATATTTACTACATCCAGGAACTGGTGAAAAAGCCAAAGCGCGACATTCGCTCCTTCATCGTCGGCGACGAATGCATCGCCGCGATTTACCGCACGTCGGAACACTGGATCACCAACACCCACCTCGGCGGTAAAGCTTCAAACTGCCCCGTCACCCCGGATCTCGCTGCGATCTCCATCGCGGCGGCGAAGGCCGTCGGCGGCGGTGTCGTGGCGGTGGATCTGTTCGAGGACCCCGAACGCGGCCTGCTGGTGAACGAGGTCAACCACACCATGGAGTTCCGCAACTCCGTGCCTGCCACCGGCGTCGACATCCCCGGTCGTATGGTGGAGTACGTCGTATCCGTGGCTGCGTAACTACTCAGGCCCAAATCAGTATTTCCTGCGAAACATGCTAAGTGAGTCGCCAAAAGTTCTGGCGGCAGATTCGCCTCCCCCGCTTTGCGGGGGAGGCGAATCTGCCGGACAAAACTTATGGACAGGAACTTAATCCTTCCCCCGAAGGAGGAAGGAATAGCATGTTTCGCGTTGGAAAACTGGCTGGCCTGAGTAGTTACTGGAAATGAGATTCCGCGCCCCGCACGTGAACTCGATCTACAGTGCACAGTTCTAATGCGTCTTCTCACATGCTCCGCATGGAAGATGTCGACGTCCAGCTCTACGGCAAAGTAGCTGTCGTCCTCGGCCGCATACAGTGCGCTCCTCTGCCACACACGCCACGCATCGTCGATTTCCTTGTGCTGCGAAATCGCCGCTGACAACTCGTCACTGAAGGGGTGACGTAAATAGCGATACAGGCTACTCAGTCTCAGATCAGTATTTTGTGCTGAGAAATCGACCCACTTGAGTGTTACAAAATCTTTCGGGTATACTCCCATCAAGTGCAACGCACGGGGAATGGCGCAGTCTGGTAGCGCGCACGGTTTGGGACCGTGAGGCCCCGGGTTCAAGTCCCGGTTCCCCGATTCAGCAGGTTGCACCCCCCGGTTTCAGAAACTCCGCTCGATGCAGCAGGGCGAACGTCAATCGCTTGCAAAGCATCTATGTGCATGTATGCATCGTCGGCGGCTTCGATTTCTGGGGAAGTGTCCCTGCTGTCGTCATTCCCGGCGACGAGAGCGTCTCGAAAACCCGAGGAATGCAGATGGAGTCCGGCACCGTGCTCTTTCAACAATGGTGCCGATAGAACGCCGGCGACCGCCTCCCGATCGCCGACACACAATAAAGCAAAACGTGAGCGAAAGACGTAGATTCCGCCCCCGCAACCCCAACCGGATCCGACACCCGCAAGAACAACAGCCCGAGCAGACCAGTGAAGGCACAGATTCGTCCGCTGTCGAAGGTCAGGCACCCGTCTACGACCAGAACACGCCTGAGTCAAATTACGACAACAGCAGCATCGCCTCGATGCCGTACGATGACAGCGCTGCACTGGTCGATCAGAACCGCGGCGGACAGAATGCGCGCCCGCAGCGCCGCAATCTATTCGATATGGCCACGTTGGATCTCGAGACGCTCGATCAGCTGCGCGTGCGCGCAGAGGAATACGGAGTTGACGCGTATACGCGGCTGAAAAAAGACGACCTGATCGTGCGCCTGCTGCGCGTACAGGCCGAACGTAATGGCTTTGAACTGCGCGGCGGCGTCATCGACATCGTCGACGACAACATCGGCTTCCTGCGCGCCGAACACTATCTGCCCGGACCAGATGACATTTACGTCTCCCCTTCACAGATCAAGCGCTTCGGCCTGCGCACCGGTGACATGGTCGTTGGACAGGTTCGCCCGCCCAAAGACAGCGAGAAGTACTACAGCCTCCTGCGCGTCGAAGCCATCAATGGCCAAGACCCAGAGCAGGCCAAGAACCGTCCGCATTTCGAAAAGCTGACGCCGATCTTCCCGCTAGAGGCCTATCGCATCGATGCCAGCGGCAAACTCAGCATGCGTCTACTCAGCCTGGTGGCGCCCATCGGCAAGGGCCAGCGCGGCCTCATCGTCGCTCCGCCTAAAGTCGGCAAGACCACGCTGATGAAGGACATCGCCAACGCCATCAGCCAGGAATACAAAGATGTGCACATGATGGTGGCGCTCATCGCCGAGCGCCCCGAAGAGGCCACTGACTTCGACCGCTCCGTCGATGCCGAAGTGATTTCCTCGACCTTCGACGAGCCCGTGCAAAGCCACGTGCGCGTGGCCGAAATGGTCATCAACCGCGCCAAACGTCTCGTCGAATGCGGCAAAGACGTCGTCGTACTGCTCGATTCGCTTACACGACTGGCGCGTGCCTACAACCTCACCGTGCCCTCCAGCGGACGCACCCTCTCCGGCGGCGTCGACCCGGCTGCGCTCTATCCGCCCAAGGAATTCTTCGGCGCCGCGCGCAACATCGAAGGAGGCGGCAGCCTCACCATCATCGCCACCGTGCTCGTCGACACCGGCAGCAAGATGGACGACTTCATCTTCGAGGAATTCAAAGGTACAGGCAACATGGAGATTCACCTCTCTCGTCGCCTCGCCGACCGCCGCATCTTCCCCGCCTTCGACGTCACCGCGTCCAGCACGCGCCGCGACGAACTGCTCCTCGGTGAAAAGACGGCCCAGCGCGCCTACCTCATGCGCCGTATGCTCTATCAGCTCACGCAGCCTCAGCCACACGGCGCCGGCTACGACATCAGCCAAGCCATGGAACTCTTCCTCGGCCGCTTCTCCAAATTCAAAACCAACGACGACTTCCTCGCCTCACTGACGAAGGATTCGCTGTAGGGGAAAAGTAGAGAGTCAGAGTGATCTCGCGTCATCGAAACACGCAGAGTCACCCCGACATATACCACTCTGACTCTCTACTCTGACTCTCTACTCTCTGCTCCGCCTCACCGTGGCGACCAGACCGCCAGGCTGCCTTCGCCCAGCACGCGCGGCCAAATCGAGCCGCTCGCCTCCATCTCCGCCACATAGTCCACACCCCCACCCTGACCAACTCCGACGCTGAATGGCACCACCAGGCGCCTGCTGTTCGGAGACCAGATCGTCACCGCATGGTTGTAGCGATCAAAATCCACCAGCAGCGCCAGAAAGCGCCTCGAAGGATCCATGTACAGCACCTTGCGCGCACCAGCTGCGCCCTGTGCCACCTCGATCGTCTGCACCAGCATCGGATTCGCCGAATCCTCAGACACGGCTGAAGGCGTGTTGTCATCCGACGACATCAGCCCCAGCTCCAGCGGTGAAAAAGAGGCAATGCGCGTGCCGTCCGGCGACCAGAAAAAACCGACGACCGGCGCCGATGACAGCAGCTGAGGTTCGCCCGCTGCCGTGTTCACAATGCGCAACGCCCCACCCAGCCGGCCATCCTCACGCGCGATGAATGCCAGCGCATCACCCTTCGGCGACCAGGCATAATGCACTTCTCCACGCACCTTTGCAATCGTGCGCTGCTCGACGCCGTTCCGATCCGCCAACACCAGCGCAGTTTCGGTTCCGTCATAGCGCGCAATTGCCAGCATTTTGCCGTCGGGCGAAAACTGCGACGACACGCTGGCGTCACCACCCGCTTCAATTGTCACCACTTTCTCCCCCGTCACCGCCTTGCGCACAGTCACACCAGACCGCGTCTGCGTCAACAGATCTTCGCCGTCGGCATTCCAATTCCAACGCAGCTGCACTCCCTCCGCCACCGACTGCCGTCGGCTACCGTCCGATGCCACCACGGTCAGCGTCTGCGCATCTTTACCCCGCGTGAGCACGCCAAGCGAATCCCCTATCGGCGACCAGTCCACATATTCAATCGGCTCCTCGCTGTACAGAATTTCCTTCAGCGGGCCGGGGCCGTTCGGCGAAACCGTATACAAAGCCGAACTCATATGCCGGCCAGCAAATTCCAGCGTCACCCGCCGCGGCTCAAACGCAAATTGCTCCGCATCGGTAATGTCATGGCTGATGGCGCCGCCGAGTGTCTGCTCCTGCATGCGGCTGCCTGGCTGCGCCTGCACGAATACGCCAAGCAAACCTTCCAGCGTCGTCTCCTGCGTCAACGGCTGCGCCGAGCGCAGCTCCAGCAGCGCCAGCCGGCTTGCATCCGGAGACCAGATCGGCAATACGTAACGCGCACTGACAGCACTACTGCGATCGCGCGCCAGCGCCGTGCCGGCGTCGCTGGTGAGCGTGACCGTCACGCTGCCAGTCTGGTCGGTCAGCATCACATTGCCATCATTGCGCACGATGGCGATTCTGCCGCTGCGCGCTTCCAGAAATGTGCTCAGCTGGCTCTCTGACATGCGAAAGCGCTGTGGGAGCGAAAGACGCGAACCACTACCGTTCGTCGCGCATGCACTCAAAATAGCAGCAGCTAGTGCGCACACAACGACGGCTCGGACGGGAACTACAAGTCGATGGACCATAAACTGTAGGCGAGTCTACTTCGGTGCAAAAAATGCCAGTGCACCATCAGCGATCCGACGCATCGCCATGATTTTTCCGGCTGCGTCAAACTCCGCAACGCCGACGATTCCGGGGCCGTTAAGTTCCAACGCACCGGCAAACGTCAGCTTCCGGCCATCCGGCGACCACGGCGTAACCGCGCGCGAATACTGATCAAAATACTGGATGTACTGTACGAACGCGACGGTCGGATGCAGATCAGCCACATGCTCGATGTGCCCGTCGGATACGTCGACGGCTTCAATACGCATCAGCAGCTGTTGTGTCTGAGCCGCCGGAGCCGCCGGAGCCGCCGGAGCCGCCGGAGCCGACAACTTCGAAGTCGATTCCACTTCTACCGCCGAAAACACTGCCAGACGGCTTCCATCGGGCGACCAGAAAAACATCAGCGCGTCACGATGCACAGTGCGGCTCGAACCATCACGCACATCGAAGACGCGCACCATCGCCACCTCCGCCGCCGGAGCCATCACATCAAGCATTGCTACATGCACCCCATCGGGTGACCAGGCGAAATACGCATTCACCTGCAGCCGGGTCAGCACACACTGCGGCACTCCGTCCGCATCACCGACGATCAGCAGATCGGACGGTCCGACATTCGCCGCATACAAAGTATGGCGGCCATCGGGAGAGTACTGTGGTGCCTGGAACTGCCCCGGCAGCACCGCCAGCGACCGTACATGCGGCAACGATGCGGCGTCAGGTGACGCGTCAACTGCAACCACAGAGACAGCGCCCTCGTCCTGCACATCCTGCGCACGGCCGCCGGTGTGCGTCAACAGTACACGCGAATCCGGGCGCCAGTGCCAGTATGCAGGCGCACCTGCCTGCACATCAACAACCGGCCCGCCTGTGCTCGACACAAGACGAATGGCACCCTGCAGCCCATTCAAGTCCAGAAATGCCAGGAGGCGACTGTCCGGCGACCAGTCGACATACGGCACATTTCTGTTGACGACGACGGCGACGTCATGCACAGGCTTGCTGCCGTCAAATGTGGCTGTCTGCACCGTCTGCGTCACACCTGCGGAGGACACATCGACGCGAACAAATGCGACGCGTGCACCATCAGGCGACGCAGCAGGAAAGCGATAAGTGCGCATGCGTTCGGCCGTACGCTCGATGAACGCATCGCGCGTCAACGCACGGTATTCGCTCCCATCGGGCCGCATCAGCGCCAGGTTGCCGCCATTGTCGAGCAGATAAATGTGCCCCACCGCGCGCGACGACTGAAACACGGTCGGCTTCGAACCGAGGTCCACTTGTGCACAAGCGGCCAAATCCTGGGCGCGCAATTGCGGTGTGGCAGCTGCCGCGGTGAATGCTGCGCGCGCAGCGCCGCTCGCTGTGGAACGCATCGCATCGGGCGCACGCGTGCGCGTAGGTTCAAGCTGTGGCACGCCAGCTGGCACAGCAGCGCTGCAGGCCGTGAACAAAAAGGACACGGTGATGCACATAGGGACCAGCCAGCGATATCTCATCGAAACAAGACGATATTACGCAGCACAGATGAGATGGCGCTGAATCCTTACTCAACTCAGACCAATAACTCAGGTCAGTCAGCTTTCCATCGCAAAACACGCGCGTGTTTCGTGAAAAATAATATTGACCAAAGCCTGCGTAGTTACCAAAAAATGCTGCTGAGACAGCTCAATTGCTGCTCGGCTCTGTATTGTCACGTCCGCGTCAGGATCGCACCCTGCAGCGCCCTATACTGTTCAAGCCGATCGTGTCAAACGGATCATGCGAATGCACGATCACAATTTAAAGGAGTGTCGAAAATGTCCACCGAAAATAAGCAGCCCCGTTCAGAACTGGCGAGTGAATTGAACAAATTGGGAGATAACCTGGCGAACCTGCTGCGCGTCGCGTGGCAGAGCGAAGAGCGCCACAGCGTCGAGCGGGAGATCGCGGCCAGCATCGAGCAGATGAACAAGAAGCTCACCGACGCCGCCGAACAGATTAAAAACGATGCTGCGCTGAATCAGGCAAAGCGCAACATGAAGGATGCGTGGGAGACCGCGCACGGACCGCAAGTGCTGACTGAAATGAAACAAGGCGTGCTGGATACGCTCAAGTGCATCAACGAAGAACTGATGCGCCGCGGCACACCCGCGCAGGAATCCAGCGCACCACGGGCGACGGAACCGGTCGAGGCGACAACCGCTGTCGAAGGGGAGACGAAGCCGGAGTAGGCAAAGAGTAGAGAGCCAGAGTAGAGAGTAAAAGATAGTTGCTCTTTACTCTTTACTCCTACACGTTGAACAGGAAGTGCATGATGTCGCCATCCTGGACGACATATTCCTTCCCTTCGGCGCGCAGGCGGCCGGCGGAGCGGATAGCAGATTCGACCTTGTACTGCCGCAGGTCTGCAATTGTGTACACCTCAGCGCGAATGAAGCCGCGCTCGAAGTCCGAATGAATCACGCCGGCAGCCTGTGGCGCCTTCGCGCCAACGAGAATCGTCCACGCACGAATTTCTTTCGGCCCAGCGGTGAAGTATGACTGCAGACCAAGCATCTTGTACGCTTCACGCGTGAGCCGGGCCAAGCCGGATTCGTCCAGGCCGACGCCGGCAAGAAACTCCGCCTTCTCTTCCTCGCTCTCAAGCTGAGCGATCTCGGCCTCGATCGCACCGGAAATCACGACCAGCGAGCCGCCGTTTTCAGCTACCCATTTACGCAGCAGCACAACATACGGGTTGTTCTCGCCGAGCGGGTCGTTCTCATCGACGTTGGCCACGTACAACACCGGCTTGCTGGTGATAAAGCCGAGCGAACGCGCAAGCCGCTGCGAAACAGGATCCATTTCCTGCACAGCACGGCGCGAAGGCTTGCCATCACGCAGCAGTGCTACCATCGGTTCGAGCACTTCAGCACGCAGCGCCGATTCAGCATCCTTCTGTGCTGCTGCACGCTTGTTTTTTTCGAGCTGCCGCTCGGCGCTGTCAAGGTCAGCCAGCACCAGCTCGAGCTCGATCGTTTCAACATCACGGATCGGATCGACGTTGCCATCGACATGCACGACATCGGCATTATCGAAGCAGCGCACTACGTGCAGAATCGCATCCACAGAACGAATATGACCGAGGAATTGATTACCGAGGCCCTGCCCCTGGGACGCACCCTTCACCAAGCCGGCGATGTCGACAATTTCGATTGCTGCCGGGATGATCTTCTCTGAATGGATGTAATGTTCGATCTCCTTCAGTCGCAGATCAGGCACCGGAACAATGCCAGTGTTCGGCTCGATGGTGGCGAACGGGTAATTCGCCGCAAGCACACCCGCAGACGTGAGCGCATTAAAAATCGTAGATTTGCCTACGTTGGGAAGACCGACGATGCCGGTTGAAAGTGCCATGGTTTGTGCGCGCGCATTATCGCATGCGCATCTAATTCAGTCCGCAGACGATGCAAGCGCACCTCTACGCACCCTGCCAGTCAGTCATTTCGTAACTACTCAGGCCAGCCATTTTTCCAACGCGAAACACACTATTCTCTCCCCCTTCGGGGGAGAGAATAGTGTGTTTCGCGGGAAATACTGATTTGGGCCTGAGTAGTTACGTCATTTCATCGAACGGCCACATCGGCCGCGCGATCTTCGTAAACGGCAGCGACAACACGTTCGGCGTGCACACGCCGGGCGCATCGAGAATACGAATCTCCGCAGCGATCGGTGCGTAGTCGGCGCGAAAGCCGGCCGGCGACTTCACAATCACAATGCGCATCTGCGCCGGATCGATGCCGACGGACAAATACAGCTGGCGATCCCACTGCAGCACCGCCTGCTCCATCACCACGATGCGCACGCGGCCGCAGGCGAACACCACCGTGCGCCCGCGATGCATCGTCTGCCCACGCAATCCAGGCCCGCCATGCGTGAAGTCACCGTCAGTAATGCGCTCGACGATGCCGCGCACTTCCGCCGGCGTATACAACGTGCAGCCACTCGTCGCACCGAGCTGCACGCTGATTTCCGCACCGACGCCGGCATCAATCATCTGCGCCACCGCGTCCGGATCGACGACGTTGGTGCAGCAATCGTGCTGCGGCTGTGCACGAATCAGCGCAGCGATCGTCACGCTCGAATCACCCGGCGCGCCCGACGACGGCGCATCGGCCGAATCGGCCAGCACCCACGGACCACGATCAGACGCGAGCGCTTCGGCGATCACGGCATCGGTGTTCGACAGATCAACCACATGTTGCGCACGTGCACGCCACCATTGATCTGCGAAGGAATCCGCGACGAGATCCACACGCGCGCGCGCCGATTCATCCGCGACGAACACCAGGCCGCATCCGGCTTCCGCCACATCACACCAAGGCTGCATCGGAAACAGCGCCATATGGCGAATCGGGCCGTCGCGCTGTTCATCATCGAAGCGCGCGCGCAAGTCTGCGAGCGGGCCGTGCGTGGTCTGCGCATTTTCCGCCGCCACGATCATCGGCAGCTTGCGCGCTACGTTGGTCAGACGAACTTCGCCGACCGCTTCACGCAGCAGCCAGCGCATGGCCTTGTTACCGACCTCCCACAGATCAACGTGGGGAAAGGTCTCGTAGCCGAAGAGAGCAGTGCTCTCTTCCACCATCTTCTTCGTGATCACCGCATGCAAATCGAGCGTGACGTAAATTGGCACACTGCGGCCGACGTGACCGCGCACGCGTTCGATCACGTCGCCAGTGGCGTCATCGATGCCTTCGGCGCACATCGCACCGTGCAAAACGAGCAGCACCCCATCGACCATTTTCGACGCACATGCTGCATCGAGGCGCGCGAGGATTTCGCCACAGATACGCTCGTGCACTTCACGTCGAATCGGGCCACCAGACGAGCGCTGCATCGCGCGCATCAGGCCGATCAGCTCGACATCGCCCAACGATTCAGCCATCTCAAGCGCGCCAGCGACTTCGCTGCGCGTACCGCGTGCAGCAGAAAATATATCGGCACCATACAGCAGTTGTCCCTGCTCAAAATCGCGCCACTCGCTGAGTGCAGGTGCAAAGCTGTTGGATTCCTGTACGTATGAAGCAATTGCAATGCGTGGCATCAGAACTCCTTGTGCACATCAGTCAAAGCACCCTCGATCGCAGCGAGTGCGAAATCCATTTCGGCATCAGTGTGCACCGCTGAGAAACCATGGTGTGCAGATACATGCACGTACAGCCCGCGCTCGATACAGCCGCGCACAAAGCGCAGGAACTGGGCATGATCCTGTCGCGCCGCCATGCGGTAATTCAGCACAGGCTCGTCCGGATCGAGGCCGAAGTACAAGCCGAAGCGCGGGCCACAGTGCTGCATGCGCACAGCCACGCCGCTGCGAGCGATGACGTCGTGGAAGCCTGCGTAAAAGCGCTCACCGACGGCGTGCATTTGTTCGTAGAAACCGGGCGATGCAAACTGTTCGAGCGCCGCCTGCGCAGCGAGCACCGCAGTGATGTGCGACAAATACGTACCGCTCATTTCGCATGAACCGAGCGGTCGCATATGTTCCATCACCTCACGGCGTCCGACGAGTGCGCTGATCGGCATGCCGCCGCCGAAGGCTTTGCCGAGCACGGCCAGATCGGCGGTCACACCGTACAGCTGCTGCGCGCCGCCCGCTGCAGCGCGAAACGCCGTGAGCACTTCGTCAAAAAACAGCATCGCGCCGTGCGCATCACACAGCTCGCGGCATGTCTGCAGAAAGCCGGGCTGTGGCAGGATGCAGCCGCTGTCGTAATTCACCGGCTCCATGATCAGCGCAGCCACTTGGCCGTCGTGGGCGGCAAACGCCGCACGCAATGCGTCCGGATCGTTGAACGGCACGACGATGACATGCTGTGCAGTATCACGAGGAATGCCGGCGGATTCGGCATAGGGCGCAGTCGGGTCGGCAGCAAGCGGCGGTGCCCAGCTGAAATTCAGGAAATCGGAATAGCCGTGGAAATGGCCTTCGAATTTGATGAACTTGTCACGGCCAGTGGCAGCGCGCGCCAGACGCAGCGCATGCATCATCGTCTCGGTGCCACTACTGCTGAAGCGCGCCATCTCAGCACATGGCACAAGATCACGCAGGCGATGCGCCAGGGCGACCTGGTACTCAGTCTCCGCAGCACATACCGCGCCGAGTTCGAGCGCGCGTTGCACTGCAGCACGAATCGCAGGGTGCCCATGGCCGAGCAGCGAAGCGCCGTGTGAACAACATAGGTCGACGTATTCGCGACCGTCGAGGTCGTAGACGCGGGCGCCTTCGCCGCGCGCGATATAAAACGGATGACCGAGGGCGGCGTTGCGCCGCGCGGTGGCGCTCACGCCACCAGGCATAACCTCGGCGGCGCGAGCGTGCAGTTGTGCTGCGGTAGATGACATGACTGAAGAATAGTCATGTCGGCTGAAGATGCAAGAGGAAGACCAATTACGGATTTCGTAACTACTCAGGCCAGCCATTTTTCCAACGCGAAACACACTATTCTCTCCCCCTTCGGGGGAGAGAATAGTGTGTTTCGCGGGAAATACTGATTTGGGCGTGAGTAGTTACGAACTCTGAAATCTGAAACCCCAAGCCTTACTTCGCGTCGTTCACATCGATGGTGTCGTCAATGGCGCCGTCGTTGTCAAGGTCAAAGCCGATCTTGAGCGGTGCGCCCTGGCCTGTCCATTCACCGTACTGCACGTAGTCGGTTGCGCCGGCCTTCAGCTCGATGTCAGCAGCTTCGAACGACTGCTCGTCCTTCTCGCCGTAGCGCGTCATGTTGAGGCTGTAGGTGGCCGTGTCGTCGCGGCCGGCGGTGGTAACAGCAAGCGTGCCAGACTTTTGATCCAGCTTAAGGTCGACATCCTGGCCATCTTTGTCGCCGGCGACGCTCAGCTCGAATTCATAGTCATTCGCAGGCGTCTCGATGCCGAGTGTGAGCAGCGGCGTATCCGACGAGTTGGTCTTGTAGACCATATGGGTGCCGTCCGGCGCAAACTCGATCGAATCCTTCTGGTCCGGGCTGAGCTGCAGGCCTTCAATTGCCAGCGTGTAGCCAGGACCGATCAGGGAAAGGTCAGTCGACACATCTTCTTTCTGGCCGGTGCCGTCGAGTGTGACGGTAAACGAGATGCCGCGCGGAATGAACCAGGTCGGCGCCGGATCGTCCTTGAACAGATCGTCACTCATCTGCGGCACGAATTTCGCATCGGGGATCTCGTTGATCAGCTTGTCGCCGTCGAAGCCGAGGCGGCGGCCTTCGCCGTCGGTGATCATGAGTTTGGCATCGCCGTACTGCGAGAGCTCGTTGTATTCGACAACGGCGGCGTTCAGACGGCCGCCGTGCGAGCCGGCCTGCTGCTGCTGGCAGAAAGTGCAGGTCTGCGGCTCCGCACGCGGGGCGACGGGGAGCAGGATGAGCGTGCCCGATTCAGCATCGCCTTCATAGAGCGCCTCAGGTTCATTGGGATTGATCGACGCAACGTACTTCCAAGTGTTGGCTTTGCGGTCGATGATCATCTCGCGCTCGGCGCCGGGGAAGTTGTTGTCGTACACCATGATCGACGCAGTGCCGTCGGTGTTTTCCTTGATGGCGTACGGCGAGATGGCATGGCCACCCTTGAAGCCGCGCTGATAAATGCCGAAGGTGTACATCTCAGCAGAAGCATCGCCGCTCTTGGCTTTGTTGAACTGCGCGGTGAGTTCATCGAGCGCCTGCACAGGCGTGACGGTAGCACGTGCCTGACTGGCTGGCATCGTCGCCTGGGTGACGAACCAGTAGGCGATCTCTCGCTGCAGCGCCTCGTTGCCTTCGAGCTTGAGGTCCTTCATGGAGCCGCCGCCAAAACTCGATGCATTCACTTTGCCCTGGAACGCAAGTGTGGAGAACACGGCAAAGCCGAAGCAGTGACCACCGCCCATCCCCTTGTTCGACTCGGTCATCCATTGATCGGCAACTGGGTTGAGGATGCACTGATCGCCATCCATGCGCGAGCAGACGCCGTCGCCGAACATGCGGCGCATGTCCGCCGGCGTCAGATTCACGACGCCGGGTGCAGCGCCGTAGTTGGCGAACGGGAGACCGTTTTCCATCGGACGAAAGCCGCTGTCAGCAGACAGAGTTCCTTCCACAAGGTTGGACTTAGGCGCATCCGCCGCAGGCGCTGCAGTCGCTTCCGCAGGCGCAGTCTGTGCGGGCGCTTCCGTGGTCGGCTGTGCACCACCACAGGCCGCCAAAAGCATGCCTACTGCGGCAAAACTTATAAGTCGTGCAAAAACATGGTTGCGATTATTTTTCATAAGCAATCTCGTATTTCTTTATTCGTAACTACTCAGGCCCAAATCAGTATTTCCCGCGAAACACACTATTCTCTCCCCCGAAGGGGGAGAGAATAGTGTGTTTCGCGTTGGAAAAATGGCTGGCCTGAGTATTTACAAAAAATGATGTTTTTTAACGGGACGCGTTTTTTGCTCACTTCGCGTCCTGCACATCGAGGGTTCCGTCCATCACACCATCGTCATCGAGATCAAAAGCTATGCGCAACGGCTTGCCCTGTCCGGTCCACTTGCCATACTGCACGTAATCTGTTGCGCCGGCCGCAAGTTCGATTCCAGTCTCCTCGAAGGTCTCGTCATCGAGATCGCTGTAACGCGTCATCGTGAGATCGTACGTCGAAGTCTTATCGTGACCTGCAGTGGTGATCGCCAGTATTGCTGCGCTCGGATCGACGCGCAGCGTGACTTCCTGCCCATTCGCATCACCTTCAGCAATCACTTCGAATTCGTAATCGGCGACGTCAGATTCAACGCCAACCGTCAGCAGCGGCGTCAGGTCGGTGTAGGTTTTATACGTCAGGCTGCTGCCATCGGCAGCGAACCGAATTACATCGACCTGATTTTTTTCGAGCTCGATGCCATCGACGGCCAGCGTGTAGCCGGGACCGATCAGCGTCAGACTGGCCATCTCGCCGGTCACCAAATTCGCCGCATCGAGCGTGGCGGTGAATGCGACGCCGCGCGGAATGCGATATACCGGCTCATGATCGTCCGCCCACAGCCCAGCGCTGCGAACCGGCACGAACTGCGCATCGGGAATTTCGTTCAGCAATTCCCCATCGACGACGCCGAGGCGACGACCCTGCTCATCGGTGATCAACATACCGACGTGACCGTCCAGAATAATTTCGTTGTATTCAGTCGCCGGCGCGCCGAGCTTGACACCACCGCTGCCGTTCGATTTTGAATTTTTACAAAAAGGGCAGTGCTGTTTTTTTAAACGTGCGGAAATCGGTGCAATGGTGAGCGTCTTCGTTTTTGCAGTGCCCCGATAGAGACTTTCTTCTTCATTCGGATTGGTCGACGCCTGATACTGCCACGTATTCTTTTTTCGATCCACGAGGATGGATCGCTCAACCATCGGATAGTTGTTGTCGTAGATCAAGATTTCAGTCGAGCCATCATCATTCTCACGAACGGCAAACGGCGTAAGCGCATGCCCGTCTTCGTAGCCAGGTTTGTAAATTCCGATCACGTAGCTCTCGAATTTCTTTTCTCCTGCCGATTCGCGCGCGAACTGTGCTGCAAGTTCATTGACGACCTGCACGGGGGTCATATCAAAGCGCTCCGTGCCTTTGCTCGTGTACTGCGTGCTGTACCAGTACGCGATTTCACGTTGCAGCTTCGTGTTGTCTTCCAATGTGAGCTGATCAGTCATCTCGGCGCCGAACGTTTGTGGCGCGATTTTGCCCATGTACATCAAGCTGCTGAGCACGGCAAATCCTTCACAGTGTCCGCCGTCCATCGACTTATTAATTTCACGCATCCACGCGCGCCCCGCCGGCGTCAGCACGCACACACCTTTTTTCATGCGTGCACATGCCTGATCACCGAAGAGCCGCTGTATATCTGCAACCGTGAGATTGGTTACGCCATCTTCATTGCCATAGTTTTCGAAGGCGAAGCCATTCGGATCAGGCCGAAATCCACTATCTATCGCGCCATCTGCGACCGGCGCATCCGACTGCGTCGCATCGGTTGAAGATGTTTGGGTCGGCTTTTTCTTCGGCGCCTTCGCCGCATCAGTCGATGATATTTGAGTCGGCTGTTTTTTCGGCGCCTTCGTCGCACCAGCCGACGGCACATCCGTCACCGCAGAAGCATTCGAATCAGCCGGCGCCGGTGCAAATTCAACGTTGCATGCAGTGACGGCAAAAACCACCGCAACGCAAAGAATGGCGTGAAGAATTTTTTGCATGAGGGGCAATATTTTCGCACAGATCATCCAACGGCCACAGCGCGATATCGCGGCATCGCGCTGTGGGACGCATCCGACCCACGACGCAAACATCGCCGGGGAAATTTTCTAACGGGGCAAATTTCCGGCCGCGTATGAATCGCCACGCCGCACCCGGACCGATGGTCCGGGCTGGGGCTGCGTCGCGCCTTCGGCGCTTTTTCCATGGCGCACACTCAGCCCTGAAAAAGCGCACTTCGATTCAGCCTGGGCTTGCGCTGAAGGCGCGGCCCCAGCTGCGGCTTTTGGCAAATGCATCCCAAGCATCGCCCCTACGACTACACTCCTGATCATGGGAAAACTGCAGCAGGCATCACCACCCTTAAACGAATCCGATGGGCTGCGCGCATACATCGCAACCTGCGAACGTGATACAGCTTCACCGACACGCGAGAATGCGTCGCAGATTTTCAATATGCTTGCGCATGCCGAAGAAATCGCAGAAAAATTACGGGGCCGCGGTGCCGATATGCGCCCGGAATTTTCACGCATCGATTCGCTGCATGAACGAATCACGCGCAACGCAGCCATGCTGGTGGAGTCCGTCGGCGGTGTAGCCGCATACGCAGCGCTGCGCAATTCACTGCGGCCAGGCTCAACGCGCCCGGCGTGGCAGCTGGATCACAGGCTGGCAGCCCGCCGCGCAAAACGGCTGCGCACGGCCGCCATCACGCTAATTGCAATTGCCGCGCTCAGCGGCTCAGCATGGTGGTTCCGCGATACATTGCTGCCGGATGATCCGGCCGGCGTCGCAGCCAACGCAGCAATGCTCGCACTTTCCAACGGCGCAGCACCGCGCACAGCGCTCGAGAAGATCGACGCCGGCCTCGTCATCACGCCGACGAACGCACTGCTGCTCACCTGGCGCAACGTACTGCTCAAAGACATCGACGCAACGACCGCGCAGGAAGCGGATACGCGCGCGCGCGCAGTGATGGGCGACAGGGAATTCCTGATCCAGCGCGCCACACTGCACGTGCAGCTCAATCGTGCCGACGCCGCTCTCGCCGATGCGAATGCGCTTCTGGTGCTGGATTCGCAAATGGCCGAAGCCTATTACCTGCGCGCATCCGGTTACGAGCTTAAGAACGAACTCAAAGCCGCCGTCGCCGATCTCGAAAAATGCGCCTCACTCGCAGAGGCGCAGAACAACGAATCGCTCTTCGCCACCACGCGCATCCGGCTCGGCAACCTTATGCAGCGCATCGGCTACTGACCGATCTCGCAAACACGCTGACTCAGGCCAGCCAATTTCCCATCGCGAGACGCGCAATCCCATCCTCCAAAGAAAGCGGGAGAGGATGGGATCGCACATTTTGCGGAGAATGCGGATCTGCTGCTGAACCACTATTCAACGCACCACACAATGCCGCCATTGCCGCCCGCGCTGCTGATCTGTCGATAGCCACTGCCATCGGCATTCATGACAAATACGCCTTCGCCCGCCAATAGCGCGATCCATGCGCCGTCCGGCGACGGCGCTGGAATGGGCGCCTGCAACGGCTGCGGCGTAAGTTTGCGCAGGCCTGAACCATCCGCATCGACGATCCACACATCCCCCACCCACGTATGCGCGTGCGCGATTGAGATGCCAAAGAGCAGATCAACCAGCGATGCAGGTGCAGGCGCGCGCGCAGGCAGCGGCGACTGCTCGAGCGCGGCAAATATGAGCCGACTGTCATCGAGCCAGCGCGGGCCGAAGATGTCGTAAAAACGTTCACTCGGCAGCACGGCGAATTCAGCGCCGCCGGCAAGGTCGCGCACGCGCAGTTGCCGCGTCACCGTTGGCGGAGCGCTGACATCGAGCCCGATGTACGCCAGCCGCGCGCCATTGGGGGAAACCACCGGCTGCATCGCATCGGTGACGACGACGCGCATTTCACCGACGCCAGTCAAAGGCACCTGCAGAATATCGGCACCGCTGCCCGGCTGCGTCGCATTCGCCGACATGCTGCGCACGCGCGTCACGAACAATGTGCGGCCGTCGGGCGCGAGCGCAGGATCCTGATAACTCGTATCGTCCGTCACACTCAGCACCGGCGTTGCACCGACGACGATGCCGAAGCGATTCGCAAATCCATCCGCAAGGCGTGCGCCGGACATGCGCGCCTGCACAGCGCAGTTGCGCGTAAGTGCAGGCTGCGCCGGGAAATCAGGCCCCGTCGCCGCAACGCGCTGTGCTGCGCCAGTCTTCAAGTCGAATCGCCAAAATTCGCCAAACGCCTGATCAACCCACAGCAAGCCAGACAAATCCGACTGCGGTGTGACTACCGGCGTCGGCAGTGACTGCACGAGCGGCACCGCCGCAGGCACACTTTGCCCGACGGGCGGCGCCTGAAGCGCACAAGCGGCAAGAGCCAGGGTCAGAGTCAGAGTAAGTGACCCTTTTACATGTGCCATAACAGTTTGACAGCGCTGAACATCACTGTGCAAGGAATCGATCGATCGCTGCAAGTAGCGCGCGCATTTCATCCGCAGTGGTGTCGGCCATGTGGGCAATGCGGAAGGTCTTGCCCTTCAGCGTGCCGTAGCCGTCGCTGATGTGATAGCCCTGCGTGGCGAGATATGCATTCAGCTTGCCGATGTCGATGCCGCGCGTGTTGCTGATGCACGTCACCGTATCTGATGCAAAGCCATCCTCCGCGAAGAGCGCGAAGTTGCGCTGCGCCCATTCGCGCGTAATCGCCGCGAGCTGCGCGTGACGCGCGAAGCGATTCTCGACGCCCTCGATGGCGATGTCCGCCAGCTGTCGATCGAGCGCGTTGAGCAGGCTGATCGCCGGCGTGCTGGGCGTATTGTTCTTCTGACCAAACTTGTCCAACTCGATGAAGTCGAAATAGTAGCCGCGATTCTTGATCGTGGCAGCTTTCGCCAGCGCACGATCACTCACGGCAGCAAACGACAGGCCAGGCGGCAGACCGAACGCCTTCTGCGACGAAGTCAGCAGCACATCAAGGCCGAGGCCGTCGAAGTCAATCTTCACGCCGCCGAGCGAACTGACGGCGTCGACGAGGATCAGCGTCTCCGGCGACAGCTCACGCACCACCGCGACGATTTCCGCGAGCGGGTTGGTGACGCCGGTGCTGGTCTCGTTGTGCACGAGCGCAATCGCTTCAAAAGGCACCGTGCCGGCCGCAGCGCGCGCCTGCAGCGCTTCGCGCACGAGTGCGGGCGTGACTGCGTGGCCGTGCGGAACAGTCAACCAGGTAGTGGCCTTGCCATTGCGTTCGAACACATCCGCCCAGCGTTCGCTGAAATCACCGCATACGGTGGCGAGCACGCCGCCGGCAGGATCATCACTGACACAATTGCGCGCCGCGCCTTCCCACAAGCCGGTGCCGCTCGACGTGCTGACGAGGACACGGCTCTTCGTGAAGAAAATTTCGCGCAGGCCAACCTGAATGCGGGCGTACAAGGTCTCGAACGGTTTGCCGCGATGGCCGATCATCCATGCAGCCTGCGCATCTAAAATCGACTTGCGGACCTCGACCGGTCCAGGGATGAAAAGTTTGACGTGATCACTCATGATGAAGCGCGCCACAATGCGGCAGCGCCGGTCGATTCTATCGCTCCACCAGTTATCATCACCCCATCATGACCGTTTCTCGATTGCTGATTCCTGGCCCGGTGGACGTCGATGAAGATGTGTTGGCAGTTCTCGGGGCGCCCGTCGTACCACATTACGGCGCAAGCTGGGGCGTGATGTACATGGAGCTGCTCGCCGGGCTGCAGCGCATTTTCCGCACGAACGGGGACACATTCGCGATGCCCGGATCGGGCACGACATGTCTGGACGCGATGACGGGCGGAATGGTGCGCGAGGGCGAGCGCGTGATCGTCTGCGAAAACGGCTATTTCGGCCATCGGCTCGTAGAGATCGCTGCAGGCTGGGGTGCCGAAGTCATCCGCATCGAAGCACCGTGGGGCGAAGCGATCGATCCTGAAGCTGTGCGCGCGGCATTCCGCAGCGCCGGCCGAGTAGACGCACTGCTGCTGGTACACGCCGAAACTTCAACAGGCACAGTGAACCCACTGCGTGAAATTGCAGCCATCGCTGCCGAATACGACACATCCGTGCTCGCCGACGCCATCACCGCACTCGGCGGCGTCGAACTAGATATGGATGGCTGGGGCATCGACATGATTGCGTCCGCATCACAGAAAGCGCTGGCGGCACCGGCTGGCCTTGGCCTGCTGGCCGTGAGCAAACGTGCGTGGCAGCGCATCGCAGCGAAGCCGGCCGCTCGTCGTGGCTGGTATGCAGATCTGCAGCGATGGCGCGAATACACGCACGAATCGCCGCCGTTTCATCCACACCCAGTGACTGTGCCGCCGGGCAATGTGCGCGCATTGCATTTGCAGGTGCACAAGATTCTGACCACGGGCCTCGATTTGTACATCGCACGACACGCGCACGCTGCAGCACGCTTTCGCACAGGGCTCGCCGAACGCGGGCTGAGCACGCTCGTGCAGGGCGCCGCTGCCGCACCGATGCTCACACTGGTGCAGCTGCCCGCAGGATCCGACCAGAAAGCAATCGTCGATCAGCTGCGCGAACAGTACGGCCTCTACACATCCGGCGGATTCGGCCCATTGAACGGGCGCGTGCTGCGCATCGGCCATATGGGGAAAGCGTCGAGCGACGAATACGTGGACGCGGCGTTGACAGCGCTCGGGGATCTGCTGCACGCGTGAACCACACCGGGTCGCGCATCGCTGCAGCGCTGCTGATCGCAGCGTTCATCATGCTGGCGGCGGCCTGGAGCGTCATCACTCCTATTTATGAAACGCCGGACGAGCCCGGGCACATCGACTACATCGCTTTTATTGTGCTGCAACACGCACTGCCGGTTCAAAGCACGACGAAGCGTAACTACGCGCATCATCCGCCGCTCTATTACGCCGCAGCCGCGCTCGCAACGGCTGCAGCAGATTGGACGGATATGCGTGACATGCCGACGTGGACCTGGCTCGGCACGAGCGATGCAACGAGGGCGCGACATCGGACTGCGGAAAGTTTCCCGTGGCGCGGCCGCGTGCTCGCAGTGCACATCGCGCGCGGCGTATCCATCGCCACAGGCGCAACAGCAGTTGCGTTCACGATTGCAATCGGCTGGATGCTTTTTCCAGGCCGCCGTTCAATCGGCATTCTTGCAGGTGCGCTGCTTGCGTTCACGCCACAGTTTGTCTTTGTCAGCGCAGCCGTAAGCAATGACGCAGCCGCCGCGGCAGCGGGTGCGGCCGTACTGTGGGCGATGTTGCGCGCATGGCGCAGCCCAAACAAGCCGATGCATTGGAGCGTGCTCGGCCTGTTATGCGGCGCAGCGCTGCTCACGAAGAGCACGACGCTCAGCATCGTCGGCATGGCGTGCTTCACGTGGGCAGCTTCAATGCGTCGTTTCGATACACAACGCACATGGCTGACAAATGGCGCGCGCGCCTTCGCCGCAGCCGCGGCCGTGTCCGGCTGGTGGTTCGTACGCAATGTGCAAATTTACACCGATCCGCTCGGCTGGTCGGCCTATCGAATTGCATGGGCCGACATGATACGTACAGCACCACTGCCAATCACAGACATACCGCAATTGCTCGGATTGCAGTGGAGTTCATACTGGGGCCTGTTCGGCTGGCTTTCGGTCGACCCGGGTCGCTGGCTCGACATCTGCGCGAGCGCGTTACTTGCAACAGCCGTGATCGGCTGGCTGCGCCTGCGCCGCACAGCCGCACGATTCACCGCACTGCAGCGCACCAGCATACGGCTATGCACAGCGACGTTCCTGTTGCATCAGGCATATCTGGGAGCGCAGAACATTCTGCAGAACGAAGTCATGGCACAGGGCCGTCTTCTCTTTCCAGCATCCGCTGCAGCGATGACGCTCACAGCAGTTGGGCTGCTGGCCATACTCGATGCCGCCACTGCGCGCCGCGCCGCGCTCACCATTTCATTGGCTGCCGCAGCCGCAGCAATCGGGTGCCTCGCGTTCGTCATCGAACCGACTTACCGCATGGTCGCACTGCCGAAGCGCGCGCTTCTCAGCGTGCCACACCAGGTCGAAGCCACATTCGGCAATCTGCTGCATCTGCGCGGCTATGCACAACGCACACGGATCACAGCCGATGAAGCGACGCTCACGGTGCGGCTGTACTGGCAAGCGCTGCGCCAGCCTGATTTCGACTACGCCGTATTCGTCGACGCACTCGATGCAAACGGCACGCTGCTGGCGCGGCATTATCAAGTGCCAGGGCGGCCGCAGCGCTTCGCACCCTCAAGCTGGCAGCCCGGTGACCTGGTCGACGATGAATGGGCTCTGACCATGCCAGCCGCCGATCTCAGACGTGTGCGCACGCTGCGTATCGGTGCATACGACTGGCGCAACGGCGCAGTGCTGACAACCGCGGATGGCGCCGCCTACGTTCTCGCAGATTGAATGCGTCCACGCAATCGCAAGCTGTTTCCCACAACGAACAGTGAGCTGAACGCCATCGCACCTGCTGCAAGAATCGGGCCGAACTGCTGAAACACGCCAAGCGCCGCCACTGGAATCAGAATCACGTTGTAGAAGAAAGCCCAGAATAGATTCTGTCGAATCGAACGCACCGTCAGGCGCGCCAGGCGAATCGCGGCCGACACCTGCATCACATCGCCACCGAGCAGCGTCACATCCGCAGCTTCGATCGCCACATCCGTACCGGAGCCGATCGCCATGCCGACGTCGGCCTGTGCCAGCGCCGGCGCATCGTTGATGCCGTCGCCGACCATCGCCACTGCTCGCCCGGCTGCAGACTGCTGCAGGCGCTGCACCATCGCCGCCTTGTCTCCAGGCAACACATCAGCGACGACCTCGTCGATGTGCACGAGCTGCGCCACCACGCGCGCCGCGCGCGCGTTATCACCCGTCAGCAAAATCACGCGCACACCTTCCACATGCAATGCTGCGACAGCAGACGCGCTGCGCGCCTTCGGTGCATCAGACAGACCAATAATTCCGCGCAACACACCATCAACGGCAGCGAGCATCACCGTACGACCGGAGTCGGCCAGTGTCTGCAACTGTGCCTGTACGTTCGCATCGAGTGACACACCCTGCTGCTGCATCATCTTTTCATTGCCGACGACGACGAGCATTTCACCGATGTGCGCAACGACGCCCTTGCCGGGAACAGCAACAAAACTATCAATCGGCGTGAGCTTCAGCATGTGCGCTTCGGCGGCATGCACAATCGCCTGTGCAAGCGGATGTTCGCTCTGCTTCTCGACACTGGCGACGAGTTGCAGCAGAGACTCTTCAGACAAGTCCGGGATGAGCGAAACGATATCACTTACAGAGGGCCGCCCTTCCGTCACCGTGCCGGTTTTGTCGAGCGCCACAACACCGATATCGGCTGCACGTTCGAGAGCGGTGCTGGTCTTAAACAGAATGCCCTGCTGCGCACCGGCGCCCATCCCAACCATGATCGCCGTCGGCGTCGCCAGACCGAGCGCACACGGACATGCAATCACCAGCACAGCCACCGCATTGATCATCGCCGTTTCAAAAGAAACGTGACCGAACAGCAGCCAGCCGAAAAACGTCGCGGCAGCAATCGCCATTACCGCCGGCACGAACACGGCCGAGACGCGATCAGCCAACGCCTGAATCGGCGCGCGGCTGCCCTGTGCGCGCTCGACGAGCTGCACAATGCGTGCGAGCGCCGTATCGCGCCCGACAGCGACGGCCTCATACTTCAGCGCTCCTTCCTTGTTCACCGTCGCGCCGATCACGCGATCGCCCGGCTTCTTGTCCACAGGCGCGCTCTCGCCGGTGATCATGCTTTCGTCGACAGCGCTGTGTCCACCGACGACAATGCCGTCCGTCGCGATGCGTTCGCCCGGCCGCGCCAGCAGCATGTCACCGATCGCGACCTGATCGACGGGCACAGTCTCCTCGATGCCATCGCGCAGAACGCGCGCGGTCTTCGGCGCCAGGTCCAGCAGTTTACGAATTGCCGCGCCGGTGCGACCCTTCGCGCGCGCCTCCAGATATTTGCCCGCCGAAATCAGCGCCAGGATCGCCGCCGACGTTTCGAAATAGACGTGGCCTGCATACACGCCAAACAAAATCAACAACGACCAGACGAAGGCCGTGCCGCTGCCAAGGGCGACCAGCACATCCATATTCGCCATGCCATTGCGCAGCGATTTCGCGCCATGCACAAAAAATGGCGCACCGGTGTAGATCATCACCGGCAGTGTGAGTGCAAACAGCAGCCAGTTGATCGCACCGTACGCCACTGGCATCGCGTGCCCCATCGCCATCATGGCCGCATCCATCGGCGCAAAATCAGTGCCGAACAACGCAGCCAGCAGGCCGAAATCGCGGCTCATGCTGATCACAAATGCCGGTACCGCGAAGATCAGTCCAAACAACAAGCGCCGCCAGCGATCCGCAGATTCATGTTCGCGCGCCGCCTGATGCGCATCCTCGGCGGCACCGCGGTCAGCCGAAGCACCGGCGACCGTGGGCACATCGTAACCAGCCTTGCGCACAGCGGCCACCATATCGCGCACGCCAACAAGACCTGGTACGTATGTGATCGCCGCGCGTTCGCTCGCGTAATTGACTGCCGCATCAGAAACGCCCGGCATGCGCTTGAGCGTACGTTCGATCGTGCGCGCGCAGTTCGCACATGTCATGCCGAGCAGGGGCAAATCGACCTGCGCCGAAACCACATCGTAGCCGGCCGCGCGCACGCGCTCGATCAGAGCAGCGGGAGAAACTACAGCCGGATCAAATTCGACCTGCGCACGTTCACTCGCGTAGTTGACAGCCACACTCGCCACACCTTCCGCGCGCTTCAGCGTGCGTTCAATCGTGCGCGCGCAATTCGCACACGTCATGCCGGTGAGAGGCAGTTCAATTGTGCTCACAGCTGCAACAGTTCCTGCGGAGGGTATTCGATCTCAACCAGCGCCACACGAATCTTCTCCCACGTCGCCGGATCGGTCCACGTAACGGACACAGTCTTCGTGGTGGAATCAGCCTGCACTGACTGCACACCAGCCAGTTCAGAAAGTTCGTTCTTGATACTGCGCACGCAGTGGTCACAGCTAATTGCAGGGACGACAAAAGTTTTGTTCATAGTGTTCTCCTGATACAGCACCACAGCGATGCCGGATTGCATCATCGTGGAAGCTTTCGATTGCGGATTCAAGTATGACTGCGGATCAGCATCAAACGTACGTTTGCACGCCGGGCAACAAAAGCCGTATGTCACGCCATCGAAAATGCTGGTCCACTGCGCAGTGCGTTCGTCAACTGACATCATGCACACCGGATCAAGACCGGTAAAGTCGATCAAGTCACGCTCTGCAGACACATCTTCATATCGTTCGTAAACGTGTGCAGCAAGTGCACCCGGCACTTCCACGACCTGGCCAGCCTGCAACAACAATTCGGCATAGTCAAAGATCGCCGGAATCAGCGCATCGTCGTTCAGATCTTTCAGCCAGATGCTATGGCCGAGCATCTGCAGCATGGCATTGTTGCCAACTGGGCATGGGCCGAGGCAACCAACGAACGTGAGATGCAGGCGCGGTCGCAGGCCGCGACGCTGCCATTCCATTTCATAGAGTTCGCGGTTCACCAGAGCGCGGCCTTTTTCGGTGTGGCCGCAGCAGCAGCCGCCGTTTTCCTTCGCGCACACGAACAAGTTGCCGGCCACCTGCGGCACGCGATGAGTTTTACCGCGGGCCTGAAGATCGATCAAGCTCATCGCGCCTTTCTTGCGGTGGAATGCGCGAACACAGTCATCAATTCGCTCAGCACACGTTTGCGGTCAGCAATATCGTCGCCCTGCAACGCGGTGGTCACACAGCTGTTCAAGTGAGCTTCCAGCACGCCGGCGCTAAATTTCTCCAGCGCTGATTGCACTGCCTGCACCTGCGCAATCACTTCGATGCAATACGCATCGTTCTCCACCATTTTTTGGATACCGCGAATGTGGCCTGCGATGATCTTCAAGCGCCGCAGCTGCTCTTCTTTATTGTGCTCTTTCGGCATGTTCAGGAGTATACCCCCTCCCCCAGGGGGAGGGGGTATTCGCCGTTTGGAGCAGATTTCACGAAATGGCGCGAGTCGACGCCCGGACCGATGGTCCGGGCTGGGGCAGCGTTGCACCTCCGGCGCTTTTTTGACGGAACATGAGCGTCAACGGTGCAGTCCGCCACGGCAGACCCATGACCAGCCCCAGGTGACAGCGGCGCGACGATGTGCTGTCAAATTTCGCCTCAAACGGCGGATGCACCCAATAGCAAGTTCCGATTGCCGACTGCTTCTGCTCAGAACTCAGAACTTCGGTAACTACTCAGGCCCAAATCAGTATTTCCCGCGAAACACACTATTCTCTCCCCCTTCAGGGGAGAGAATAGTGTGTTTCGCGTTGGAAAAATGGCTGGCCTGAGTAGTTACGAACTTCAAGGGATCATGCCGTACGCCGGCAGCGTCAGGAATTCACCGAACTCGTCGGCCAGCACGAGTGAGTCGACGAGTGCGCGCGCCTCTACAAAGCGGCCGAGCGCGAACGCATCTGCGCCGAGCGCGGACGCGATCTTCGCCTGCTCTTCGTTGGCCAGCTGCGTATACAACTCAGCCGTGACCTTACGGCCATCATCGAGCACGCCACGCGGACTGCGGATCCACTGCCAGATCTGCGCACGCGAAATCTCAGCGGTGGCCGCGTCTTCCATCAGGTTGAAAATCGCAACAGCGCCATTGCCGCGCAACCATGCCTCGAGGTACTGCAGTGCCACGCTGATGTTATTGCGCAGCCCCACCTCAGTGATCTTGCCACCGGGAATCGAAAAATCGATCAGCTGATTACCCATGACGTGCACATCCTCGCGCAGGCGCTCCTTCTGATGCGGCTTCTCACCGAGCTTCGCATCGAACACGGCCTTCGCCACAGGCACCAGATCAGGGTGTGCCACCCATGTGCCATCGAAGCCATCGTTGCTTTCACGCAGCTTATCTTCACGAACTTTTGCCAGGGCCGCATCATTCACGACCGGATCGCGCCGGTTCGGAATGAACGCCGCCATGCCACCGATTGCATGTGCACCACGTTTATGGCACGTGCGCACGAGCAGCTCGGTATATGCGCGCATGAACGGCGCCGTCATCGTCACCTGCACACGATCAGGCAGCAGTATGTCGTGCATGCGAAATTTTTTGATCGTGCTGAAGATGTAATCCCAGCGCCCGGCATTCAGCGCCACGATGTGCTCACGCAACGCGTGCAGGATTTCGTCCATCTCAAAGGCAGCCAGGATCGTCTCGATCAGCACGGTGCACTTGATCGTGCCACGCGCCAGGCCGAGGTCGTCTTCGGCTGCGTCCATCACATCGTTCCACAGCTGTGCTTCGCGGTGGTTCTCCAGCTTTGGCAGATAAAAATATGGGCCACTGCCTTTCGCCAGCAGCCGGCGCGCATTGTGAAAAACGTACAGCCCAAAATCAAACAGCGACGCCGACACTGGCGCGCCATCGAGTGACACATGCTTCTCCACAAGGTGCCAGCCGCGCGCGCGCACGAGCAACGTTGCGATCTTTTCGTTCAGCGCGTAACGCTTGCCCTCGGGCGAGGTGAAATCGATTTTGCGGTCGATCGCATCGCGCAGGTTGATCTGCCCCTGGATCATGTTGGTGAAGGTCGGCGCATTCGAATCCTCGAAGTCGGCCATGAACATGTCCGCTCCAGAATTCAACGCGTTCACCAGCATCTTGCGTTCAGTCGGCCCGGTGATTTCCACATGGCGGCGCTGCAAGTCGGCAGGAATCGAACCAACGCGCCAGTCGCCGGCGCGCACAGCGCTGGTCTCTTCAAGAAAATCCGGACGTACACTCGCATCGAGCGCACGCTGACGTTCGGCGCGCGCCGCCAGCAGTTCTGCACGGCGCGCGCCAAAGCGACGCTGCAGAGCAGCCACAAATGCCAGCGCCTGCGGCGTAAGTATCTGTACGAATTCGGGACGCATTTCAGCGTCAGCGTCGATGATCATCATTTTTTGTTCCGAGTTGAGAAGAGTTCCGAGTTCCGAGTTCCGAGAAATTGCACACGACACCTGCGCGGACGCCCGACCGGGCGCAGCACTTTCAACTCGGAACTTGGAACTTTTTCCTAGATTCTGTGCTGATGCGGCCCGAAGTCCGCTTCGTAGAACGGCGAGACCATTTCACCCGGCGGCACGATCGCGTCGACCGCAGCGAAGTCCTCGTCAGTGAGCTTCAGCTCGAAGGCGGCCATGTTGTCCTCAAACTGCTGCATGGTGCGCGGGCCGATGATCGGCGCCGTGATGCCGGACTGCGCAGCCACCCACGCCAGTGCAAATTGCGACAGCGTGCAGCCACCGCGCTGTTCAACGTACGCGCGCAGCGCCTCGACCACATCGAGCGCACCGTCATTCCAGCGCTTTGAAATCGCCGGGTTCTTCAAGTACGCATCCGCAACGCGCGTGCCTTCCGGCGGCGGCTGCGTGCGGTCGTACTTGCCGGTCAGAATGCCTCCAGCCAGCGGCGACCATGGGATAAGCGCAAAGCCGTACGTGCGCGCGAACGGCGCCAGCTCACGCTCGATGCGCCTGTCGAGAATGTTGTACGGTGGCTGCTCACTCACGAAGCGATTCAGATGCTGTTCTTTTGAAACCGCCACCGATTCCATCAGCTGCCACGCAGCGAAAGTAGTGGTGCCGGCATAGCGCACTTTACCAGCACGAATCAGGTCATCGATCGCACGCAGCGCCTCATCGATCGGCACCGACGACTGCGGCCGATGCAGCTGATACAAGTCGATGTAGTCGGTTTGTAGGCGCTTCAGGCTGGCGTCACACTGCTCGATGATGTGGCGGCGATTGTTGCCACCGCTCATCGGGTCGCTCGGGTCCATAACGTTATAAACCTTCGTCGCCAGGAATACGCGCGCGCGCTTGCCGTTGCGCTTAAGCGCCTCACCCGTCACTTCTTCGCTGCGACCGAAGGTATATACGTTCGCCGTATCGAGAAAATTCACGCCCATGTCGAGCGCGTGATCGATGATGGCGTACGAGTCCTCGGGGGTGGTCTTCCCACCAAACATCATGCAGCCAAGACAGGCCACGCTAACTTTGACACCGGTTCGTCCGAAATTTCGGTATTCCATGAGGCGTCAAGTATCAGCCCGAAACAGCCTTATGCCAAATTCGGCGCACTCGCCGTTTGGGGGCAGATTTCACGAAATGGCGCGGGCCGTCACCCAGACCGAGGGTCCGCACAGGGGCAGCGTCTTTTCCGCGGAACATGAGCGCCGGAGGCGCGGTCCACCGCGGCAGCCCAGCAGCCAGCCCCGGAGGGGCGCTCGCTTCCCCAGCCCGGGGCGGAGCACCGCAGGTGCGCAAGCCCCGGGTGACGGCGGCGCAGCGATGCGCGGTCAACGTTTGCCCCAAATGGCGCGGGCCGGCACCCAGACCGAGGATCCGCACAGGGGCAGCGTCTTTTCCGCGGAACATGAGCACCGGAGGCGCGGTCCACCGCGGCAGGCCAGCAGCCAGCCCCGGAGGGGCGCTCGCTTCCCCAGCCCGGGGCTTGCGCACCTTCGGGGCTCCGCCCCGGGTGACGGCGGCGCAGCGACGTGCGGTCAACGTTTGCCCCAACCGACAAACGGCGGATGCGCCCCTCATACAAAGCTGTGAACTCCGCTCGTACAATCCGCTCCATGAGTGACGAAGCCCTGCAATATGCACGCGCGCACCGCGACGCGTACCTCGACGACCTTCTGAAATATGTGGCCATCCCCAGCGTCAGCGCCCAGCCGGAGCACAAGCCCGACGTACTGCGTGCGGCGAACTGGCTGACGCAGCATCTGAACGAAATCGGGCTCGACAGTCGCATTATGCCGACCGGTGGCAACCCAGTCGTATATGGCGAATGGATGAAAAAGCCTGGCGCACCGACGGTGCTGATCTACGGGCATTACGACGTGCAGCCGGCCGAGCCGTTCGACCTTTGGAAATCACCGCCGTTCGCGCCGGAAATTCGCGACGGCGCCATCTATGCACGCGGCGCCGACGACAACAAGGGCCAGCACATGGCGCATATTAAGGCACTCGACGCGCTGTTGCGCGCCACTGGTGAACTACCGGTGAATGTAAAAATCATCGTCGAAGGCGAAGAGGAAATCGGCGGCACCAACCTGCCCCTATTCGTGCGCGAACATGCGGCTATGCTCGCCTGCGACTGCGTCATGATCAGCGACGGTTCGCTGTTCGACATTTCACGTCCAACCATCACCTACGGCCTGCGGGGCCTTTCGCAGATGGAAGTGACGGTAAAGGCGCTGGCGCGCGACGTACATTCCGGCCATTTCGGCGGCAACGTACAGAACCCAGCTGTGGCGATCGCGCAGATCATCGCCGGCCTCAAGGATGCCCAGGGCCGCGTGGTGGTGCCCAGCTTCTACGACGACGTGCGTCCGCTCAGCACAGATGAGCGGGCCGAAATCGCACAGGTGCCATGGGGCCCAGCCGAGGTGATCAACGAATCCGGCGCGCTGCAGGCATTCGGCGATCCCGATTTCACGGCCAACGAGCGCAAGGGCGCTCGGCCGACGCTGGAAATCAATGGGCTGTGGAGTGGCTACACCGGCCCTGGTGGCAAGACAATCATTCCGGCCGAGGCGCACTGCAAAATCACCTGCAGGTTGGTGCCGTACATGGACCCGCAGAAGGTCATCGACGCAGTGCAGGCGCACATTCGAAAACTTGCACCACCCGGCGTGGAGGTTTCATTCAAAGATGTGCACGGCGGCATCGCTTCGCTGATCGACCGCTCATCACCGCTTTTTCAGGCCGCCGCTGCAGCAGCTGAGGCGACCTACGGCAACCCGCCGTACTACGAGCTCGAAGGAGGCTCGATTCCCGTCGTCGCCGACTTTCTCTCGGTGCTCCAAAAACCGGTCATCCTGCTCGGTTTCGGCCTGCCCACCGATGCAATCCACTCACCCAACGAAAAGTATTCCGTCGAATGCTACGAGAAAGGCATCGAGGCGAGTGTGCGTTTCCTGACCGGGCTATCCCAAAAGTAGACAGTAGTAACTACTCAGGCCCAAATCAGTATTTCCCGCGAAACACACTATTCTCTCCCCCGAAGGGGGAGAGAATAGTGTGTTTCGCGTTGGAAAAATGGCTGGCCTGAGTAGTTACAGACAGTAAGAGTAGAAAGCGGATAGTAGATAGCAACCGCCCAAGGCGTTATTTACCATCTACTATCCACTCGTGCTATCCCTTTTACTTCCCCGCCGCCACCTGATCCTCCGCTACGTGGCACGCAGCGAAGTGGCCGGGGCGTAGTTCTTTGAACTGCGGCTCCTCTACCTTGCACCTATCTACAGCAAACGGGCAGCGCGGGTGAAAGCGGCAGCCCTTCGGCGGATTCACAGGTGAGGGGATTTCGCCCTGCAGAATCATCCGCTCGCGCTTCACAGTCGGGTCAGGAATCGGAATCGCCGACAGCAGCGCCTTGGTATATGGGTGCAGCGGATCGCGGAACAGCGACTCGCGATCGGTCAGTTCCACCATCTTGCCGAGGTACATCACGCCGACGCGGTCGCTGATGTGCTCGACAACGCTGAGGTTATGTGCGATGAAGAGATAAGTCAGGCCGAATTCACCCTGCAGGTCCTTCAGAATATTCAGCACCTGCGACTGAATCGACACATCGAGCGCCGACACCGGTTCGTCGCAGACGATAAACTTCGGCCGCAGCGCAAGCGCGCGTGCGATGCCGATGCGCTGGCGCTGGCCGCCCGAGAATTCGTGCGGATAGCGGCGCGCGTGATAGTCCTCAAGACCAACCTTGCGCAACATCTCGATAACGATTTCGTTGCGCTTCTTCGTGTCGCTCATGCCATGCACGAGCAGGCCTTCACCGATGCTTTCGCCGACGGGCATACGCGGATCCAGCGACGAGTACGGATCCTGGAAGATGATCTGCATGTCCTTGCGCATCGCCTTCATTTCCGAGACGCTCGCTTTGAACACATCCTTCCCCTGGAAGCGCACGGAACCGCGCGTAGCCGGCGTCAGGCGCAGCACGGTGCGGCCGATCGTCGTCTTGCCGCAGCCGGATTCGCCCACGAGACCGAGCGTCTCGCCCTGCTTCACTGAAAACGAGATGTCATCGACGGCTTTCACCTGCGCTACGGTGCGCTGCAACAGTCCGCCTTTAATCGGAAAATACTTGACGAGATTCGTGACCTCGAGCAGTTCCGGATTGGTATTTTTTGCGTTGGTGCTCATTTTATTGGTCGCAGCTACTCAGACTCAGAACAACATTTTTCGCGAAATATGCCTTTCCCACACTTCGCAGGAGAGACCATAGCTTCGCGACGAGAAATTGGCGGTCTTGAGTCGTTCGTGTTAGTCGTACAGCCATGTGCGTACGAAATGTCCGGGCTCAATTTCACGCAGTGGCGGCAGTTCGGTGCGACAACGCTCGCGGGCGGTGCCTTCGCACAACTGACAGCGCGGTTCAAAGCGACAGCCGGGCGGTGGGTTCAGCAGATTCGGTACCGAGCCGGGAATCACCTCGAGCCGTTCGCGCACATCACCAAGCACCGGCGTCGAGCCGATCAGGCCCTTCGTGTACGGATGCTTCGGATTTTTGAAAATGGTTCTCACGTCGGCCTCTTCCACAATCTGGCCGGCGTACATCACCATGACGCGCTCACACATTTCCGCCACCACGCCGAGGTCGTGCGTGATCAGAATAATCGCCGTATTCGTCTTCGCGCGCAGGTCGCGCATCAGATCAAGAATCTGTGCCTGAATCGTCACGTCAAGCGCCGTCGTCGGCTCGTCCGCGATCAGCAGCGACGGCTGGCACGCCAGCGCCATCGCGATCATGACGCGCTGCGCCTGACCACCAGAAATTTCGTGCGGGTACGCATTCGCGCGCTTGGCAGGCTCAGGAATACCGACCATGCGCAGCAGATCGATCGCCCGCTTTATGCTGTCCTTCTTGCTCAAGCCCTGATGAATTTCGAGCACTTCGGCGATCTGATCGCCCACCTTGAATACCGGATTCAGACACGTCTGCGGCTGCTGAAAGATCATCGAGATCTTGTTGCCGCGGATCTCCGTCATCTGCTTCTCAGTCAGATTCAGCATCTGACGACCATCGTACGCGATGCTGCCTTCCACGATACGGCCGGGCGGGCCGATCAGCCGCATCACAGACATCATGGTCTGACTTTTACCGCATCCAGATTCGCCCACCACACCCAGACATTCACCTTTTTTCACGTAAATGTCAACACCGTCGACTGCTCTGACCACTCCGTCTTCGGTGAAAAAGTGCGTCTTGAGGCCCTGAATATCCAACAGGATATCTTCAGACCGGGCATATGCTCGTGATGAAGTTGCTGCACCGACAGTAGCTGGGACCATGTGTTCTCCTCAGAAAAGGTTTTCGAGATTCTAGATGATCTCGATAAAGACGGCCAATCAAAATGTGATGTCATCTCGTCAATCCGATAACACCCAACAACAATCCAACAACAATCCGACAACAATCCGACAACAATCCGACAACAATCCGACAACAAAGTGATGGCCAACAACTGGCAAGCCTACATTTTCAGACGCGGATCAAGCGCGTCGCGCAGACCGTCGCCGATGAAATTGAACGCGAGCGAACAGATCAGGATCGGCAATCCGACCACAAGCGGCATGACACGATTTTCGAAGATGTTGTTCTGCGCGATAGACATCATGTTGCCCCACGTAGCGGCGGGTTCCTGCACGCCGAAGCCGAGAAAGCTAAGCGCCGTCTCCGCAGCGAATGCGCCAGCGAGCGACTGCGTAAACGCCACAATGATCGGCGCCAACACATTTGGCATGATATGCCGCAGAATGAGTGAAGTATCGCCCATCCCAAGCGAACGCGACGCAGTCACATAATCCGCCTCACGCACCGCAAGCACCATGCCGCGCGTCAGGCGCGCCACGCCCGTCCAGCCAAGGATCGTCAACACCAGCACGATCACCACCACCGAACGCGCCTCTCGTTCACGGACAAGCAGCAGCGCTTCGAAAATGCGCGTCACAAAATCAGGCAGCGGCAGCAGCTTCGGATCGGTCAGTAGAATCGACGCCAGAATCAGCAGCACAGGCAGATCTGGAATGCCTGACGTGAAATCGAGCACACGCATGAGCGCAGTGTCGATAATGCCGCGATAGTAGCCGGCCACGGCGCCGATCAGCGCACCCACCGCGCACGACAATGACGCCACCAGCACGGCCACAGAGAGCGTCACGCGCGCGCCGTAAAGCAGCCGCGTCAGCAGGTCGCGCCCGAGCTGGTCAGAGCCAAAGATGTAAACCTGCCCGGTCGGCTTGTACACCGTCATGAACGGCACGAATTTATACGTAGGGTCGAGGTGATCAATTTTGAACGGTGCGACAAGCGGTGCAAACAGCGAAAGCAGAAAAATCAGGGTCAACAGCACCATCGAAATCACCGCCAGGCGATGCTTGCGAAAACGTCGCCACACCAGCGCGGTCTGGCTTTCCGTCTTCATGTTCGGGCGCGCATCGGATGCGCGCGATGCGCGGGGCTGTACTGTGCTGCTTGCCATATGGTGAAAACCAGTAACTAACGCGATTTGCTGCCTTGCTTTGTCCTAAGGAGTGACTAAATCCGAGTAGATGCCGTGATTCTCGGGTTTCTCTTTCCACTTGGGTTTAACCGCTCTTTTGCCTTGCCATCCTATCAAGTCAAGTCAAGGCAAGTCAAGACAAGTCAAGTCAAGGAGACAAATCGCATTAACCACTACGAAAGACGAATACGCGGATCGACGACGGTGTAGAGAACATCGGCCAGCAAAAAGCTGATCAAGGTCAGAAAAGTTGAGATCAGCAGAATGGCCATGGCGACGGTGTAGTCACCGCCAAGCGCCTGCACGTACAAACGGCCGAGGCCGGGCCAGCTGAAAATCGATTCGGTCACGATGGCGCCTGCGAACAGGCTCGGCAGCACGCCCACCAGCAGGGTGACAAATGGAATCATGCTGTTGCGAAATGCATGCTTCAGGATCACCATGCTCTCGCGCAACCCTTTGGCGCGCGCAGTGCGCACGTAGTCCTGTTTGAGCACCTCGAGCATGCTCGAACGCACAAAGCGGCTCCAGCCGGTCAGGCTGACGAACGTGAGCACAGACACAGGCAGCACGAGATGCCAGATGTGGTCGCCCAGTGAGCCTGCGGTGATTTCACCAAGCAGAGGGACGACGGCGTCGCGGTTCGATTCAGCCAGCTGAGGCGGCAGAAAAGGCAGCCCGGCGTCACGCAGAAAAAGTGAGAAGAACAAGATGCCCATAATGCCGAGAAAGAGTGTGGGCATTGCCGATCCAAAGAACGTCACTGTAGTGACGATGTAATCGAAGCGCGAGTACTGTTTTACAGCGGACAAAATGCCGATCGGCACAGCAATGATGATGGCGAGCAGATTGGCAATTCCCATCAGCAGCAGCGTCGGCGCAAGGCGAGTCTCGATCAGCTCCATCACCGGCCGTTCGCGCGCGATCAGCTGTGAAACGCCGAAATCCAGGCGCAGCGCGCCCTTGCTGAGCCGCCGATTAGGGTTCATCAGATCCTGCAGATACGTCGGCCGCAGACAGTTCGACTCGATGCGCGTGCCGTCGGCGTACTGCAAAATCACTTTTTTCCCGGACGGCGCTTCCTTCAGGCAGCCGATCGGCGTGCCGGAAAACATCTGCTGCCCACCGATCACGATCGGCCCGCTTGGGAATCCAGTCAGCCAGCGCATGTAACGCACGCCATGGTACAAGTCCAGGTCGTAACGCAGTTTGATGCGATCGACGGCGCCGGCATCGAGCTGGTTGCGCCCGCTCTGCTGCAGTTCAGCGATGAGCTGCAGAGGCCCGCCCGGCGCATTGTAAAAGAGCCAGTACGCCGCAAACGACACCAGAAGCAATATGGCGAAAATCGAAATCGCCCGGCGCACCAAAAACGTCAACACCTCGAACAAACCTCCGTAACCAAGTCAAACACGAAGTCAAACACGAAGTCAAAACAGCAACGACTTAGCCAGTGTGAAATCAGCCTTGCATCGTCCTTCGCTTCCTAAACTTCCTGATCCGCTCCCCAGCCACTTTCTAACTTGCTTCACAATTTGCTTCACAACTTGCTTCACAATTTGCTTCACAATTTGCTTCACAATTTGCTTCACAACTTGCTTCACAAAGAGACGAGGATTGATGATTCAAGCAATTTACAAGCACAGGGCTGAGTCGTTACAAAAGCAACAAGCCGCTCCATATCCGCGAACTGCGGCCATGGAGCGGCCTGGATCACATCATGATTTACGTAACTACTCAGGCCAGCTATTTTTCCAACGCGAAACACACTATTCCCTCCCCCAAAGGAGGAGAGAATAGTGTGTTTCGCGGGAAATACTGATTTGGGCCTGAGTAGTTACTGATTTACACGATGCGTTTAGCGAACGTTGAAGTTGAAGTCGATGTGCTCCCACGTGGCCGAAGCGATATTCTCTGCCGAGATCTTGCCCGCAGCAGCGGCTTCGATGACGGCCTTCGCTTCTGCACCCGCGCCCAGCGTTTCGCTGCCGACAATGTCGACATCGCCCGCCAGCAGCGCAGCCACGGCGCCGTTGGTGTCGCCGAAGAACTGAATGATGATCTTCTTCACCTTCAGTTCGCCCGGATAGTTCTTGTTGGCCTCGAACGTCATGCGCTGGCCCTTCTCCCACTTCGCGAGCACGTAGGGGCCGGTGCCCAGCGGCGTCTCGGTGATTTCCGGCAGCTTCTGGAAATCAGCCGTCGGGACCTCAGAGAGCTTCTTGTCCTTGTTCGGGCCTTCGCTCGCTACAACCTGATGCGCCGGAATGCCGAAGCCGCCGGGCAGGAAGTAGGTGGGCGGCTGATAGCCGGCGATATACACCGACACAGCTTCGATGCCCCCGTCGACGTCCTTCGCCTCAAACGACGCGGTGCGATCGCAGCCGTAGAACGAAGTGGCGCCGCTGTCCTTCGCGCACGACACCTTGTATCCCAGCAGCATGTCCTCGGCCTTCACAGCCTCGCCGTCGCTCCACTTTGCGCCGGCCTTGTACTTGTGCGTGACCTTCAACTGCAGCAGTTTCACGCCAGCGGCAAACTCGACGTCCTCGCCCTTCTCATTCTTGACCGTGACGACCTTGTCGGTCGGCTTGTTTTCTTCATCCAGCGCCACGGCCTTGCCGCCAACGATCTGCGCCAGGTTGCCGCTCGAGTCAACGATGCGGTCACCGTCCTTCGGCTCAACAGGGTCATTCGTCGCGCCGTTGCCGATGCTCGGGAACGCGTCCATGCACTGCGGATTCGGCTGATAGCCGTAGTCGTACTGCGTGTAGCAGCCGGTATCGATGAGGATTGCAGCGATGCGCTGCACCGCAGCGCTCTCAATCAGGCCGAACATCGAGGCAGGTTCCTGCGTCAGCGCAATGACGACATCTTTGCCGCCGTTGTCCCAGTCCTTCGCGCTGTGCGAGTAATACTCGGTGGTGTTCGCCTTGAACCCCTTGAGATTTTTGTTGTAGCCGGCCGTCTCGTTGCGCTGGAACAGCGGCAGCGACGGCATATCCTTGGTGAACTCTTCCTGGACGATGGCGTACTGCTTGATGCGCTCCGCGCGGTCGAGCGTGTTGTTGCCCGCCTTGATCGCATTGCTCGCCTTCTCGTTGCACCAGCCCATGTAGTTCTGGCCCGCCCAGTTGTTGGCCGGCGTCGGGATCTGGTCGCACGCGTAAATCGTCACGCCGGGGGGCTCAGCCTCACCGACCCAGGCGAATGCGCCCATATCGAAATCACGACGGCGCAGGCCGGAGTTGCCACCGAACCAGATGCTGCCGGGGACATGTGAGCGCTGCAGCACGATGCCACACGCAGACATCTGCTTCTCGAACACCGCTGCCCACGTCTGGCGGAAAGCCGCATTCGTCGTCCCGAAGCGGATGATCAGCGGTTCGCCCGCAGCGTTTTCGCGCACGCTGCCGCCTTCCGGCAGTTTCCAGCCCGCATCGTCGAGCAGCTTGCCCGCCGCGGTAATGTCGTGCTTGTAGTCAATGATGTTCGGATTGTCCTTGGCATAGAACTCAGCCGTCTTCGGCATGAACGTGTCCATGCGCAGCTTCGGCTTATCCTCATCCGACACGTAATCGTAGACCGACGCAATCAGCGCGTCGCGGTCGCTGCACTGCGCAATCGCCTGGCGCACGCGCACGTCACTCAGGATCGGGTGCGGCTTCGTCCATTCCGGAGCAGATGTGGCGACGACTTCCTTCACCACTTCGACCGTCTTCTCGACCTGCACTTCCTTCACGACTTCCTTGGCGACTTCCTGCGTCACCACCACAGTTTGAACGATCGGCGTTCCCTGTGCACCACACGCAGCCAAAATCAGGCTGGCTGCGGCGAGCAGACTGGTTGCGGCAAACGGTTTGCGACTGTCCATGTCTTTTCTCCTCCTACACAACATCCAATAACGCGAAAACGCGAAAACGCGAAAACGCGAAGGTACAAAAACACGGGGTTGAAAGCGTTGTATCTGCGCACAAACTCGGCATTTGCACGAGCTCCCCACTTCCACCCAATGCCATTGAATGCAGCAACGCATTCACAGCCGCAGATTATCACCTTAATAACCGTGCACTGTCAAGAAATGTAACGACTCAAACCATCCGGCTTTCCAATGCAAAACACGCGATTCCTTCCTCCTTGCAGGACTTGCAGGACTTGCAGGACTTGCAGAACTTGCAGGACTTGCAGGACTTGCAGGAGAAAAATCGCGTGTTTCGTGGGAAATACGAATTTTGGCCTGAATCGTTACCAAGAGGTGCATCCGAAATCAGGGCAAAAACTGTGGATATTTCGCATAACCAGACTTACCACCTCGCGAGTTGCACCCTCCCCAAAAAAATCCCCCGAAAAGTACAGGGACGAAATTCAGGAAGATGAACTCGACAAACAAAACAAAAAAGCGAAAACAAGCCTGGTTATATGCACAACCGCACACAAACATCCGTTACCAACCCAACGCAATAAAAAAAAGCCCGTCGATCACATTCTTCACACGGGAGAAGTGTGTGATCAGCGGGCCAGAACGAGCAAGGACACGCAGCGCGTGCACCTACGAATTTGCAGGCTGCGGAAGATGCGGCCGAATTTTGCTCATCAGTGATTCCTTGGGCCGGAATCCAACGAGGCGCTCGACGGGCTCACCGTCCTTAAAAAGAATCAGCGTCGGGATGCTCTGCACACCGTATTTCATCGCAGTGTTGCCGTTCTGATCGACATCCAGCTTGGCAACAGTCAGGTTGCCCTGATTTTCGAGGGCAATCTGCTCGACGATCGGCGCAATCTGGCGGCACGGCCCGCACCACGTCGCCCAGAAATCGACGAGAGTCACACCCTTAGCTACAAGTTTGTCGAACGCCGCATCCGTCGCCACTACAGTATTTTCAGACATCGAATGTATCTCCTCGAAGCCGGCGCAATGCAGGCTCCATCATTGGGTTGGTTGAGTTGGTTGGGTTGGGTTGGTTGGGTTGATGATCACGAGCACGCTCGTGGTCAGATGGATAAGATTTTACGCGCCACCATTAGCGCCGCATTACAGCCGTCCGGCCAGCTGTTCCGCTTCAGCAATCAGGCGCTCAAGTTCGTCGAAGCCGATCTGCCAGAATGCTTCGCTATTAATGTCAACGCCGATGGCGCGCGTCTGTTCGCGCGGCGTGCGGCTGCCGCCCGAGGCCAGCAGCGCCTTATACTTCGGAATGAACTTCGCGCCATCACGGCGATACATGCCGTAGAGCGCCTTCACCAGCAGCTCGCCGAACGAATACGCGTAGCAGTAAAACGGCGTATTGATAAAGTGCGGAATGTAGCTCCAGCCGAATTCGTAGCCGCTCGTCATGTCGACGACGTCGCCGTAGTACGGCGCATTCGCGCGCAGCCACAATTCACCGATCTGCTGCGCACCTAAACGCCCCTTGCTGCGCGCGTCGTAGGCGAGCTGCTCGAAGCGCGTCAGCACAGTCTGCCGATACACCGTGGCGAAGCTGTCCTCGATCTTGCCGCACAACAACGCCAGCCGGTCGCGCTCATTGCTCATACGACCAAGCAGCTCTTCGAATACCAGGCTTTCGGCAAAAACGCTCGCCGTTTCCGCCACTGGCAGCGACGGATGGTAATTGAACAACGTCTGTTTTGCCGCAAGCAGATCGTGCATGCCATGGCCAAGCTCGTGCGCCAGCGTGGTCACGTCACGCAGGTCATCGTTGTAGCTCATCAAAATAAACGGATGAGTCGATGGCGTGACGCCCGCGCAGAACGCTCCACCTCGTTTGCCATCACGCGGATCAGCGTCGATCCAGTTGCCGTCGAAGAAGCGCTGCGCCATGGTCTCGAACTCCGGCGAAAAGCGCCGCAGCGCATCAAGCACGATCTGCTTGCCATCGGTGTACGAGATCTTTTCCTTCACATCAAACAGCGGCGCGTACTGATCGTACAGCTCAAGCTTCTGCAAGCCAAGCAGCTTCGCCTTCAGCGCCCAATAGCGATGCGCCAGGCCGTGATTGCGCTCCACAACGGTCATCATCGCATCGACAGCCTTCGCCTCAATGCCATTGGAAAGATGGCGCGGCTGCATGTGCGTCTTATATTTGCGCAGCCGATTATTCACCAGGTAATCCTGGAAGCGCGTGTCATAAATAAAGCCCAGCGTCTGGCCGTTCTCCTTCAGTGTTGCGTAGAAACCCTCCCATGCACACCGCCGCTGCGCCCGATCAGGATGCCGCAGCAGCACCAGCACCTCACTCTGATTCAGCTCGCGCACCACGCCGTCTACTTCAATTTTGTAGCGCAGCGACGACGTCAGTTCGGTGAACAGCTTCTGCCACGCGCTGAGACCAGTCATGGACTTTTCGTTCATGATCTTCTCTTCCGGTTCGCTCAGCGCGTGCGGCTTGTACTTGCGCTCACTCTGCAGGTAATGCTTGTACGGCGCCAGCTTCGGATCAGCCAGCAGCGTCTTCACCATCTCTTCCGACACTTCGAGCCACTCCAGATCGAAGAACAGCTGCTCGTTGCGCAACGCAGTTTCGACCTCATCAACGTGCTGCATCAGATTGCGATGCGCATCCTGACGCGTGTCAGCCGCATACAACAAATGTGCATACGCACCAACTTTCGTAAGCTCCTCGGCCATCGATTCATATTCGCGCAGCGCTTCCAGCAGCTGCGCCGCCTTCGGCTTTGCCTTGACCTTGCCGCGCCACGTGCGCGCAAAATTTGCTGTGCGCTTCTTCAGCGCCTTGAGCGACGCTTCAAGTCGTGCGTCGTCCGGCGCGTCGAACAGCACGCTCAGGTCCCATGCCACGCCTGCAGCACTGCTGCGCTGCGCCGCGGCTTCCACTTCGGCCTTCATCGATTTTTGAGGGGTCGTGCGCTTCATGTCAGGCATTATCCGCGAATCAATCATGAAATTCGAAATTTGGTACCTACTCAGGCCGCTCTATTTTCCATCGCAAAACGCACGATTCCTCCTCCTGAAGGGGGGAAGGAATCGTGCGTTTCGCGGGACATATCGACGTAAGCCTGAGCAGGTACGAAATTGAAAAATTTGAAGTCCAAAATGGCCCATTACCATTCAGGCCCATGAACTTCCAGAAAATCCTGCCTGTGCTGACCTCGATCGGCATCATCCTCATCATCGCTGCCGTGCGCGAGCGCAGCCGCACCGCCGCAGCGATCTTCGCAAGCATGCCAATCAACATTCCGCTGGCACTGTGGGTGGTCTTCGGCAGCGGCGCACCGGCGGAACCACAGGCCGAGGCACTCTTCCTGCGCAACATCGGCGTCGGCCTGCTCACCACACTCGTCTGGGTAGGGATCGTCTTCGTCGGGCTGCGCTTTGGTTTTACGCTGCCATCGGCCATCATCGTCGGCTACGTCGCATGGGCCGCACTCACCGCGCTATGGTTCGGCATCGGCGTAATGAAAATCACCTGATCTTCGCGCCTGTGACGCGCTTGCACAAGCCGCTCAGGCCAGCCAGCTTTTATTTTGTAAGAATCAGGTAGCTATTCAGGCCTAAGTTCCTGTGCATAAGTTTTGTCCGGCAGATTCGCCTCCCCCGCAAAGCGGGGGAGGCGAATCTGCCGCCAGAACTTTTGGCGACTCACTTAGAGCAGTGTTTCGCGTTGGAAAAATGGCTGGCCTGAGTAGTTACCGCGGATATCAATTGGGCTTTGCGCACTCCGTAATTTGGCCTGAAGAGTTACGCATCTGTAGAATCGGCGCTTATGTCCACGATTCAAGCGCACAATGTGCTCGGCCGGCCCCTGCGCGCCTGCAGCACAGATCCGATCACCGGCTGGTACCGCGACGGCTGCTGCAACACAGGCCCAGGCGATTACGGCATGCACACCGTATGCGCTGAAATGACGCGCGAGTTTCTCGAATTCAGCCGCTCACGCGGCAACGACCTCAGCACGCCCATGCCGCAGTATGGTTTCCCTGGCCTGCAACCGGGTGATCACTGGTGCCTGTGCGTCGAACGCTGGATCGAAGCATGGAACGCCGGCGCCGCCCCACGCATCGACCTTGAAGCCTGCCACATCTCGGTGCTCGAGTTCGTCGACTTAGAAGTGCTGCGCAATTTTTCGCTGGAAGAAGCGGGAAGCTGACGGATAAAAGACGACGAACGAACGGTCGCCAATCACCATCAGCCATCGGCCGTCGTCTTCTTCAGCTCAAACCACAGCGTGCTGCCAACGCCCAGAGTGCTTTCGGCGCCGATGCTGCCGCCCATGGCCTGTACGAGACTTTGTACAATCGCCAAGCCCAGGCCAGTGCTGTTGCCGCTGCGCACGCGCGATGCATCGCCGCGGTAGAAGCGATCGAAAATATGCGGCAGCGCATCTGCGGAAATGCCGGCGCCGGTGTCCTGCACAGCGAAGCACAACGCCTCGCCGAAGCCCTGCATATGCATCGTAATCGTGCCACCAGCAGGTGTGTAGCGCAGCGCATTGCTCAGCAGATTACGCAACACCTGTCCGGCTCGATCAGCATCGGCGCGCACGATCACATCGACATCCGGCTCAATCACCTGCAGACGCACGCCCGCAGCATCGGCCGCCACCTGATACTGCGCGGCAGCAGCATGCATCAGCGCCTGCGCAGATTCGTCGCGCATCTGCAGTTGCAGTTGTCGAGCCTCGGCCAGCGCCAACAAACGCAGATCCTCGACCAGCCGGCTCAACAGGCGCGTCTCGTCATAAATGGTGGCAATCTCGCCACGCTCGAGCGGATACACACCATCGAGCATGGCGCGCAGGTTGCCCTGAATCACCGTGAGCGGTGTACGCAATTCATGTGCGATGTCGGCCGTCAGGTTGCGTCGATTGATTTCCGCGCGCTCGAGCGAATCAGCCATTTCGTTGAACGCCTGCGCAACGTCAGCCACTTCCTGCGCACCGCGCACATGCGCCCGCACATCCCAGCGACGCGACGAAAATCGCTGCGCCACGCCAGCCAGATCGGTAAGCGGAGCCGCCAGTGCGCGCCCGCTCAGCACACCGAACAGCACTGAAGCCACCCCTACGATCAACGCAGAAATAATCGCGTAACGTCGCAACTGATTCAACACCAACTGCTGCGCTTCACCCAACATCGTCAGCTCCGGCGAATCCACGAGCAAATGACCGACCAAGCGGCCGTCAATTTCAATCGGCAGCGCGGCGCGGCGTTCCGCAGCGTCAAAACGGTTGGCACGCGGCGCAGCACCGGCGTATGCCACCACATTGTCATGATCATCCGCCAGCACAAAACGCACAGTGTCACGCTGCCGCCGCTGCGTGTTGCGCGCCCCAGGCGGCGGTTGCGCCTGCGGAAAATTCGGCAGTGCAGATTGCAGCACATGCTCAGCGCCGTTCCAGCCACCATTCAATACGTAATATTCGTGCAACGTATCCAGCAGCACAGACTGCGCAATTTCCCGCTGCCTGCCAGCGAGCTGTTCAAACTGCGCCTGCGTGTTCACCTGTGCCACGATCGTCACAGTAATCAGGCTCAGAAGTGTGATGCCGACGAGTGCGGCGGTGATGCGAAACCAGAGCCGATTCATTTCAATATCTCGACACTTCATATTTCGTAACGACTCGAACCCAGATCATTATTTCCCGCAAAACCCGCGATGGAAAACCGGATGGCTCGAGTAGTTACAGTATTTCAACGTCCCATTTTGTAACCAACGCCAAATACAGTTTGGATGTACTGCGGATCGGCTGAATCAATTTCGATTTTGCGGCGCAGATTTTTGATGTGCGTATCAATGGTGCGTTCAAAACCTTCGTAGGTTTCGCCAAACGCGATATCGATCAATTCACCCCGCGTGAACGCGCGTTCCGAATACTGCATAAACGTCTGCAACAGCGCAAATTCGGCCGGCGTGAGATCAAGCAGCTGGTCGCGAACCGTGGCTATGTGTGCTTCCGTATCGAGGCTGAGATCACGGATGCGCAACACTGCCGAAGGCTTGAGATCGCCATTCACGCGCCGCAGAATTGCGCGCACACGCGCCACAAGTTCAGGCGGGTTAAACGGCTTGGTCAAATAATCATCCGCACCAAGCTCGAGGCCCTGCAGCTTGTCTATATCCTCCACGCGCGCCGTCAGCATCAGAATAGGCAGTGCCGCCAACCGGCGATCCGCCCGAATAAGCCGCGCCAATTCGAACCCGTCGCGGCCCGGCATCATCACGTCGAGCACGGCCATATCCGGATTCTCGGCACGCAGCATGTGCAGCGCCTGCTCGCCATCGTGCGCAACGCGCACTTCAAAACCTGCGCGCTCCAGGTATGACTGCACGAGACGGGTGATTTGTCGATCGTCGTCGGCGATCAGAATTCGCTGTGCCATATCGGTTCTTCCATGACTGCTCAGGCCTACGTTCCTGTCCATAAGTTTTGTCCGGCAGATTCGCCTCCCCCGCAAAGCGGGGGAGGCGAATCTGCCGCCAGAACTTTTGGCGACTCACTTACATCAGTGTTTTGCGTTGAAAAACAGGATGGCCTAAATAGTTACTTGCTTCCTCACTATCTGTATTTCGCAATCGGTTACCCCGCCTGCGTTGCAGTATTCTCACCGCTCTCGATCAGCCAGCAATAAAAACTCCCCCACTTCATATGAAGCAGAGGAGGAGCGTTCACTATTTCACACGGAGCCAAAATCCACCCCGCACATCACACTTCTACGGTCGAGGTCCATTCTGACCGCCGCGCCCACCACCATTCTGACCGCCGCGCCCACCACCATTCTGACCGCCGCGCGGTGTGTTCTGAGCCGCCGCCGGAGCCGCCGCCGGAGCCGCCGCCGGAGTTCCACTCACTACGCGTCCACCCTGCTGCTGAACCGCTGACGCCGCAGTCGCCCGCGGCCCGTCGGAATGCTGCGGGCCGCGCGGGCCACCAGACGGGGGCGCTTCGCTCACCAATTCCGTCACCTTCGATTCAAATTTCGTGAGCTTCTCATCCGCCTGCGCCTGCGTCAGCTTGCCATCCGTGACGGCCTTGGCAAGATCAGCCTGGCGCTCTGCAACGATCGCATTGACGACCACCGACACATTCACATTGTGCGCCTGCGCCACATCCGCGATGCTCTTGCCGCTGTCCAACGCAGCCTTCAGCACCGCTTCGTCGATGCCCAGCGCCTCTGCAGCCGCGGCGAGGCTCTCTTTCCCAATCCCGTGCTGCCTCTCACCACCAGCACGCGGTGTGCCCAACGGTGAATGCAATGGGTTCACATTCGGGCCGCCCTTCGCCGCAGCGCTGCCAACCGCAAGCATCCCCACCACAGCCACACCAGCCACTGCAAACACAATGCCAGTCATACGTCGGCGCATCCATAGATTCGTTGTCATGATTAAAACTCCTGTAACTACTCAGGCCATCTGGTTTTCCAACGCGAACCACGCGGCTTCTTCACTTTTTTCAAGGAAAAGTCACATGTTTTGCGATGAGGATTCAAATGTCCCGATTTGTAACTACTCAGGTCCAAATCAGTATTTCCCGCGAAACACACTATTCTCTCCCCCGAAGAGGGAGAGAATAAGTGAGTCGCCAAAAGTTCTGGCGGCAGATTCGCCTCCCCCGCAAAGCGGGGGAGGCGAATCTGCCGGACAAAACTTATGGACAGGAACTTAGTGTGTTTCGCGTTGGAAAAATAGCTGGCCTGAGTAGTTGCCCCGATTTAAATATCCCGATTTAAATATCCCGATTTAAATATTCCGATTTTGAATATCCTGAATCGTTGAGTGAGATCAGAATAACGAAGAGATATAGAGAAATGATGGAGATCATTTCACACAGCTTCTCTGCACGAAATCTCTTCACTCGTAACGACTCAGCCATCCAGTTTTCCAACGCAGGACACGTGATTCCTGCCCCCTGCAGAGGGAAGGAATTGCGTGCTTCGCAAGACAAGAAATGAAATACTGCGCCAGGCCTAAATCATTACGAAAAAAGAAACATCCCCCGCTTCCTGGGAAGCGGGGGATGGACTCAGATCTCAACACTCGACTGCGCTTCAGCCACCCTGCCCGCTCGTGTTCGACGGCGTCGGCTGGGCATCCGGGGCATAACCACGCCCACCATGGCCACGACCATGTCCGGGTCCAAAGTCGCCGCCGGGGCCGCCAGGGCCGCGCTGCGGCATCTGGCCGTTCAGCATCAGCTCGACATGCACCTTCTCACCACCGAGGATGGTGTCGGCCTGTGCCTGCGTCATCTTCCCGTCGGTCACAGACTGCGCCAGTTTCGTTTTATGCTGCGCGACGATCGCGTCGACGATCGTGCTCAACGCAACGCCCTTCGCCTTCGCCACATCGGCAACCGTCTTGCCGCCCTGCAGCTCAGTCTTCAAGGCAGCCTCATCGATGCCAAGCGCCTTGGCTACCACTGTCATCGATTCACGACCGTCACGACCGTCACGGCCGCCGATGCCGCGCGGGCCACCCTGCGGCCTTGGGTTGTTGACCATATCGGTCACGTGCGCATCAACATCCTTCAGCATCTGATCGGCCTGCGCCTGAGTCATGTCGCCGTCCTTCACATGCTGCGCGATGTCGGCTTTCTCGGCATCGACGATCGCGGCCACGACCTTCGCCGTTTCAACGCCCTTTGCCTTCGCCACATCGGCAATCGTCTTGCCGCCCTGCAGTTCGGTCTTCAGCGCTGCTTCGTCGATGCCGAGCGTCTTCGCCGCCGCAGCCATCGCCTCGGGACCGCCCGGGCCACGATGCCCGCCGCGCATACCGCGCCCGCCGATCAAGCGCTGCGCCATCGCCAGCGGCCCGCTGCCGGCCGTCCCACTCTGCGCCGAAGCACCCACCGCACCGCCCACTGCGAGCAACCCAGCAACGGTCACTCCCGTCACCGCCAGCGCTACGCTCGCCAACTTACGCCGAGTCCATTGAATCTTGTTCATCGTAATTCGTTCTCCTGTCTTCGAAGCGCTCGAGTCATCGTCGCTTCTGCTACCCTGCGATCGTGCAAATTCACGTCGCTGAAATCAGAATAGCAAAGGGATATGGAGAAACGATGGAGGCAGGAACGATTCAGGCCGGCTAATTTTCCAACGCGAAACACGCTGTTTCTATCCCCCATAGAGAGAAGAAACAGCGTGCTTCGCAGGAAATACTGCTTTGGGCCTGAGTCGTTACTTCACAGATTGATTCACAGAAATGCGGAAGACAAATGACAGCTTACAACGAACGCAGGAACAGCAGCATCTGCCGGCGCTCCGGGCGCGACAGGTCTTCGAAACGACGCCGTACCTGTTCCGCCTGGCCAGCATGCCGGCGGATGGCCTCTTCGAGCGTATAGCTCTGACCATCGTGCATGTAACGGTTGCGCATCGAAAGCCCCCACAGCGGTGCCGTGCGCATCTTGTTACGCGCCTCAGGCGATCCCGTCTGATGAATGCCATCGCCAATACCGATGTCGTGCAACAGGTAATCGCTGTACGGATGAATGCGCTTATCGCCAAGCGCGTGCGACACAGTGAAGGTTCCTCCGTTCAACAGCGTGCCGGCCGGCGCAGTCACCAGCTCAGACGTATGGCACATCGCGCATCCCACCTGCTCGAAAAGAGCCTGACCCGTGTTCACATCGGAGCGCGAAAGCGCGCTGATGATGCGGGGCGGAGCCGCCAGGCTGCGCGAATAATCCGCGAAAATATGCACATCGATGCCGAACGGAGATGCGGACTGCGCCTCATCCTCTGGATCCGCAACGGAATCGAAGGCAGCGACGGAATTGCCGTCGGATGAATTTTCCTGCGGAAAGAGCGGGCTGGTGATGCCCATTTCATTCAAATACGCATCAGCTGCAAACGAAAGCAGGCTGGCGTGCTGGCTCTTCCAGCCGAAGCGTCCGACGCGCTGCACACCCGGTGCTTCAAGCACATCGACCATGACGACTTCGCCGCGCATCGATTCCGGCTGTGCGGCTGCGATGTCAAAAAATGTCTGGTCCGGCACAGCCTCAACGAAGCCGTCGCCGAGGATGCTGAGCGAGAGGCGCTGCGCCGTAACATCGTCGCTGTGCGCGTCAACGAATTCCTGCAGTGACGGATCGATGGCGCGATCCTGAATGAGTGAGCCGCCGGCGTGCGCCACGAACTGCCCATCGACATAGCCGCCGGCGCGCAGCACAGTCATCTGACTCGCCCCACCCGACATCGGCGCCTGATGACATTCGCGGCAGGACTGCGCGTTGTAGACCGGACCCAGGCCGTCAGCGACATTTTCAACGGCGTCAAATACCTTCATCGCGGCATAAAACGAACTTGCGCCTTCCGCATCATCCACGGAGCCAAGGGGAAGATGACCGTTGCTCGTCAACCCCATCGGCGCTTCCGCGATTCCAGCGGCCAGCTGCACCGGGATGAACGCGGCCGGCCGCATCACCGGCCGCTGCTTCTGCTGCTGCGCATTCGGTGCCTGCGGCTGCGCCACCATGCGCCCGGGCGAAGATGCAAAGGCCGCACCCACCGTCATCATCGTCGCCGCCGCAACTCCGAGCACCACTTGTGCACCACGCAAAAATCTGTTGTGATCGCTGATCAGGTTTGTCATTTTTCCGTCATTTCCTCAGGAACGCGTAACGAAATGCAGGCGGCAGTTTCCACCACTACATTTGTCATGCGCACTCACTTCATCGAGGTGACAGACTAATGACAACTTCTGAAGATCTTGTGAAGATCGCTGACAACTGTCAGGCGAGTGGAGTCGACGGGCGAGCAGCCGGGCGGCGCACGGCTGTCTTCGCCTTGGCTTTTGCACGCACACGCGCCGGCTTGGCAGCCGGACGAGCCTTCGCACGCGCCGCGGGGGCTGGAACAGGCATGCGCACCAGTGCCGTTTTAAGCACGTCGTCCATTTCCTCAACCTGCACCACGTGCATTTCCTTGAGAATTTTCTTCGGTACTTCTGCCAGGTCCTTCACATTTTTCTTCGGAATGATGAAAGTGCGTATGCCGGCGCGATGTGCAGCGAGCATCTTGTCCTTGAGACCGCCAATCGGCAGCACCCGCCCGCGCAGCGTGATTTCACCGGTCATCGCCACATCACGCCGCACCGCAACGCGCGTCAACGCCGAAATCAGCGCAATCGCCATCGTAATGCCCGCAGAAGGTCCATCTTTTGGAATGGCGCCTTCCGCAACATGAATATGAATATCGTTCTTTTCAAAAGTGCGCTTCTGAATTCCCAGCGTTGCAGCGCGCGAGCGTGCGTAACTCAGCGCCGCCTTCGCGCTTTCCTGCATCACCTCGCCGAGCGAACCCGTCAACGTCAGCGAACCGTCGCCTTCCATCAGCGTGACTTCAATAGGCAGCAAGTCGCCGCCGCCTTCGCTCCAGCTGACACCGTTGGCGAGGCCGACCTGGTCGGTCGCCTCCATACGGGCGGAATCAAACTGCGGCGGGCCGAGATATTTATGCAGCATATCGGGTGCGAGTCGTCGCACGTATGCTTTTTCCTCAGCTACCTTGCGCGCAGTTTTGCGGCAGATATTTGCAATCTCGCGATCGAGATTGCGCACACCGGCTTCGTACGTGTATTCACGAATGATTGTGCGCAGCACGTCATCGCTGAAGACGAGCGGGTGATCCTGCAATCCGTTCTCCTTCAGCTGACGCGGCACGAGAAAGCGCCGCGCAATTTCGAGCTTCTCATCTTCGATATAACCGTTAAATTCGATCACCTCAAGGCGATCACGCAGCGCCGGCGGAATATCGCCAACATAGTTGGCCGTAGTAATCCACATCACGCGCGAAAGATCGTACGGCAGATCGAGATAGTGATCCTCAAACTCAGTGTTCTGCTCAGGATCAAGCACTTCGAGCAGCGCAGCTGCAGGATCACCGCGAAAGTCGTCGCCGAGCTTATCGATTTCATCGAGCACAAAGAGCGGATTCGCAGTGCCAGCGCGGCGCATTGTCTGCAAAATGCGGCCGGGAAGCGCGCCGATGTACGTGCGGCGGTGGCCACGAATTTCGGCCTCATCGTGCACGCCGCCCACGCTCACGCGCACAAACTTACGGCCCAGCGAATCGGCGATGCTGCGCGCAAGCGACGTCTTGCCGGTGCCGGGCGGTCCGGCAAAGCAGAGGATCGGCGAGCGCGAACCACCGGTCAGCTTGCGCACCGCAATGTGTTCAAGGATGCGTTCCTTGACCTTCGACAATCCGAAATGATGCTCATCAAGCACCGCCGTCGCGCGCAGCACATCGAGGCGGTCCTCCGATGTTTCGCTCCACGGCAGATCCAGCACCCAGTCGATGTATTCGCGCACGATGCCCACTTCGGGTGACATGCTCGGCATCTGTTCGAGGCGCGTGATTTCGCGCTCCACCCGCATGCGCGCCACGTCGGGCAGCGTCTTGGCCTTGATGCGCTCGCGCAATGATTTCAACTCACTTGCGCCGGCGTCGATTTCGCCGAGCTCCTCCTGAATCGAATGCAACTGTTCGCGCAGGTAGTATTCGCGCTGGCTTTTGTCGACCTCATTCTGTGTGCGCTCGTGAATGCGATCTTCAAGTTCGAGCACATCGAGCTCGCGCGCCAGCAGCGCGCTCAGCTTCTGCAGGCGTTCGACAGGATCTAATGCCTCGAGCAGCGACTGCCGCGCAGCAACATCGAGCGGCAGCATACCGGCGATAAAATCTGACAGCGCTGCTGGATCATGGATGTTCATCGCATAGACGCCAGAGTCCTCAGGCAGGCTGGCGTTCATGCCCACCACGCGATCGAACTGTGACAGCGCCACGCGCATGAGCGCTTCAGCCACATTCGACTGCACGAGCTTCTCGGGCAGCACGCGCGCGCGTGCGATGAGATAAGGCGTCGCCTGCAGCCATTCGAGAACCTGCACGCGCATGCGGCCCTGCACAAGCAGGCTGATCGAACCATCGGGCATGGCCAGCGTGCGCCCGATCGAAACCACAGTTCCGATCTCATACAAATCCGACGGGCGCGGATCAGCCGCATCCCCACTGCGCTGTGCGAGTGCGATAGCCACGCCATCATTGCCGCGTGCCACGTCGAGCGCGCGCAGCGAGCGATCGCGACCGACCGAAAGCGGTGTAATCGCACGCGGAAAAATTACCATGTCACGCAAAGGAAGCACGGGCGCTTCGATAATTTCGGGCAACGCCTCAGCGCCGCCTTCCGTTTGCAAGCCGTTGCCGAAGCTGGCCGCCATCAGCCAGTCGCGCATGGACGAGTCATTGCCTGAATTCATATATTTCGTCAGGAAAGATTTCCTGCATCACTCGGCGGCACGGGCCGTCCGGACTTTACTGCCCAGCGCACGCGCGCCTCACCCGTCAGGGCGATGCTGCCGCACACACACACCGCTTCGTTGCCATCGTGGATCAAATCAAGTGCTTCACTCATCGATGCAGCTGTGCTTACATTACGCAGATTGAGGCGCATGCCGATCTCGCGCAATTCTTCAGCCATCATCGCACGCGGATTGTCGCGCACGCGCGTAAAAATCCAGCGCTGCGCACGCGAATGCAGCACCTTAAGCATTCCCTCGATCTGCTTGTCACGATAGCCACCGAAGATGAATGTCCAGCGCTTGCCGGGAAAATATTCGCCCAGCGTAATCGCCAGCTTATTCACACTATCGACATTGTGCGCGCCATCGATGATCAGTGGCGGGTCGATACGCAGCACCTCGAATCGCCCGGGCCACTGCGCCGCACGCAAGCCCTCGTGCAGCGCCTTCGAGCCAAAGTAGGTGGCGCCGTCGGCTTTCAACACATCACGCAACACATCAAAGGTGGCAATCACCGTCGACGCATTTTCGATCTGATGCTTGCCGAGCAACGCAATTTCATAATGACCTTCAAGATCGCTCACAAATGGCTTTTCGCGGCTGCGAATGCGCGCAGGCTGCTTGATGTCAAAACTCTGCACGCCGAGCGAATACGTGGATGGCTCCCAGCGCCAGTGGCGTCCAATCATCGTCAGCGGCGCGTTCCGTTCATGCGCCACCTGTTCAATCACCATCGCAGCTTCAATTGTCTGTGAATGACTGATCACCGGTACACCTGGCTTGATGATGCCGGCCTTTTCACGTGCGATCAGCGCCAGCGTATCCCCGAGCCACTGCATGTGGTCATAGCTAATCGACGTAATGATGCTGGCCTGCGGCATGAGCACATTTGTCGCGTCGAGCCGTCCGCCCAGCCCAACCTCGATCACCGCCCACTGCACATTCTGGCGCGCAAAATGCAGCAGCGCCATCGCCGTGATCGCCTCAAAGGTAGTGATGCCGGGCACTTTTTCCATTGCCTTGCGCACCAGATCGGTCAGCTCCAGCACCTGATCAACATTGATAAGCTGACCATTCACGCGCATGCGTTCACGAAAAGTGCTCAGATGCGGCGAAATGTACATGCCAGTGCGCAGGCCAAAATGGCGCAGGCATGATTCGAGCATGGCACAGGTGCTGCCTTTGCCCTTCGTCCCAGCCACATGAATCACCCGGTAGCGATCCTGGGGATTGCCCAGCTCCGCAAGCAACAGGCGCATGCGTTCAAGCTTCAGTGCGGAATCAACATCATTGGGCGCAGTGCGCTCATAATTGGTCAGGCCATAAAGGAACTGCAATGCTTCGTCGTACAACATTTCGAAAGAACGGAGATTGTACGACATTGATCATTTCAGATTTTTCCGTAACTACTCAGACCTAAATCAGTATTTCCAGCGAAACACACGATTTCTTCCCCTGCAGAGAAAAAATCTCCCTGCAGAGAAAAAATTGTATGTTTCGCAGCAGAAAATCGGCTGGCCTGAGTAGTTACCAGAGTTCGACTTTAAGTTTCAGAGTCCAAATTTGGAGTTCAAATTAAACGTAAAAATACGCGCCACTCCAAATTTAAAATCTAAAATCTCCAGCCCTTATGGTTTCCCTCATCTTCACCGTCCTCAACGAAGCACACAGCCTGCCGGAGCTGCTCGACAGCATTGCGGCGCAGACGCGCATGCCGGACGAGGTGGTCATTTGTGACGGCGGCAGCCGCGACGGCACACTAGCGTTGCTGCAAGCGGAGCGGCGCTTTCCATTACGGATCATCGAAGCGCCAGGTGCGAATATCTCACGCGGGCGCAACCTGGCGATCGCTGCCGCAATGCACGATCTGATCACCTGCTCCGACGCCGGTGTGTGCCTGCATCCCGAGTGGCTGGCGCGCATCGTGCAGCCGCTCGAAGCGGGCGCGCACTCGCTCGTCGCTGGCTTTTTTCTCCCGAAATTCCGCACGCCGTTCGAGATGGCAATGAGTGCCACAGTCCTGCCTGCACTCGAAGATATTTCTGCAACTACATTCCTGCCCAGTTCGCGATCGGTGGCTTTCCACAAATCGACGTGGCAGGCGGCCGGCGGCTATCCGGAATGGATCGACTACTGTGAGGATCTGCTCTTCGATTTTGCAGCACGCGACGCATGCGGACCGTTTACATTCGTGCCCGACGCGATCGTCTATTTTCGGCCACGCGGGTCGCTGCGTTCGTTCTACAAGCAGTACTACCTGTATGCGCGCGGTGATGGCAAGGCGAACCTGTGGCTGCGCCGGCATCTGATCCGCTATGCGACATACATCGCTTTTCCGCTGCTGCTTGCAGTGATCATGGCAGTGGCGGCGCCATGGAATGCGCTTGCCGCACTTGTGCTGCTGCTCGGCGCAGCGGCGTACCTGCGCACACCGTACCGCCAGCTAACGCGGCTGTGGCAGAGCGCATCCACGGCGGAGAAGCTGCGCGCAGCGCTGTGGCCGCCCGTCATCCGCGTCGCCGGCGACATAGCAAAGATGGCCGGCTATCCGGTTGGGCTGGCGTGGCGCCGGCGGCGATGTAGCGCGCACGCCGCGGCACCAGACGAAACAGGTCAAAGTCCGGCAGAGAAAACATGATCTCAGCGCTCGGAATTTTTTCAAGGAAACGCTGCCATGCACGCGCATACGCCGCGCTGCGCCGTTCAAGCTGAAACGCCGTCGTCTGCAGCGCCACCCGCGCCAGCGACATGACTTCGCCCGTCCCCAAATCCGGCTCGCAGATCAAAATGCTGCACATCGTAACTACTCAGGCCCAAATCAGTATTTCCCGCGAAACACACTATTCTCTCCCCCGATGGGGGAGAGAATAGTGTGTTTCGCGTTGGAAAAATGGCTGGCCTGAGTAGTTACTGCACATCAGATTCGACTGCAAAACACGCTTGTGCGCAGAAAGGGTGCTGAGGTGAATCAACACCGCCGCGTAATCTGCCTCTTCGACATACGAAACCATCGCCGTGAGCGGCTCATCACCATCGGCCACGGCCAGCGTCGCCTGACGATGTGTGCGAATCAGATCGAACATCGATCTGCGTTGTTCAGAGTTCATCAATTACAGCTCCTCGAACGGCCGAAAGCCCACCGCTTTATTTCATCAAAATGTCATCGAGCAAATGTCATCGAGCAAATGCGTCGCCTGTGCATATGAATGCACATGCGAATCGAGCAGCAGCGCCTGCAGCGCCGTTGCGCGATCACCCGTCACAGCGGCCTGCACCGCAAGTTCATGAATCACCTCTTCGCGCTGCAACAAGCTCGCCAGCCCATCCGGCAGCGCCCCGATGTGCTCGCCGTGCAGCACGCCGGCGACGACATGTGCAGGTGTCTCGACCACAGCGCGCACCGGCAGGTTCACAATGCGGCCATCGTTCGGCAGCAGTAGTGCCGGCTCATCCTGTTCAATGTCATTGACCAGCGCAGCGATCAGTGCAAACACACGCGACTTAGAAGCGCGCACGAAGCGATACGCCGGCTGCAGTTCACCCACAGCGACTCCATGCACGAGTGCGGCAGCTTCATCGCGCCAGCGCGCCTCAGCATCAAAATCCGGCCCATGCAGCGACATCGTCTCTGCAGCAAAGCCGAAATACTCGCCGGCCACGGCATCGCCACTGGCGCAATACAGGCCAAACACGTCGAGCAGCCGACGCGACATCAATTCAAAATCCGGCAGCGCGACAGCAAGCCGTGCACGCAACAGCGGATACATATCCGCACCGCTGCGCCAATCCTGCAGCGTCATGAAGAACGATAATCCGTGCAGGCCGGCGGCACGCGCGCGCAGCCGCCGCACTGCATTGCGTCCGCTGCGCTCATCCGGTTCTCCTCCCCCAGGGCTCGACCAACCAAAGGCACGACTGAGCCAGCGATATCCGGCCTGCCGCTGTGCCGGGACGCCGACAAAGCGCAGCGTCGTGCAGCGCGCAAGTGCAACGCTCGTGCGCGCAAGTGGCTCGGCCTGATTTAGAAACAACGCACGCGGCGCGACATCCTCGACGTCCCGCGCGCGCACGAGCAAGCGTGGCACGATGCGCATCGCACGCGACAACGCGCCCGGCCCGCCGTTGCGCCCGGCGATATGCCGCACACCATGTCGCAATGGAACGCGCCAATCCAGTTCAAGCGATTCCCGCGATTCAGACAGCGGCAACTGCACTACGAAATCTGCACCGCGCAGCGCAGCGCGGCGATCCGTGCTCGCTTCAATTTCAAACAGCTCCCCCAGCGAACGATCAACGCAAATAGCGTAGCGCACCATGCGGTCGAGCGCTTCAGCATCGTCGTCGACGAGCGTGACGCGACAGCCGCGCAGATGAATCGGCAGGCTGAAAAAATCGCCCAGCGCCACAGAGCCGTGCAGCGCATCCGCCGCATCGAGAATGACGATCTTCTTCACTTTCCCCTTGTCAATGCATCAAGCATCTGCAGCGTGCAGCGCAGCCGCAGGTCCTGCCCCTGCTCCGTCAGATGAAAGTAATAGCCCCATTCATCATGCAGACCAAACTGCGTGAACGGGCGCTTCGGCAAATTCGGATTTGGCACAGCGGGCAGTGTGCGCGTCGCTGCATAAAAATCAATCCATGGCAAATCGTATTCAGCGGCCATCGCGCGGATGACTGCGTTGATGTGGCCGTCGGGGCCGCCGCCCTGAATCGATTCGAGATCGTCGGCCTTCGTCACCAGCACCGGCGTCGCTTTCTGTTCGAGCACCGTTTTGACGACGCGGCGCAGGTTTGCCTCAAAATTACGCCATGTGAATTTATCGCCCGTGCCCAGCTGCACGAACACCACAGCAGCATTTGACAGCCGCAGCTCACAAGCGAGCGGCAATTCGCCGGATGCGCACGCAGCACCTGCACGCTCGGCGCGAAACATGTCGTCTGTGCCGTAGCCGCCGCCGACGGCGCTGCTCACATGGGCGAAGCCGGGATCGAAGCGTGCGACCATGGCGCGTGCATCAACATCCTTCATCACGTCATACTGGCCGGACACCAGACGCCCAAGGCTGCGCGGCCACGCAGAATTGCTGTCACCAGCGACGGTGAACATGCGGCCGTCGCGGCCGTCACGCAGCGCACGATCGAAAATCTCGCGGCCGTGTGCGGTGATGTAAATCCACGACGGAAGCGTCGCCTTGTTCACGTTGCGTGCGATCGGCGCAAGCGCATTCGCCGGCGCAAGCGCCACCGCATCAGGCTGTCCCTGCACTTCGCCAAAACCAGTGGCGATCCAGCCGCTCACGCTATCGCCCTGCACAGCCAGCCAGCCGCCGTCGCGCGTGCGTGCAATCACACGAAGGTTCGCACCCTGCGGCATCACTGCGCCACGCGCAGCCAGCGCACTTGGCGCCGCACGCAGCGCTACGCCGGGATAGCGCAATTCAAAGTGCACCGCAGCCACATCAATTTGCGCATGCGCATTACCTGAGAATGCACACACCAGCACGAAGATGGTGAAGATTACTGCACGAAGGGACATGCGCGAATTTTAATTCCGAGGAACAGAAATTTCCAACGATGGCTCAGACTTTGTAACTACTCAGGCCCAAATCGGTGTTTCGCGTTGGAAAAATGGCTGGCCTGAGTAGTTACGAGAAATCCGTGAATCACGGGCTCTACTCAAATTTGGTCACTCCCCAAAATCGCGGCGAGCGTAGCAAGTGTGGCTTCGATGTGCCGTTGCACGCCGGCGCCGTCAAGGTGGAAATCCTTGTCGCCCTCATCGATCAGGCCGAAGTTCGGCAGGTCACGTGTAGCTGCATAAAAATCGAGCAGCGGCACATCCAGTTCGGCCGCCAGTTTGCGCACAATCGAATTGATATAGCCAGACGATGCACCCTCACTCGCTTCAAGGTCATCGGCCTTCGTCACCAGCACAGGCAGCGCACCTTTGCGCAGCGCGAGCTGAATAAGCGGCCGATAGTGCGCCTCAAAATCGCCCCACGACAACTGATCACCAGTGCCAAGTTCGATGAACACCACCGACGCGCGCGAAACCCAGACTTCGCACTCGAACGGCCCCATCTTCACGTCACACAACGCGCCATCGGCCCACATCGGATCGGACATTGCCGCGGTGCCGAAACCCCCTTTGGCAGCAAGGCTGATGCGGCCGAATGAAGCTTCAAATTTCGTCAGCACGCGCTGCAGGCGCACATCGGTGCGGCTGCCATCGAATGCACCATTGGCGACGCGGCGCAGGTAGACCGGCGGCTGCGAGTTGCAGTCGCCGACCACGGTGAACATACCAAGGTCTTTACCAAAGCGCTCGGCGTTTTTGTACATTGCGCGCTGGCTCGGCGTGATGCGCGGCACCCAGCTCGGCCACACAGCAGGAGCGACCGTTGCGCGCGCAGCACGCTTCGTCGGTGCGGATGTGGCATTCAACACAGCAGTCGCCGTACGTGCAGGCACATCCTGCAGGTTGCCGCTGACGAACGCAGCGAGATCGGCAAACAGCCAGCCGGCTGCGGCGCCGCGTTCATCCGCGAGCTGAAGCCAGCGCCCATCTGCGCTGCGGGCGAGCACAGTACGAAAGTCGCCCTTGTTCACGCGCGCAACATGCGACGCGATCAGACTGGGTGCAGTGCGCAGCACCGCCGCTGGTTCGATGATGGTGACGCGCACAGCAGCAGCAGCACGGCTGCGGCGCATCGCGAGCAGCGACGAAGCAGCCACGCCGGCAGCCACTGCAAAGAAACTACGGCGCGAATAAATTTTCGAATTCATGGCTTCTTCGTCGGAACGGGCGTGCGCACAGTGCGCACTATGCGCACAGTGCGAGTGGCACGCGGCGTGGGCATGGGCTTCGGCACTTCAACAATCTGTGCGAGCGTCTGCAGCGTCATCATCATGCGCGCATCCATGCCAAGTTCGCTGATATGAAACGGCGAGATAGACACACCCTCGGTGGTGTGTTCGTCGGCGAGGCCGGCATTCGGCAGCACACGCGCGGCAGCGGCGAAGTCGATAACGGGGACGCCGTAGATCTGGCCAAGCGCGCGCACAGTCTGATTAATCACATCCAGCGGCGCGCCACCCTGCAGCGATTCGAGCGCATCCGCCTTCGTCATCAGCAGCGGCACCGCACCCTTGCTCAGCACATAATCGATGATGCGGCGGTAATTTGCGTCAAACGACTGCCAGTCGAAAGTGTCGCCGGTGCCGAGCGCGACGATGACCACAGACGCATTTGACAAGCGCATTTCGCAGGCGAGCGGGCCTTCACTGGCCATGCATATTTTCGGATCCGTCCAGGAGGAGTCAAACGCCATGGCCGACGAAAAGCTGCCGTGCGTAGCCACGCTCGTGCGCACCCACGACGATGCAAGCAACCTGGCCACCGGCGTCAGTTCAGGAGTGGCGCCAAGGTTGACCACACCGGCGGACATGCGTCCGAGAAATACCGGGCGCTCCGAGTTGCAGTCGCCAATCACAGTGACCATCGTCCCATCGCGGCCAGCCTTCACAGCTTCTTTGTAGCGATCCTGCATCGCCTTGCTCACCGTCGGCACACCGACGGACACACGCGATACCGGCGTCGGTGCGATAAGCTCAGCAGTCGACATGAGCACAGGCAGTTGCGTCATATCGATGCCGTCCTGTAAGCGGATTTCGCTGCGATTCACCCACACATGTGCATTGCCGTAGACGATATAAGCCCACTCAGCGCCAGAGTCACGGCCGACCGCTTCGTAACACTGAAACTTCAGCAGGCGTCCGACGGTGGGCTGCGTCCAGCCATTGAGCGCGCGCGCGAACGCGCCATCGACGTGAATCATCACTTGGAAGCCGGGCTCGGCCAGACACCGAAACGGCAGCGCGTTTGGACGTGCAAAAGCGATGGATGAAGATACAAGAATGGTGCACGCACCAACGAGAGGCGCAACGAGAGGCGCAACAAAGCGGCGCAGTGAAAACTTTTCCAAAAACATGAAATATGAATCCTACCGCGGTGCATCAGGAGCACAGGGAGTAGATAAATCCAGGTAGAAAGAAGCCCACGAATCTCCACCCTATAAAATTCGCCCTCATGTTCCGCATCGCACTTGCATCCCTGTTTGCCGCCACAGCACTGGCCGCATGCACACCGGCAGCTCCCGCACCGACGGCGTCCGCTGCACCTGCCATTCCAACCTCCACAGCGGCAGCCACCGCCGCCGCAATCCCAATCGAAACACCCTCAGCCGGTAGAACAGGCGCTTTCGGATTTTCACCAAAGAAGCGTAGTGTATGGGAGACAACGGCCGGGCCGGACCAACTGCGCGGCAACTGTCCGAACGGTTCGGTGGTGCCGCCATACGGCCCCGTGCTGATCACACCGCGCGACGACGGTGGCTTCGATTGGAAAGACGTGCAGAACGGCACGTACGCCTTCACGACAACAGACGACGGACGTTTCGTCTATAGCGGGCCAAACGGGCGCAGAGACGGCGCCATCACGATGACGCTGACGTTCGCAAACGACTCAAAATTTGCGATGCAGGCCGAATACGTGCGCACAAATGCACCAGGCTGCATACACATCTACGAATACGCAGGTGCGTATAAATTCGATCGCTGACGTCGGCCGACGACAAACAAGTCGTCAGCCGACGACAAACAAATCACCTACGCGCCGAGCGTGGCGGTGAGCTTGAGTTCCACGGCGGAGAGCGCCTTGGACACCGGGCAGTTCGCCTTCGCAGCGGCGACCTTCTCATCGAACGTGGCCTGGTCAATGCCGGGGATGACGGCGGTGCAGTTCAGCTCGATCAGGCTGATCGTCGGCCCGTCGGTCAGGTGCACAGTTGCCGTGGTCTGAATACGCGTCGGCGTGAAGCCAGCGCGCGTCAGCAGCGCCGAAAGGAACATCGAGAAGCAGCCCGCGTGCGCAGCGCCGATCAGCTCTTCCGGATTGGTCGCCTTCGTATCACCTTCAAAGCGCGACGCATACGTGAACGGCCCTTCAAAAAAGCCGCTCCCCACCTTCATGCTCCCCGCACCTTCTTTCAGCGTTCCTTCCCACGTTGCTTCTGCCTTAGATACAGCCATTTCAATTTCTCCTGTAGTTGCCTGTCGTTACATCCTGAAATCGTCCATGCCGCACATTCCCCGTCAGCAGCCGAGACGGCGATCCGACACGAACTTCACAAGTTTTCATGAGCGGGCGAATTGTAACAAGCTCACAATTCCCATCATGTGGCGGTGGGGGCCATGTGGGGGTTGTGGGGAATGCATCCGCTGTTTGGGGTGAATTTGAGCCGCGCACCGTTGCACCGCTGTTGCGTGAAAATCTTTCCCTTTGCTTTCTTCGCAGCTCCGCGTGAGGAAATGAAATTCACCCCTACACCCCGGATGCAACCTCGCGGATGCAACCTCGCGGATGCAACCTATCGAATCAACATCGCATCGCCGAACGAATAAAAGCGGTACTCATGCGCAATGGCATCGGCATATGCGTGGCGCATGAAATCCATCCCCATCAGCGCACCGACGAGCGAAAGCAGCGTCGAGCGAGGCAGATGGAAATTCGTAATCAGATGATCGACCAGCCGGAAGTCGAAGCCGGGCGTAATAAAAAGCCGGGTGAAGCCAGAGTATTCGCGCAGCGGTTCATGCGACGGTACGAACAGACGTGCGCTCTCCAGCACGCGTGCGCTCGTGGTGCCGACGGCGATGATGCGCCCGCCGCGTTCACGTGCAGTGTGGATGGCATCGGCCGTCGTCTGTGGCAGGTGGCACCATTCACTGTGAATTGCGTGCGATTCGACGTCATCCTCGACGATGGGTTTAAACGTGTCGAGGCCGACGTGCAGCGTGACGAACGCCGTCCCCACCCCGCGCTCGCGGAGCGCATCGAACAGCCGCGGCGTGAAGTGCAGACCAGCCGTCGGTGCCGCAGCCGAACCCGCCGCGCGCGCGTAAACCGTCTGGTAACGCTGCGGATCGTCCAGCCGCTTGTGAATGTACGGCGGCAGCGGCGTCTCGCCAAGCGAATCGAGGTGCGACTCGATGGCTTCTTCGAATTCCACATGATGCAGCGGCCCTTCAGTCGACGGCACCACGTACGCGCGCAGGCCGTCGGGAAATCGCACCTCACGCACGTTGCGCCCGCCAACGAGCGCCTCCCAGCGCCGGTCATCCAGCTTGCGCAGCAAAAGCAGTTCAACCTGGCCGCCCGTCGGCTTGCGCCCCTTCAGCCTGGCCTGCAGCACACGCGTGTCGTTGGCCACAAGCAGATCGCCCGGCCGCAGCAAATCCGGCAGATCGTGAAAAACGCAATGCTCCAGCGTGTGTGTGCTGCGGTTGCACACCAGCAGCCGCGCCGCATCGCGCGGCTCCACCGGCGTCTGCGCGACGCGCTCCGGCGGCAGCATGTAATCGAGTTCGTCGGTTTTCATGTGGCCTTGTTTGTAACACGGTCTACTCAGAACTCGGCGACGGGTGATGCTCGAAACATCTACTCAGGCCCAAATCAGTATTTCCCGCGAAACACACTATTCTCTCCCCCGAAGGGGGAGAGAATAGTGTGTTTCGCGTTAGAAAAATGGCTAGCCTGAGTAGTTACCAAAAGTCATCTGTTGCAATCTATAGAACTACTACACGCATCATGCTATTCTCTTTTCATGCTTAAACGTTTTCTCGCGCGCGGCGGCGGCTGGGTGATGACACAAATGCTGCTGATTCCCGGCATGATTCTGGCAATGCTGGGTGCGCGCCTTATAAACATAGACAAAAGCTGGCCGAACTGGACGCACACACCGGCATATTTCGGCGGCGGCGCGCTCCTGGTCACCACCTCCTTTCTACTGACTATGTCCATCCTGCATCTCGGCCGCAACCTGACGGCGTTCCCCAAGCCGCTCAACAACGGCACGCTCGTCGAGCACGGCGTGTATGCCTACATACGCCATCCGATTTACACTTCGATCATCGTCGCCATCCTCGGGCTGGCGCTGTTGTTGAACAGCACCGTCGGCCTGGCATTCGCCGCTGGAACTTTTCTTTTCTTCGACCGCAAAGCTGCAATCGAAGAAAAAATGCTCCTCGCTGCGTACAGCGGCTATGCAGACTATCGCCGGCGTGTGCGCAAGCTCGTGCCGTTTATTTACTAAATGTCTTATCCCCAGCAGGAATGGCTGCCAGCCGCCGCACTGTCGGCCGCCGCAACCGCGCACGGCACACCGTGCTACGTCTACTCAGCAGATCGCATCAGTGCGAACCAACGCCGCCTGTCCGACGCCTTCACGCGCGCCGGCGGCGTCGCTGAATTCCACTACGCAGTCAAGGCAAATTCGAACCTCGAAATTCTGCGCCTGCTATGCGCCGGCGGCGCCGGCTTCGACGTCGTCAGCGGCGGTGAAATGCTCGCTGCGCTGCGCGCCGGCGCCGCGCCTGCAGACATCGTCTTCGCCGGCGTAGGCAAACGCGACGACGAGCTCGTCGCCGCGCTCGATGCGCACATCGGCTGGATCAACGTCGAAAGCGCACAAGAACTGCGCGTGCTCAGTGATCTGGCATCCGCGCGCAGCGTATGCCAGCGCGTTGCCCTGCGCATCAACCCCGGCGTCGATCCGCACACGCACGCCTACCTCGCCACCGGCAAGGCCGCCAGCAAATTCGGCCTGCCAACGGACGAAGCGCTCGCACTCGTCGCCGCTCGCATGCAATTTCCCGGCGTTTCAATCGAGGGACTGCATGTGCACAACGGCTCGACCATCACCGACACAGCCGTATTCGCTGATTCCGCCCGCATCATGCTCGCCCTGGTGGCGCGATGTCGTGCGCTCGGTGCGCCGATCGAGCACCTCGACATGGGCGGCGGCTTCGGCGTGCCGTACCTGCCCGGACAGCCCAGCGCCGACATCGACGGCATCGCCCGCACGCTCGTCGGCATCGCCCGCGACGCAAACGTACGGCTGAAATTCGAGCCCGGCCGCTATTTCGTCGCCGACGCCGCCGCGCTCGTCACGCGCGTACTCTTCACGAAGGAGAGCGGCGGCAAACGATTCGCCATCATCGACGCGGCGATGAACGACCTGATTCGCCCGGCGCTCTACGGCGCAGTGCACCACATCGCCGCACTGGCGCCGCGCAACGGCGCCGCAGCACTGCACGAAGTGGTAGGCCCGGTGTGCGAATCCGGCGATTTCCTCGGACACGACGTGGCGCTGCCGCCGGTGCAGCGCGGCGATCTGCTCGTGGTCGGCCACGTCGGCGCCTACGGACGCAGCATGGCGTCGAACTACAACCTGCGGCCACGCGCGGCGGAGGTGCTGCTCGAAGGTGCCGGTAGCACTGGCATGCGCCTGATTCGACCGCGCGAATCGCTCGAAGATCTGCTGTAAAGCCACCCCAGCAACGCCGTCTCGCGCCATCATGCGGAAATGCAAGCGAAAGTGCAACACAGCCCACCCGCTCAACCCATCGGTCTGAGGTGCTGGAGCGCGCCCGGCAACTCCCTTCTGGGAAGATCTGGGAAGAGATGATTATTACGTAAGCGCCTCAAGTTTGAGGCTAAACGAAAAGTAAACTAATTTTCATAATTTGTAACTACTCAGGCCCAAATCAGTATTTCCCGCGAAACACACTATTCTCTCCCCCGAAGGGGGAGAGAATAGTGTGTTTCGCGTTGGAAAAATAGCTGGCCTGAGTAGTTACCATAATTTTATGTTCGAGAGTTACAGCGTAAACCCCGTTTTCAACGTAAAGGCAATGTCACATCAGACCGGTGTGGCGGCTGCGACGTTGCGGGCATGGGAGCGCCGGTACGGAGTACCGTCACCACCGCGCACCGATAGTGGCTATCGTTTGTACTCAGCGCGAGACGTGGCCATCATCCGCTGGCTGAAGGCACAGCTGGAAACCGGCATGAACATCAGCCAGGCCGTCAGCCTGCTGCAGTCATCGATTCAGCAGCTGGAAGTGCCGCGAGTCATTTCGCCACCCGCTGCTAATCTGCCAGCGTCGCAGCAGCGCTTGCACAACGACGTGCTGGCAGCGACGATGGCCTTCGACGAGATCGGCGTCGAGCGCGCATTGAACGAGGCCTTCGCCCTCTTTCCCGTTGAGGAAGTTTTCCTGAATCTGCTGCAGCCGGTCATGGTGACCGTCGGTGAGAAATGGCATACGGGTGAGCTGACCATCGGGCATGAGCATTTCATCACGAATCTGGTACGCCGGCGCCTGATCACCCTGCTCGCAGCCACGCCGATGCCGCATCACGAACAGCGCATCGTCACTGCATGTGCCCCTGATGAATTCCACGAACTCGGCCTGCTGATGATCTCGGTATTTTTGCGGCGCAACGGCTATGCAGTCGTCTATCTTGGCCAAAACACGCCTGCTGTGCGCATCGAAGAGGTGCTAGAACGAGTGCAGCCGGAGGCGGTGCTGATGAGCGCATCTGGGCTGCGCTCCGCAGCACGTCTGTTGTCACTGTATGAAACGCTCAGCAAACGACGCAGCAACAAGCATCCACTCGTGCTGGCATACGGCGGGCACATCTTCGGCCAAATTCCGACGCTGCGCGAGCGCATGCCAGGCACGTGGATCAGTGGCGGCGCCTCAGAAGCAGCCAGACACATCGACCAGATGATGAAGCACCGCAACATCGGCAGCACACGCTCCGTCCCAATTCGCGCCATTACACAGGAAGTGGTCGAGGAATTGCGCATGCGCAAACCCGACATCGTCGCGCACGCCGCACGCCGCATCGTAGCCGACCCGCTCGACCTCAACCACATTGGCCACAAGAGCGAGCGCGCCATCGACGCCGCCGAACGTCTTTTCTATGTGCTCGATGCCAGCGCCTGCTTCGACGACGCCAGTATCCTTACCGACGCCACCGATTGGGAATGGGACTCATTCACATCCGAAGGCATCGTCCCCGAACAGCTACAGGTCTGCGCACGTCACTTCTGCGATGCCGTGCGAATCTGCATATCCCCCCCCACATGTGAATTTCTCGAACCTTTCCTGCATGAAATGATCGAAGCGCTGACGATGGACAGCGGTCAACCATAGACAATCCTTACACAAACCTTGTGCGTCCCTCATTTTTTGCTCATATTTTGTCATAACATATAGCCTGTGATATTGGTTACTGGTGCAAACGGATATGTTGCAGGCTACACCCTCAAAATCTTGAAGTCGATGCCTGAAATGGCAGGTCGCACTGTGCTCGCCATGGTGCGCAGCGAACGACAAGTGGCGAAAGCAGAGGCGCTCGGCGCACGTGCTGTGATCGGCGACGTGACAAAGCCGGAGACGCTGGCGCATGCGCTGCAAGGCGTAGAACAGATCATCCACCTGGCGGCGGTCAATCGCGACAAGGGCGACGTCACCATGGAAAAGGTGAACGCACAGGGCACGATCAATCTCGTCGACGCGGCCAAAGCCGCCGGCGTGAAGCACATCGTGACCGTGGTCGGCCTCGGTGCCGATTCGAAGCGGCCGTATCCCCTGGCCTACACGCAGGGCCGCGGCGTCGAATATCTGATCGCCAGCGGCGTGCCTTACACCATTCTCGAAGCTTCGGTAATTTTCGGTTCGGGCGACGAGTTCCTGAACACATTCGCCGGGCTGGCAAAAATTCCGCCCATCATGGTGGTTCCTGGCAACGGCAAGTCAAAGTTTCAGCCAATCGCGGCGGAAGACGTAGCTCGCTGCACCGCACGGGCATTGATTCTGCCGGAAGTCATCAATCGCCGCCTGCAAATCTGCGGCAGCGAAGTGATCACCCTTGAAGGCATCATCGACACCATCCTGGCCGAGATGAAGCTCTCGCGCATCAAGCTGCACATGCCTGTCGCATTCCTGCGCATCGCCGTCAGCCTGATGGACGCGCTGCTGCCGAGGCCGCCAGTCACGCCGAGCCTGCTTGCACAGCTGGGTGTTGACAACATAGCGACGGACAACACCACCGAGAAAGTCTTCGGCGTCACGCCGATTCGCCTGCGCGACGGCATCGGCTTCGTGCGCGAAATGACGCTCGGACGACTCATATCGCGCTCGCTTGGGCGCCTCGAATATCGCTGACTTCCTCCTGGGTTGAGCAGGCCGATGGGGTCGCAGTTGGGTTGGTTGCGTTGAATACTGCGATTCCAGAAGCCGGGCCCAGGATTTCCCGTACTCCGCAGATTTGTTATGCCTATCTTTGAAAGTGAGTTCGTCGTCGACGCTCCGCTGCAGGCGGTGTGGGATTTCCATGCCGATCCACGCTCACTACCGAAAATCATGAGTGGCCCGCTGCGCATTTCCGTCGACCGCATCGACGAGCCGGTGCAGGTCGGCAGCCGTGTGGAGATGACGCTGCATAGCGGGCCATTGCACATCCCCTGGACCGTGGTCGTGCGCGAACGCACTGCGCCGCTGGGCTTCCGCGACGAACAGCCGCCGGGTGAGGGCCCATGGGCGCGCTGGTCGCATACGCACAGCTTCGAAGCTCGCGGCACAACCGCTGCGCTCGTGCGCGATCGGATCGAATACGAACCACCATTCGGCATTCTCGGGCGCATCGGCGCCGCACTCTTCGGCCGCGTCGCCATGCAAATGATGTTTATCGGCCGCCGACGCGCCACGCGGGCGCTGCTGGAAAATTCGACGACCGACGACGGACGACCGACGCACCAGTAGACGCACCAGTAGACGCACGTCGTCGGTCGTCCATTTTCTGATCCGCTTTTCACATATCCCATGAACAACAAAGTCATCCTCATCACTGGCGCATCGAGCGGTATCGGGAAAGCGGCGGCACTGATGCTTGCCGCACGCGGTGCACAGCTGGCGCTGTCCGCACGCACCTACCCGGCACTCGCCACCATCGCAGATGAGGCCAACCGCCTCGGCGGGCGCGCCATCGCCGTGCCCGCCGATGTGCGTGTGCGCGCTGAAGTCGCCGACATGGTCGCCGAAGCCGTCACCGCTTTCGGTCGCATCGATGCGTTGGTGCACTGCGCCGGCGTCGGTATCCTGAAGCCGGCCGAGCAACTCAGCGACGACGACATCGATGTACAGCTCGACACGAACATCAAAGGCACACTGCTCACCGCAAGCGCCGCCGCGACGGCCATGCTGAAGACAGGCGGCGGCCGCGTCGTCGTGCCGGTCGGCACGATGGGGCGCTTCGTCATGCGCGGCAGCGCCGCCTACAGCGCCAGTAAATGGGGCGCAGTCGGTGCACTCAAAGCCATGGCGACGGAATGGCAGCGCAGCAATATCGGCGTGTCACTGCTGTATCTCGGCGGCGTCGATACGCCGTTCTGGGACGGCATCGACATGCGCGTGCAGCGCGACAAAATGCTGCGCGCCGAAGATGCCGCCCGCGCAATGGTTTATGCGCTCGAGGCCGCCCCCGCCGGTGTGCTGAACGAGATGGTGCTGCAGCCGGATTCGCACCAGTTTATTTAGCCGAAACCAGCCGAAACCTGATACCGGCTGACAAATTCTGCCTCCGAAGCCCGGCTTCTTGGAAGCCGGGTTTCGGCGACTTGTTCATGCACCGAATATGACTTACAGCCGCCGCCGTGTGATCAGCGCAGCGCCGATCACCCCACCCAGTGCGCCGAAGCCAAGGTGCAGCATCAGCCCAATGCAGCCCACCAGCGCCGACAGCACGCCCGATTCGATCAGATCAACCAGCGGCTGCAGCAACGCCTTCTGCGCCAGATTCTGTGATCCCTGAATCATCCGCGCCGCGTTGGTCAGACTGCTGATATCAGCCAGCACAAACGCGATCGACACCATGCCGGCGACTGTGCCGGTGAGCAGGCCGAGCGTAACGCCCTCGGCGCGCGTCAGCGGCGGCGCACCGCCACGGCGGAACAAATACACGGCGAGAATTCCACCCAGCCACATCCACGCGCACAGCGCGAGGTTCACATCGCTCACCACCGGCAGCGACGACAGCAATCCCGTAAGCACCCCCGCGATCGCTGCGGGGACGAAGACCTTTCGATTCATGCGCACACCTCCGTATGTCAGAGGCGCAGTATCGCCGAAAAAGATGACGGATGACAGACGACGGATGTAGTGCCGACGACCGTCGTCTATCGTCTGTCTATGTATTGGGCACAAGCCCAATCGCAACCGCCGTCATCATAATGAGGGTGATCAGCGCCAGCAGCCCGCCAATAGCGAGAAACAGCCCCAGCCCGTTGGCCATCGTCGCGCACACCAGCGCACGTCCGCAGCTCAGCCCGCCCAGCGCCTGCAGCGCCGCCATGGTGGCGACAATATGCAGCACGACCACCACAATCACGATCGCGATCCACAGAAGCATGTCAGGGGCGAATGCGCCCAATGCGCCGACGATGGCGAAGATGCGAATGTGGCCATAAACCCGCACCACTGCAGATCGACCCAGCGCCGCTCCGAAGATGCGATTCGCAATGAACTGCGTCAACAAGGCGCCGATCAGCCACGAAAGCACATTCACCGGCGTCTGAATCAGCAGCCAGCGGCCAACTTCGAGCGGGAATGGCGCAGCGTTGTCCGGGATGGACGACATTGCAATCGCGCGGCCCACGGCGGTGACGCAAATCATCGCCAGCACGATGCCCCACGATCGGCGCGTCGCGCGCGGATCCTCCGCGATCGTGCGAAAGACATCCGGCCGCAGCGTCAGTACACCAAGCAGTAGTTGAACCATAGCGCCTCCGTATGCGTATACGGTACGCCCGCCGACGCAGTCATCGCAATAGTCAAATAGCCAAAAGCCCGGAAAAATAAGTGTGCCCCGACGGTATAGCCGGGGCACACAAAACTGCACTACGCATTCGTTACTGCGGCATTGCCACAACGGCGGCGCCGATGCCGATCGCCAAGACCACAGCAGCAATTGCAGCCGTCACAGCAGCCTGCACTGCAACTGCAACGATAGCGGTGACAATTGCCTTGCCGGTGCCGAAGCCAGCAGCTTCACGGATACCGATCAGGTAGCCGATCAGGTTCAGCACCATCACAATGATGGACACGATTCCACCCAGCACCGGAATGGCATTCAGGACGCCGACGAAGCCGAACACGTTGACAAAGCCGGTCACGCGCAGCATCTCACCGGTATTTGTGTCACCTTTGAGGATTTTCGCCACAATGGCCAGCACAAACGAACCAATCACCCAGGTCAACAGTCCACCAACCAGACTGGTCACCAACGGCAAGGCGATGCCCGCGACGCCCGCCCCGGTACCAATAACCGTGCCGATCGTGGTGAGCAGTGCAGCCAAAACCACGATGATGAGCGCCTGCGTCGTCGCGCTCTGATCCTCTGCAACTTCCTTATAAACGGGCGCCTTGAGCGTCAAAATTCCGATCAATCGATTCACCATGACTGCTACCTCCAAATTATTACGAACATTTTGAAACGGCAAAGCAAACAAGCATTTGCAGCCGTCGTATTAGATCTAAATTTATACATAGAACAACCTACATGTCAATTCACACGGAAAACACATAATAAACATCCCATTCTGATATCCCTATACCACATTCCAGTCGGCCCGATATAGCGTCAAGGCAAAACAAAAATTGAGGGGTAAATCGCTGATGGCGCGCAGCTTTGCGCGACACGCTACGAGCGATTCACTCCTCCAGGATGCACTTCCCCATCCACAGGGGGCGCATCCGCCGTTTGGGGCGAAATTTGACAACGCATCGTCGCACCGCCATCACCCGGGGCTGGCCGCTGGTCTGCCGCGGTGGATCGCGCCGTTGGCGCGCTCATGTTCCGTCGAAAAAGCGCCAACGGCGCGACGCAGCCCTAAGTTCCTGTCCATAAGTTTTGTCCGGCAGATTCGCCTCCCCCGCAAAGCGGGGGAGGCGAATCTGCCGCCAGAACTTTTGGCGACTCACTTAGTAGTCCGTCCAGGCAAAACTTGTGAGCGTCTGCCCTGTGCGAACCTTGCCTACAACCCACATTGCGCTCACATTTTGCTCATATTTCGCTCATATTTCACTCATATTTTGCTCACATTGCCACGCAGCAATTTCCCACGGGTGCGGTTGTGCATCCCAGACCGATGGTCTGGGCTAGGACTGCGTCGCGCCTTTGGCGCTTTTTCAGCCTTGAAAAGGGCGTACTTCGATTCAGCCAGGGTTTGTGCTGAAGGCGCGGCCCTGGCAACGGCGTGGCGCCGATATCAGGATGTTTAGTAGGGACCCGCAAGTTTTGCCTGGACGCACTACTAGCCCAGACCCTCGGTCTGGGTGACGGCCCACGTCGTTTCGTGAAAGCTGCCCCCAACGGCGGATGCACCCTCCACCGGATGTCCCCACCGTCGCCGTCGTACAATTCCAACCATGCAAGCCCCAGCGCAGCGCAGCGCCCCTCCCCTCCTCTGGATGATTGCCGTCACTTCGCTCATCCTGAATCTCGCACTCGTCGGCGCCATCGCCTACGGTATCTACACTGGCATTGGCATCGGCCGCACTTTCGCCGGCACTGCCGCAAACCAGCTCGCAGCCTTCAGCGACAGCACGTTCTCCACCACCGTGCGCGTGCAACACACCATCAATATCGACACCAGCGTGCCCTTCGAATACGCCGACACCATCTCGATCGACCAGGTCGTGCCGATTAAGACGACCGTCGCCGTGGCGCAGGAATTCCCCATCATCGGCATCCTCAAGTTCGACGTGCCGATCGACACCTCGGTCCCCATCAGCATTTCGGTACCCATCCGCATCGAGCGCAAGGTGCCGATCAGCCTGAGCGTGCCGATCGATTTTGAGGTTCCCGTCGCCGTCAAGCTGGCAGATACACCCGTCAAGCCACAGATCGATGCAGTAGTGGAAACGCTGCGTGCGCTGGAGAAGTGAGCACGAAGTAAGCACAAGGGAATGAACCAAGGAGAGAGAGTAGGAACCGGAGCGAATCAATGAACCGGTCCCCATTATTTCTTATCCATCTCATCCATCTCATCCATCTCATCTCATTTATCTCCCCTTTTCCCTATCCCAATGCAAATCGCCCTCCTCCACGACTGGCTCAACCAGCTCGGCGGCGCCGAAGACGTGCTCGATACACTGCATGGCCTTTTCCCACAGGCGCCGGTCTTCACCAGCATCTACGACCGCACGCGCATGCCTGAACGCTGGCGCAGCTGGGACATTCGTTCGACCTGGCTCGATCGGCTGCCAGCGATTCATCGCCGCCATCAGCCGTACATGCCGGTCTTCGCGGCGGCGTGGGCGGGCTACCGCATTCCAGCTGAGCACGACCTGCTGCTCAGCAACAAGAGCGCGTTCTGCATCGGCGCGCGCGGTGCAAACCCAGTGGCGCGCCACGTCTGCTACTGCCTGACGCCGACGCGCTTCGTCTACGACTTCGAGAGCTACCGCGCACGCGAACGCATCCCCGCCGTCGCCGTCCCGCTGCTGAAAATCATGAACGCCGCGCTGCGCAGATGGGAGACGCGCGCCGCACAGCGCATTCATTCCTTCCTCGCCATCTCGCGCGAAGTGCAGGACCGCATCCGCCGCCTCTACGGCCGTGAATCGGAAATTTTGTACCCGCCTGTCGACATGCCCGCCGCAGCGCCCAGCACCGAGAACGCAGGCTTCTTCCTCATCGCCTCGCGCCTGCTGCCCTATAAACGCGTCGACCTGGCCATCGAAGCCTGCGCCGCCCTCGGCGCACGCCTCGTCATCACCGGAGACGGCCGCGATCGCACCCGCCTCGAGGCGCTCGCCGCTGCCACACCCGGCGCAGACGTGCACTTCCTCGGCCGCGTCGACGACGCGACGCTCACCCAGCTGCTGCGCACCTGCGACGCATTTCTCTTCCCCGGCTTCGAAGACTTCGGCATCGCCCCCGTCCGCGCCATGGCCCACGGCAAGCCCGTCGTCGCCTTCGCCCGCGGCGGCGCCCTCGACACGATCGTCGACGGCGAAACCGGCGTACTCTTCGCCGAACAAACCCGCGAATCACTGGTCGCTGCGCTCAAAAAATCGCGTGTGGTAACCTTTTTTCCGTTCGCCATTCGCCGGCATGCGGAACAGTTCGGCAGCGACCGCTTCGCAGCCGGGCTGCAGGAAGCGTTGCGCCGGGCCGCTTTGAACGCCGCATAAGGCGATCCGAGCATTTGTCAGGCACGGTCAGACACAAAATCGGATACAAACGCGTTGAAAAGCGCGAATATCGCCATCCCGCCGGCCCCCCGGCGGATGCACCCCGCTCAGGAACGCGCTCAGCAACGCGCTCAGGAACGCGCTCAGGAAAATGGAAGCTTACTGTTTCAAATGTCGCGGCAAGCACAGCTTGCTGAACCCTACCCCCATCTACTTCGCCAACGGATCGCCGGCGATACAGGGCGTCTGCGCCAATTGTGGCAACGCAAAAGTCTACAAGATGGGCCGCACTCCCGAACATGCGGGCATCGAGCCACCGTCTGCTGAGGAACGCGCCGCCGCGCGCGCGCGCAAAGAACTTGATCAGCCGCAGACGAAAAAAACTGCGACAGAAGCCAAGTCCGCCAAATCAGCCAAGTCTGTCAAATCAGCTAAATCAGCTAAATCAGCTAAATCAGCTAAATCGGCTAAATCGGCTAAATCGGCTAAATCGACCAAGTCTGCCAAGCTGGCCACAGCTGGAAACAACGGGCCTACGCAGAAGGGCGGGCCGCTCGTCATCGTCGAGTCCCCGACCAAAGCACGCACCATCGGCAAATTCCTCGGCCGCAAGTACACCGTCCGCGCCTCCATCGGCCACGTACGCGACCTGCCGAAAAACCGCCTTGGCGTCGACGTCGACCACGACTTCGAGCCGACCTACGTCGTCCCCGTCAAGAAAAAAGACACCGTCAAGGAGTTGCGCCAGCTCGCGCGCAACGCCGATTCGATCTGGCTGGCCACCGACCCCGACCGCGAGGGTGAGGCCATCTCCTGGCATCTGCGCACCGCGCTGGCCAGCGAAATCGTCGGCAAAGAAGTGCAACGCGTCGAATTTCATGAGATCACCCCGGAGGCCATTCAGCACGCCTTCGCCAACCCGCGCCAGATCGACGAAAACGCCGTCAACGCTCAGCAGGCGCGCCGGATCCTCGACCGCCTCGTCGGCTACAAGCTCAGCCCACTCGTCAGCGACAAGCTCAGCATGCGCGGCCTCAGCGCCGGCCGCGTGCAGTCCGTCGCCGTGCGCCTGATCGTCGAACGCGAGCGAGAAATCCTCGCCTTCGTGCCGGTCGAATACTGGTCGATTGAAGCTGAACTGAAGCGCAGCGCCGGCTCGCCGTCCTTCATCGCACACTTGCACAAACTGCGCGGACAAGATCCGGCGCTGCACAGCGCCGACGATGCCGGCGCCGTGGTCAAGGCACTCGCCGGCGCCAAATACAAAGTCATCAAGGTCGAAACCAAAGAGCGCCAGCGCCGTCCGGCGGCGCCATTCACCACCAGCACGCTCCAGCAGGAAGCCAGCCGCAAACTCGGCTTCAATGCGCGCCGCACAATGGGCGCAGCCCAGTCGCTCTACGAAGGCGTCGACGTCGGCGAAGGCACCGTCGGCCTGATCACATACATGCGCACAGATTCGACCAACGTGGCCGAGAGTGCGCAGAACGAGGCGCGCGAGTTCATCCGCGAGCGCATGGGCGCCGAATTTATGCCGGAAACCGCACCGATTTACAAATCGCGCGCCAAAAACGCCCAGGAAGCGCACGAAGCCGTGCGACCGACATCGGTCTTCCGCACGCCGGAACAACTGCGCGGTTACCTCGACGCCGACCAGTTCCGGCTCTACGACCTGATCTGGAAGCGCTTCGTCGCCAGCCAGATGGCCAATGCCATATTCGACGCCACCACCGTCGACATCGATGCCGCGCCGCTGCGCACAAAAAACACACCGCTGTCGGTCTTCTGGTTCCGCGCCAGCGGCTCGGTGCAGAAATTCAGCGGCTTCCTGCGCGTCTATGAGGAAGGGCAGGACGAAGGTGACAAGCCCGTCGACGCTGAGGACGCCGCCGATCGCCGCCTGCCACAGCTTGCCGCGAACGACGCGCTCAACTTGCAGAAACTCGTCCCCGAGCAGCACTTTACCCAGCCGCCGCCGCGCTACACCGAAGCCAGCCTCGTCAAGGCGCTGGAGGAATACGGGATCGGCCGCCCGAGCACCTACGCCTCGATCATGACCACGATCCAGGCGCGCAACTACGTGCGCCGCCAAGGCCGCCAGCTCTCGCCGACCGAGCTTGGCTTCAACACCAACGACCTGCTGGTGAACCACTTCGGCCGCTACATCGACGTCGGTTTCACTGCGCACATCGAAGAAGAGCTTGACGACATCGAAACCGGTGCGCGCGAATGGCGTCCGGTGCTGCACGAGTTCTACGACCCATTCAAGCAGGCGGTGACGGCGGCGGCGCAGGGCATCGAGAAAGTCGAGCGCCGCGTCGAACCCGTCGGTGAAGACTGCCCAGACTGCGGCTCCCCGCTCATCTACAAGCAGGGCCGCTTCGGCAAATTCATCGGCTGTTCAAACTTCCCAGTCTGCAAGCACGTCGAACCGCTCAGCATTCCCGGCGTGAGCTGCCCGAAATGCGGCGGCAAACTCGCCGAGAAACGCGCCAAGAAGGGCGGCCGCGTGTTCTACGGCTGCGTGCGCTACCCCGACTGCGACTTCACCACCTGGAGCCGCCCCCTCGCCTTGCCCGCACCCGACGGCAGCAACGGCCTCGTCGTGCTCATCGGCAAAGGGCGCGCAAAGGTACTCGGGACGGAACACGAATTCGATCTGCCCGAAGGACAAGACTAAAAAAACAAGACGGAAGAACAGAATTGAACGATAGAAAAAGTAAAGAAATTTCTGAGTTATGCGTTCCAAGTACGAACGCATAACTCAGAAATTGGAATCTCTTCATGACCGAATCTCGCATCGACGCCGCCCAGCTGCTGACGCGCGCCCCAGCAGACGCGCTGGCCTCGTACTTCGCGCTGGAGCACGACCCGCGCCGCGTACAACTGCATGTGCGCACGAACACCGCCGGCCGCACGCTCGCCTTCGTCGCCGTCTGCCAGACCGGCATAGACCTTTTCCGTCCGCTGGTTGTGCTGCGCTCCAATGACGCCGCAGCGCTGCACGAAACAATTCGTGCGGCACTGCAGCCCGGCCGGCAATATCTGCTCAGCGCACCACCGTCGCTGCAGCCGGAAATCGCCGCCGAATGCGAGCTGCAGGGCGTCACCATCAACACGATCAGCACGCTCACAGTGGCGGACTTCAAACCTGTGGCAAATATCCTGGTGCAGACCAGCCGCACGCCGGACGGGCTGCTGCGTGCGTCGATCGCCGCACGCGGCGGTGGCATCGCCGCCGAAGCCGGCGTCTCATGGATTTCGACGCGCTACGCCGAAGTCTATGTGCAAGTCAACGAATCGCTGCGCAACCGCGGGCTCGGAAAATCTGTCGTCAGCGCACTGTGCGCCGCTATTCTCGAACGCGGCCGCACCCCGCTCTACGTCGCCGCAGCGGACAACGTCGCGTCGCAGCGGCTCGCCGCACGCCTCGGCTTCGCCGAAACCGGCGCATTCGAACTGACGGGTGCGATGACATTACGATGACAGTGCGATGACAGTGCGATGACAGTGCGATGACAGTGCGATGACAGTGCGATGACGGCACAATCACTTAAAACTCGGTTATCCACGCCATACACTCTTCACTTCCGCACGAATCGCGCTAATATCGCTACTCAGCTGAGATCAGTATTTCCTGCAAAATATGCGGTCTCTCACTCAAGGTGAAGCAAGGTGAAGCAAGGTGAAGCAAGGTGAAGCAAGGTGAAGCAAGGTGAAGCAAGGTGAAGAGGCAACGTATTTCGCGATGAAAAAATAACCCGGCCCGAGCAGCGATTTACCTTTTATTTACTTTTTATTTACTTTTTAGAAAGTAGTTCCCAATCCAGCTTCTGCAGGTGCAGAGCTACAGATAAAAAATCGAGGAAAACATGTCAAAGAGAAAAGAACTCGAAGTGCGTCAGAGCCAGCAGCAGCGCAAGCAGTGGATTCAGATCATCGTCATCATTGCCGTTCTGGCAGTGGTTATCATCGGTGGTGTCGCGATAGTGAGCCGCAACCAGACGACGAGCAGCAGCATCAACGCCGCATTGCCGGCGCCCAAGGCTGTCACGCGCGAACTGCCGGCGAACGCCGAGCCGAACGGCGCCGCCTTCGGCCCCGCAAACGCGCCGATCAAGATCATCGAATTCATCGACTACCAGTGCCCGGCATGCCAGGCTCAGTGGTCGGCCAACGAATCGGCCATCCTCACCGCGCTGAGCAAGAGCGGCAAAGTGCGCTATGAAGTGCATCCGCTCACGTTCCTCGAAACGCGCGCCGGCACCACGGAATCGACCGACGCCGCCACCGCCGCGCTGTGTGCTGCGGACCAGGGCAAGTTCTGGGACATGCACAACTCAATCTACGGCAACCAGTACGACGAAAATGTCGGCCAGTTCAGCAAAGAACGGCTCAAGCTCATGGCTGCCGGCATCGGTCTCGATGCAGCATCGTTCGCCACATGCCTCGATTCAGGCGCAAAGGCGGATCAGTTGAAGGTCATCTCCGACGACGCCAACCGCCTCAACGTGCAGTCCACGCCTTCATTCGTCATCAACGACAAAGTATTTACCGGCGGACAATCGATCGATGAACTAAAGAAAAATATTGCGTCGGCCATCCCCGGCGCGACCATCGACTAAGTACGATGGCTATACCCTATTCTTTACCTGCCAACACCACCGAGCGTGCAAAGCCGTGGACAAGCGTGTCCGACGACCAGTGGAATGACTGGCGCTGGCAGCTGGCAAATCGCATCAACAGCTACGATGAATTTGCACAATTCATCGAGCTGACTGAAAGCGAAACCATCGGCCTCAAAGCGCCAAATAAATTCCGCGTCGATATCACGCCGTATTTCGCGTCGCTGATCGATCCGCACGATCCCGACTGCCCGGTACGGTTGCAGGTCATTCCGCGCGCGGAAGAACTGCAGGCCTTCGAAGCACAGATGGAGGACTCGCTCGGCGAGGACGCACATTCGCCTGTACCCGGCCTTGTGCATCGCTACCCTGACCGCGTGCTCATGCTGGTGACGACGCAGTGCGCGTCATACTGTCGCTACTGCACGCGCAGCCGAGTCGTAGGCGACCCAACTGCGGCGTTCTTCAACCGCGCCAACTATGTCAAACAGCTCGAATATCTGCGCCGTACCCCGCAGGTGCGCGACGTGCTACTCAGCGGCGGCGACCCGCTCACGCTCAATCCGAAAATCCTCGACGAGCTGCTGACCGGCCTGCGCGAAATTCCGCACATCGAAATCATCCGCATCGGTTCGCGCGTGCCCGTCTTCATGCCGCAGCGCATCACCGACGAGTTCGTCGAAATGCTGCGCAAGCATCACCCGCTGTGGATGAACATCCATGTTAATCATCCGAAGGAAATCACGCCTGAGCTCGTGCGTGCCTGTGCCAAACTCGCCGACGCCGGTATTCCCCTCGGAAATCAAAGCGTGCTGCTGGCCGGGGTGAACGACCACCCCAACACTATGCGCAAACTCATGCACGACCTGGTCAAGATGCGCGTACGGCCGTACTACCTCTATATGGCCGACCTCGTCGAGGGCAGCGGCCACTTCCGAACCACCCTCGCCGCCGGCCTCGAAATCATGGAATCGCTGCGCGGCCACACCAGCGGCTATGCCGTGCCGACTTTCGCCGTCGACATCCCCGGCGGCGGCGGGAAAGTCCCCGTGCAGCCGAACTATCTGCTCAGCCAGTCGCACCACCGCATCGTGTTTCGAAATTTCGAGGGCTACCTCAGCACTTACACTGAGCCGACGAACTACAAGCCGCCGAAAATGACGCGCTGGATTCCCACGTTCCCCGCCGAACCTGGTCAGCGCGGCGTCGCCGGCCTGCTCGCCGGTGAAGGCATGACCATCAAGCCGGCCGGCTGGGATCAGCTGCACGAAAATCGCGACGAACACGACGAAATCAACCTCACAAGCGCGAAAAACGTCGAGATTGCGCCACCAGGTGACCAGCCGGGCTGGATGAAGCTGCACTAAGTAATGAACAGATTGCTCACCGTGATTCGAAATCTGCTGATCGCGTTGCTCTGTGTACTGGCCGCTGCCGCGCCGACGCATGCGCAGTCGCCAAAGCCGCTGCCGAAGCCTTCGCCCACAGCCGTGCCGCCGACCGAGCCCGCGCCGGAAGGCGGCAACTTTGCCATCGGCCAGCACGCCTACACATTTACATTCAAGAATGGCAGGCGCGTGCAAAAACTGAAATATCTTCTGTACCTGCCTGAGTCGTACGGCAAGGATCCCTACGCCACATTCCCGCTCGTCGTCTTCCTGCACGGCTCACGCGAACTCGGCGCGGACATCACCAAGCTGCACAACGCCATTCTGCCCGCCCGCCTCGACCACGAAGCTGACTTCCCCGCGGTCGTCGTCTCGCCGCAGTCGCCCATCTTCGCCTGGGACAGCTCCGTCCCTGCCGTCAGCGCGCTGCTCGATGATCTGCAGGCGAGCCTGTCGATCGACCCGGATCGCGTCTATCTCACCGGCCTCAGCATGGGTGCCTACGGCGTCTGGGCGCTGGCGATGAAAGACCAGACGCGCTTCGCCGCAATCGTCTCCGTCGTCGGCGGCTACTATTACAACGCCAAACAGCTCTGCGTGCTCAAGGACATCCCAGTCTGGGTCTTCGCGGGCAAGAAGGACCGCAACGTCAACCCGAAGGAATCCATCGCCATCGTCGACGCTCTGCGCGCCTGTGGCGCCAACCCAAAGTTCACTCTCTACGAAGACGCCGACCATGACAAAGGCTGGACGCGCGCCTTCCAGGATCCCGAACTCTTCCCCTGGCTGCTGTTACAGCGGCTGGGCGCGGAAGGGTAGGGGATTTCGCAGCGTGGATAGCAGATCGTCGATAGTAGTTTCGCGATCGCCATCCACTATCGACCATCACTATCGACCATCACTATCGACCATCACCAGCACAATGCAAGTCCTCCACATCTTCCGCCGTGACCTGCGCCTCAGCGACAACGCCGCATTCGACGCCGCCGTGCACGAGTCAAACGGCGATGTGCTGCCGGTCTTCGTGTTCGACGACGCGCTGCTGCGCGGCCGCGGCGTGGCGCCGGCACGCGTGCGCTTCATGCTCGACTGCCTGCAGTCGCTCGACGAATCGCTGCGCGCGCGCGGCTCGCGCCTGATTCTGCGCCGCGGCGACCCAGCGGCCATCCTCGCTCAGCTTGCGCACGAAACCGGCGCGAGCGCCGTGTTCTTCAACAAGGACTACACGCCCGCCGCGCGCGCGCGCGATGCGCACATCACGCGCACACTGCGCAGCGCCGGCGTACGCGTCGAAGCATTCAAAGACCAAGTCATCTTCGAAGAACGCGAAATTCTGACCGGCGCAGGTTCGCCCTACACCGTCTTCACGCCCTACAAACGTGCGTGGCTGGCCCGTCCGCGCCCACTGCCACTGGCTGATTCCAACATGGTCCTGCGCACACCAGCTGTGAAATCGCTCACCCTGCCAACGCTGGCCGAACTCGGCATCGCCGCTTCGAACCAGCGCATCCCACGCGGCGGAGAACGGGCCGCGCACGAGATGTTGCGCGAATGGATCGACTCGCGCCGCGTCAACGCCTACGCCGACAAGCGCGATTTTCCAGCAATTGAAGGCACTTCGCGCCTCTCACCCCACCTGCGCTTCGGCACTATCTCGCCGCGCACCTGCGTCACCGCCGCCGAACACGCCGCCACACAGTTCAACCAAAAAGACGGCTTCGAAACATGGATCAGCGAACTCATCTGGCGTGAGTTCTATCAGCAGGTGTTGGCGAATTTCCCATACGCCGCGCGCGGTGCATTCAAGAAACAATACGACGCACTGCGCTGGGGCAGCGGCGATGACGCGCTCGACCAGGCGCGCTTCGACGCCTGGTGCACTGGCCACACCGGCTTCCCCATCGTCGACGCCGCCATGCGCCAGCTCGCGGAGACCGGCTGGATGCACAACCGCGCACGCATGATCGTGTCATCTTTTTTTACCAAGGACCTGCTGCTGAACTGGCAATGGGGCGAGCGCTGGTTTATGCAGCAGCTCGTCGACGGCGACCCAGCCTCCAACAACGGCGGCTGGCAATGGTCAGCCTCAACCGGCACCGACGCACAGCCGTACTTCCGCGTGTTCAACCCACGCCTGCAAAGTGAACGCTTCGACCCCGACGGCGACTACATCCGCACTTGGGTGCCAGAATTGCACGGCGTGCACGGAAAGCATATTCATGCACCACACGAAATGACGCCGATGGAACAGCGTATGGCCAGCTGTGTGATCGGCGAAGATTACCCGGCGCCGATCATCGACCACCCCGCGCAAAAAGACGAAATCGTGCGGCGCTTCAAGGCGCTGGGCTGAAGATCACGCGCATGAGCATCAGAAGATGAAGGGGCGGCGATGTCGGAGGGCGAATGCGTTCACGCGATTTCCTGCGCGCGCACTGTCGATCGCGATGCACAGGTAACGCTCAGCGTCGTACGCCGCGATCAAAACATAGACCGTCAGTAACTACTCAGGCCCAAATCAGTATTTCCCGCGAAACACACTATTCTCTCCCCCGAATGGGGAGAGAATAGTGTGTTTCGCGTTGGAAAATGGCTGGCCTGAGTAGTTACGACCGTCAGTGAGTGCTCATTTTGCCTTGGCCATGTCAATGTTCACGTCGCCCGCGCCGCGGCCACCGTCCACACGCACACGCTCCGGCGCGAAGCCGTCGGCCGCCATCAGCCGCACCCAGCCACCACCAGGCTTGCGAAACACCACGTAGTAATCCCCCGCCGGCAAGTCCGCGAACGTATATCGCCCGGCCTGATTGGTCACAGCCGTGCGCGAATATGGCTGCTCGGCGCACGGGCTCGCACCGCGAAAACTTCCACCGACGTACTCCACGCACAACTCGATCGTCACGCCCGCCTCCGGTGCATCCGCGTTCATCACGCGGCCGGCAAGCGTTCCAGTGATCTCCTGCATCGCCGTCAGCGGCAGCAGCGGCCCGGCGCCCTCAACATCCAGCACGCGCACGTCGTTGTCCTGCAGGCCGGAGTTGCTCACACGATAATGCCGCCACTCATCGCCCTGCACCACGTCCAGCCCAAACGCAGTCGCAATCCATATGCGCCCACGCGCATCGACCACCGCCGCATGCACATGATCACTCGAAATCGCGCTGTTCTCGCGGCTGTAGTTGATCCACGCATTGTCCTCGTAGACATACACCCCATGATCCGTAGAAGCCACCAGCACGCGGTCCGCCGCGTCAATAAAGATGCCCTCAACGCTGATCATGTCCGGCTGCTCAATACGCATCCATGCGCCGTCGTCGAAGATATACAAGCCGCCAACCGCCGTCACCCACGGTCGGCCGTGCGAATCGACCGCCACGTGCCCAAAAAATTCCTGCCTGGTAAATCCGGCGCCCTGCTCCCACACCTTCCATGTCGCACCATCGTAGCGCGCCACACTGTTCGCAGTGACAACCCACACTTTCCCATCTGGTCCGACCGCCACGTCCTGCACGACCTTGGCACCGCTACCGGAGCCGAGGCGCCGCGATTCGATCGTGCGAAAACTCTTGCCATCGAACACGCTCACACCGTCATAGTGCGCCACCCACACATTGCCCTGCACATCACAATCGACCGCCGCAGCCGAACCCGCCGTTGCGCGCAGCCTGTCCGTGCGCCAGCGTCCTTTGATTCGCGTGCTAATGCCGAACGTATGCGCCACGACGATCTTCTCGCCACACTGCTCGACGTCGCTCACCTGATCGCTCGCAATCGACTTCGATTTTTCATCGAACAGTTGCCAGCCGACTCCGTCGAGACAACTGACGCCGGCACCAAAGTACCCAGCCCACGCACCACCATCCACACACGTCGTCGGCGTCAACACTGACGTCGACGTCAGCGCTGACGTCGGCATCGCCGTCGCACTTGTGACCGTCGCGGTCGTGCTGATCACAGCAAGCGTTGGCACAGCGACGACCGTCGCGGTCGTGCT